>JBGAKX010000059.1:0-24916 GCA_044224215.1 Blastocatellia bacterium
GGCCCCGACGTCATTCGCGCCCAACGGTCGGTGCCGGGATGGTCGTTGCGACCCACTTCGGTCGCCGAGCGCGTTGGGGCCTGAGCGCTACCGCGCTCAGCTCCGATATGACGGATTCGGCCAATCACGCCCCGCCCCAATCAACGCACCGTCCGTTCCAGCGTGTATCAAACGCGTGCTATAGTGCTCTGTTTCGCAATGAAATCCGTGAGTTGCAGAGGGATCGGGTGAGCCACGCACAGCGCGAACCGGAGTTGACGATCGTCATTCCGGCATACAACGAGGAGGGTCGGATCGAGCCCACGCTCGAGCGCGTCCGCACGTACCTGGAGGCGAACTACCCGTCGTCCGAGGTCATCGTCGTCGACGACGGCTCGCGCGACGCGACGCCTCGTGTCGTCACCGATTCCATCCCGGTCTTCGAGGCGTCCGGAATTTCGCTGAGGCTGCTCGGCGACGGCCGCAATCACGGAAAGGGAGCAAGCGTACGAACGGGCATGCTGGCGGCTGAGGGGCGCATCGCGTTGTTCTCCGACGCCGATCTGTCGGCGCCGATCGAGGAGACGCCAAAGCTCGTCGATCCGATCCGCCGTGGCACGTGCGACATCGCCATCGGATCGCGTGGTCTCGACAAGTCGCTGATCGGCGTCCATCAACCGGCGAGCCGCGAGATGGCGGGACGCGCGTTCAACCTCTTCATGCGCGTGACGACGGGCATGCCGTTTCATGACACGCAGTGCGGGTTCAAGGCGTTCCGGCGCGACGCCGCGCGCGACGTCTTCTCGCGCGTCCGGATCGAACGCTTTGGGTTCGATGTCGAAGCGTTGTTCGTCGCGACCAGGCTCGGCTACCGGATCGACGAGATCCCCGTCGTGTGGAATAACGTGCTTGGTTCCAAGGTAAGTGTTTTCAACGGGATAGACGGCTTTGTGGATCTCGCGCGCGTCCGCTGGAACAGCATTCGCGGTGCGTACGACGAACCGGCGGGCCGCCAGGCCGTGACGTCGGTTGCAAAGTGAGGAGAAGCGCTTGGGCGACAGAGTTCGACTGCACGTAAACATCGACCACGTCGCGACCGTTCGGCAGGCGAGGCGCGCGACGGAGCCAAGCGTCTCGGCCGCCGCCGTGCTCGCCGAGCTCGCTGGTGCGGACGGTATCACCGTCCATCTGCGAGCGGACCGCCGGCACATCCAGGACGCCGATGTTCGCGTCCTGCGCGAGCTGGTAACGACCCACCTCAACATGGAATGTGCTGCAACGGACGAGATGGTCGATCGTGCGCTCGCGTTCCGGCCCGACACCGTCACGCTCGTCCCCGAATCCCCGGACGAGATCACGACAGAGGGCGGACTCGATCTCGTCACACACCACGACCGCGTCGCTGCGGCGATCCGAACGCTTCGCGACGCCGGCCTCGACGTGAGCGTGTTCATCGAGCCAGATCTCGCACAGATCCAGGCCGCTGGTGAGCTCGGGGCCAACCAGGTCGAGCTGTGCACGGCCAGGTACGCGGACCTCTCGGGTCCGGCTGGCGAGATCGCACGCGAGGTTTCCCGGCATGCGCAGGCGGCACGCGCCGCGCACGAGGCGAACATGCGGGTCGCGGGCGGGCACGGACTGACATACCGCAATGTCGGACCGATCGCCGCGATACCCGAACTGACCGAGCTCAACATCGGCCACAACATCATTGCGCGCGCCGTGCTCGTCGGGATGGAGCGCGCGGTGCGCGAGATGCGTTCTGCGATCGCTGCCGCGGATCGGCGCAGATGATCGCGGACACGGATCGGCGGCCATGGCATGAATAGCTGGAAGCTGACGATCGAATACGACGGAACGCGCTACAGCGGCTGGCAGGAGCAACGGAACGCGAACACCGTGCAGGGAGCGCTGCGCGCCGCCGCGTCGGCGACGCTCGACGATCGCGTCGAGCTCGGCGGAGCGGGCCGAACCGACGCCGGCGTGCACGCCATCGGGCAGGTCGCGCACATGCGCACGTCGACCCGTATGGCGGCGAAAACCCTGCTGCAGGGAATCAACGACAAGCTGCCGCCCGACATCAACGTGCTCGGTGTCGAGCAGGCGCCTCCCCGCTTCAATGCGCGCCACGACGCGATCCTGCGCAGTTACGTCTATCAGATCGCGACGCGCCGGACGGCATTCGGAAAGCGGTTCGTGTGGTGGGTGCGCGACACGCTCGACGAGCCGGCGATGATCCGGGCGGCGTCGCTCTTTTCGGGCCGGCACGACTTTGCCGCGTTCAGCCAGACGGACGAAGGCGGCGGATCGACGATCGTCGATGTGAGCGAGGCGCGCCTCGAGCGGCACGGCGACCTGCTGCTGTTCCGGATCGCCGCGTCGCACTTTCTGTGGAAGATGGTGCGGCGTCTGACAGGCACGATCGTCGCAGCCGGGCGCGGACAGCTGTCCGAGACCGACATCGAACGGATGCTCGAGAGTGGCGGCGACGCCGCTGAGCTGACCGCTCCGCCGTCGGGGCTCTTTCTCGAACAGGTACTGTACGACCGGTCCGAGAAGCGGCGTCCGCTCGGTCCCGCGATTGCCTTGTAGCTCGGTCACCTCGTATCCTCGCCACGTGCTGCGAAAGACCCTTGCAAAGCTCGTCTACGGGTTGAAGACCCGCATATACGAAGGCGGCAAGCGCCAGGAGACCCTTGCCGTCGACCATCGGGTCGAACTGTTGCGCGGCGGGAAGGGGCCGCCGCTCGTCTACCTGAACAGTCTGCTCGGCGAGTCGGGGTGGCTGCCGTTTCACCAGCGGCTCGCCGGCTCGTTCGACGTCATCGCGCCGGTGTCGCCATCGATCGGGACCGACGCCGACGCGATGGAGGACGTCGCATTCGGGTTTCTCGATCTTCTGGACGGGCTCGGACTGAAGAGGGCGCACGTGGTGGGCGTCTCGCTCGGCGGCTGGATCGCCGCCGAGGTCGCGGTGCGGCACCCGGAACGCGTCGACCGGCTCGTGATCGCGGATGCATTCGGACTGGCTGGCGGCGTGCCGTCGCTCGCGACGACCGACGGTGCTCGGCAGGATGAGCTTCGCCGGCTGCTGTTTGCGAATCCGTCCGGTCCGATGGCCGAGATTGCGCTCCCGCGAAAACAGCCGGCGCTCGACGGTTTCGATTCCGCGATGCGATTCGTCGACCGCGTCCTGCCGGACGGCGCCGCGCGTCCGTTTCTGAGCCCGAAGCTCGCGGGCCGCCTTCGCCGGATCACATCGCCGACGCTCGTTCTGTGGGGAGAGCGTGATGCGTTGCTTCCCCTCGCCTGCGCCGAGGCGTGGCGTGACGGAATCCCCGGCGCCGAGCTGAGGGTGCTCCCGGCGAGCGGCCACCTGCCGCAGTTCGAGCAGGAGGAGGCGTTCGCCGCCGCCGTGACCGGTTTCCTGTCGGCCCGGTCGCGACCTACTCCCGGTGCACGACGAGCGCTGACGCCTGGTTCACCGGCATGATGACGATCTCGTTGATCGACACGTGTGCGGGACGCGTCGCGCAGTAGACGACGGCGTCCGCGACGTCCGCGCCACGGAGCGCCTGGATGCCCTCGTAGACCTTTCGCGCGCGGTCTGCATCGCCCTTGAAACGCACGATGCTGAACTCGGTCTCGACCAGGCCCGGATCGATGGTGCTGACGCGGATCGGCGTCGCGACGAGATCCATGCGCAGCCCCTTTGTGATCGCATCGACCGCATGCTTGCTGGCGCAATAGACGTTTCCACCCGGATAGACCTCGCGGCCCGCGATCGAACCGATGTTGATGACGTGGCCGCGTCCCCGCGCGACCATTCCGGGCACGACGGCGCGCGTGACGTGCAGCAGGCCCTTCACGTTCGTGTCGATCATGCCGTTCCAGTCGTCGACCGAACCGTCCTGCAGCTTGTCGAGCCCGAGCCCGAGCCCTGCGTTGTTGACAAGCACGTCGATGGCGGACCACTCGTCGGGAAGCGCCGAAAGCACCGAGTCGACGGCCGGGGCGTCCCGAACGTCGAGCGCGATGCACAGCGTCGGCACGCCGAGCCCGGCGGCGAGCTGCTCGAGCCGGTCGGTCCGGCGCGCTGCAAGAATCAATCGCGCGCCCTCGGCAGCGAACGCGCGCGCGCACGCCTCGCCGATTCCGGCGCTCGCGCCCGTAATCAGTACGATCTTGTTTTCGAGTCTCATGGTGATACCGGTTTCCCCTCGGACGGATGTTACTCGCCGATCCGGAACGGGAGATCGGCGACGACGTATGCCATGACGGCGATCGCGGCCGAGCACAGCGCGAGGTCCCGCGGATCGATCTTGTCCGGCGTGTCTGCGTTGGTGTGGTGATACCAGAAGTAGCGCGATCCCTCGACGTTGAGTCCCATCCCCGGAACGCCCTCGAGCATCATCGGCCCGATGTCGGCGCCGCCGCCTTCGCCGCCGATCGTTCCTGCGCCGATCGGTTCGAGAAGCGCCACGATCTGACCGGCCGTTGCCTTGACGGACTCGCTGCCGGACACGCCAAACCCGAGCGGATGGAACGTTCCCGAATCGGTCTCGATCGCGAGCACGTGGTTTCGGGCGTCGTCCTTGTGTGCGTCGTGATATGCCGTGCCCCCGCGCAGACCGTTCTCCTCGTTCGTGAACAGCACGATACGGATAGTGCGTCGTGGCCGCAGACCGAGCGTCTTCAGGATGCGAAGCGCCTGCCAGATCTGCATGCAACCACCTCCGTCGTCGTGCGCGCCCGATCCGACGTCCCACGAATCGAGATGCGCGCCGAGCAGCACGACCTGTTCGGGATGCTCGGATCCGCGCAGTTCGGCCACCACGTTCGCCGACGGCACGTCGGCGAGCATCGCGGCGCTCATCCTGAGCGTCACGCGGATTCGCTGACCTCGAGCCTGCATGCGCGCGAGCATTTCGGCGCCCTCGATCGTTATCGCAGCGGCGGGGATCCTTGCGGGCTCCGGCGGATCGGTCGCGTAGCGAAGCGCCCCCGTGTGCGGCGTGTCGAAACCGGTCGGCCCGACGGATCGGACGAGGACCGCGACCGCACCGTACTTTGCGGCCCGCGATGCACCGGAACCGCGATACTGCACCGTTTCGCCATAGTTGGTGAACGGCACGTCGTAGCAGACGATCCGACCGCGCACCTTGTCGCCGAGGCCGTCGAGCTCGGCAAAGCTGTGCACGACCGTGACATCGGCGGTGATGCCTTCGGGCGGCGTGCCGACGCTGTTCCCGAGCCCGAGCATCGCGAGCTTTCGAACCACGGGCTCGACGAGCGTCGCGCTTTCGTCACCGCGCACCCAGCGTGGGACCATCGCCTTCTCGGTGTGCACGTTCTCGAGCCCGTCGCGCGTCATCTCGGCCACTGCCCACGCAATCGCGGCATCGAGCTGTGGCGTGCCGCTCAACCTGTTGCCGATCGCGTCGCACAGGTAGGTCAGCCGCTGCCACGCCGTGTCGTCGACCACGGCAGCGCCGATGATCCTCCCGGACACATCGCGATAGGCGCCGACGTCGACCGGCGGACCGGCGAGGACGGGGACATTCAACGCAAGCAGCAATGCGGACGCCAGGACGGCCGATAGCGGTCGCTTCACCTTGGAGCCTCCAGGGACGAATGTGGGAAATCGGTCGCGGCTCGCACGTCTTCTCAGCTGCGCGAAGCGGCGGTGGCCGCGGAACCCACGAGTTGTTCGATCTCGGCGACAGCCTTGGGCGCGCCGGCCGACAGAACCTCGTTGCCGCTGGCGGTGATCAGGACGTCGTCCTCGATCCGCACGCCGATGCCGCGCCACCGGGGCTCGACGTCCGGGCAGTCTTCGGCAATGTAGAGACCAGGCTCGACCGTCACGACCATTCCGGGCGCAAGCGGACGCCACTCCTCGCCATCGCGGTATTTCCCGACGTCGTGCACGTCGAGCCCGAGGTAGTGACCTGTCTTGTGCATGTAGAACGCGCGGAACGCGCCGTCTTCGATCAACTTGTCGACCGGACCGTCCAGCAGACCGAGCCGGACGAGCCCGGTGGTGAGCGTTCGAACGACACCGTCGTGGACGTCCTGCATGCGAGCGCCGGGGCGCGTTGCCTCGACCGCCTCGACCTGGGCCTCGAGAACGAGCTCGTAGATGGCCCGCTGCTCAGGCGAGAACGTCCCGTTCGCGGGCCACGTTCTCGTGATGTCGGCGGCAAAGTAGGCAAACTCGGCGCCGGCGTCGATCAGAACGAGGTCGCCGTCCTCGATCCGGCGGTTGTTCTCGATGTAGTGCAGGATCGTCGCATTCGGGCCCGAACCGACGATCGACGTATAGCTCGGTCCGAGCGCGCCGTTTCGCCGGAACGTGTATTCGACGAGCGCCTCGAGCTCGAATTCGTGCATTCCGGGCCGGCACGCGGCCATCGCTGCGCGATGCGCCTCGCACGATATCGACGCCGCGCGCCGCATCAGTTCGACGTCCTCGTCGGACTTTATCAACCGCATCTCGTGCAGGATCTCGCCCGGTTCCACAATCGACTTCGGGCCCTCGGGCTTGTTGCGGCGCGACGTTCGATAGCTGTTCAGGTGGCCGAGAATCCGCCGGTCGAACGCCTCGTCCCGGCCCATCTGGTAGTGGAGCGTCGGGCATCCGTCGAGATACTCGGGAAGCCGCTCGTCGAGATCCTTGATGTCGAACGCGACGTCGGCGCCGTAGCGCGCGATGGCTCCGTCGATCCCGGCGCGCCTGCCGTCCCACGTCTCGCGCTCGGGGTCGCGGGGTCGGACAAAGAGCACGAAACGATGCTCGGGGTGGTTGGGTGCGAACACCGCGACGGCCTCGGGCTCGGCGAACCCGGTCAGGTAGAACAGGTCGCTGTCCGGACGATACTTGTAGTCCGAGTCGTTGCTGCGAACGCGAGTCGGCGCGGCGGCGAGCACGGCGACGCCTGACCCGAGCGCTTCGAGAAACCGTGTGCGGCGAGATTCGAGAGCTGACTTTGAGTGCATCGTGTAACCGTGGGGCATGGCCGCCCAAGCGGCGTCTACAGAAGGTGGTATCCGGCGTTGCGCTTCACGGGCCGGAAGCCCTCCTCGAGAATGACGTTGCGCAGCATCTCCTCGGTGGCCTTGTGGTTGGCGCCGGCTGCCGAGATGACGTTCTCTTCGATCATGATCGAGCCAAGGTCGTTGGCGCCGCCGTGGAGCGCGCGCCGCCCGACCTCGAGGCCCTGTGTCAGCCACGAGACCTGCACGTTGGGGATGTTGTCCAGATACAGGCGCGACATCGCGAACCAGCGCAGGAACTCGTCGGCCGGTATCCGGTCCGGGTATGCGCGGCCGAGCGGCGTGTTGTCGGGCTGGAATGTCCAGACGATGAACGCGATGAAGCCGTGCGTCCGGTTCTGGACCTCCTTGATCATGCGCAGGTGCTCGACGCGATGCTCGAGCTTTTCGCCCATGCCGAACATCATCGTCGCCGTTGTCGGAATCGCCAGTCCGTGCGCGATTTCGTTGACTTCGAGCCACTCGACGCCGGTGCACTTCGTCGCGCGACGCTTCCGGAAGCTGTCGACGAGGATCTCGGCGCCGCCGCCCGGAATCGAATCAAGGCCTGCAGCCTTCAAGCGCACGAGAACTTCCTCGATCGTCAGACCGGTGATGTCGCGCAGGTTGACGATCTCGGGTGGCGAAAAACAGTGAAGGTAGATGCCTGGAAACCGACGCTTGAGCTCCGAGAGCAGCGTCTCGTAGTAGTCCAGCGGCAGATCCGGGTGGAGACCGCCCTGCATCAGCACACCGCTGCCGCCGAGATCGATCATCTCCTGGACGCGATCGAAGATCTCTTCGTTCGGCAGGACGTAGCCCTCGGGAGAGCCGGGCTTGCGGTAGAACGCGCAGAAACTGCAGATCGCCGAGCAAATGTTGGAATAGTTGACGTTCCGGTCGATGACGTACGAGACTTCGGGCCTGGGATGAAGCCGCCACCGCAGCGCGTCTGCGAGCCTGAGCAGTTCGTCGGTCGGCGCCTCGAGCGTCACCGCGAGCCACTCGTCATCGGTCAACGGCTCACTGCGCTCGATGCGGTCGAGCAACTCGGCCGCGTTCGCTGTCGTGCCCGTGCTCATACTGGAAGTAGCCTCACGCTCAAGACTGCCGCGCTCGGATGTGAAATCCTACACGAATTACCTGCGACCGAGCCATTCGTAGTAACTGATGGTGCGGAAGGCGACGATTGCGGCAAAGCCGACGATCAACGCGATCAGACCGAAACTCTGCGCTTCGCCGGTCAGCCGTCCGTAGCCGACGAAGTAGAGCACGGCGAATGCTGCAAACGGCAGGTCGATCTTCGGGCGGAAGAGCGACTCGTCACGCGGCTGCTTTTCGGAGAGCGGCGACTTGCACGAAACGCACTCGGCCGTCTCGAACGTGTAGCGCGTTCCACACTTTGGGCAGTACAGAACGCGCCGTGCGGGCTTCTCGACATCGTCAGCCATAAGGCGGGGGAGTATATGCAACACGGCCGCAAGCGTCCAGTTGGAGGTGTTTCGCGCGTCATCCTCCGGCGGGCTCAGCGTGCCGGACGCCGGAGTTCGGCGCCGTTGTGCGGTTCGCGCGTCCGCCTCTATACTGCGCGCCGGAGGGTTAGGCTAATTGGTAAGTCACCGGTCTTGAAAACCGGCGCGCGAAAGCGCTTAAGGGTTCGAGTCCCTTACCCTCCGCTCACATCTTTCGCCCACGCCTACTTCCGATCGTGCTCTGCCGGCGACGTGCCAAGCGCCTCCTGGATGTCGTCGAGCCGGTAGCCCTTGAGCATCGACTTCAACTCGTCGGCGAGCTTGCGATCGTGCGATCCGATCGCCGCGATCACCTCGGTGGCCGTTTCGACGTCGCCGTGCTGAACGGCGCGGTCGAGCGACGCCACGAGCGACGCCGGGATGTTCTCCACCCTCTGCCGGTTTCGGCTGAGCCTCGAACGGTCGGACGTGGCGGGCTTCTCCGGGTCGTTGTAGCGGAAACGGACTCCAAGCTGTTCGGTCATCACCGCGAACAGCTTCTCCTCCTTGAACGGCTTCAGAACGAAATCGTCGCACCCCGCCGCGAGCAGTTCGTCGCGATCGCTGTCAAACGCGCTTGCCGTGAGCGCAATGATCCGTGTTGGAGCGCGCCCTTCGTCGCCGTTCCGCTGGCGCTCGAGCCTGCGGATCGCCTTTGTCGCCTCGAGCCCGTCCACGTTCGGCATCCGCACGTCCATCCAGATGAGGTGCGGGTTGTATTCTTCCCACACCCGTACGACATCCAGGCCATCCACCGCGATCTCGACGTCAAATCCGACAGCTATCATCAAAGCCTTCAGTAGTTTACGGTTTGTTGCCGAGTCGTCCGCGACGAGTATTCGAAAGCGCTGCTGACCCGGCTCGACGTCGCGCACCACGCGGCGAACGGCCGGCGCGGGGCTGGAGGTGCTCTGCGCGAGCGGGATCACCACGCGAAAGACCGATCCCCGTCCCAGTTCGCTCGATACGGTGATGTCGCCGCCCATGAGTCGCGCAAGGCGCCGGCTGATCGCGAGACCGAGTCCTGTGCCTTCGCGCGACGCGGTAACATTGCCAGTCTGCGTGAACGGGTCGAACAGCCTGTCGAGGTCGTTTGTCGCAATCCCGCGTCCGGTGTCTGACACCTCGAACGAAGCACGATCCGAATTCCATTCGGCCGCGAGTGAGACGGTGCCCTCGCTCGTGAACTTCAGGGCGTTCCCGAGCAGGTTGATCAGGATCTGCCGGATTTTGGACTCGTCGCCCCGGACAAATGGCGGTATGTCGTCCGATATGCTGAACTCGAGCCGCAGACCCGCCGCTTCGGCCCGCAGCCGGAACAGCTCGTCGAGACTCGCGAGCAGTTTGCGCAGCGAGAATGACGCGTCGGCGAGCGATTCCTGGCCGGCTTCGATCTTCGAGATCGACAGGATGTCGTTGATCAGCGAGAGCAGGTGCTCGCCGCTGCGCTCGATGATCCCGAGGTTTTCGCGTCGCTCGCCGGTGATTCCCGCGTCGTGCCGCATCAGCTGCACGAAGCCGAGGATGGCGTTGAGCGGCGTGCGCAGCTCGTGGCTCATGCTGGCAAGGAAGGTGCTCTTTGCGCGGCTCGCCTCGAGTGCGACTTCGCGCGCCTGAACGGCCTCCTGCTCGCTGACGCTGAGCATTGCGACCGTCGCTGCAAGCTCTGTCGTGCGTTCTTCCACCTTGAATTCGAGGTCCTGGTTGAGGGCGTCGAGCTCGGAGTACACCTGGCTGAAGCGATTCGACATCGAGACAGCCATCGAAAGGAGCAGCGCAAAGAAGCCCCAGTGGGCGTAGTTGTGCGGCGGGACGAGCGCAAAGATGGCCAGCAACTGGTAGAAGCGGCTGGCAGCGAGAAACAGCAGGCCGACCGTGATGGTCCGAGCGGTCCGGTTTCCTCGCCACGCCTCCCGCGGTATGACGAAGACCCACAAGGCGAGCACGGGCGTCAGCGTAACGATGTTCATCGGACTGACGTTCACGATCGTGAAACGCGGCGCTGCCATGGTCAGAACCAGCATTCCGGCCTGAAGGAACTGAAACGCGCGTACCCAACGACCTGCGCTCCAGTCGAAGATCGAGTAGACGAACTCGAACCACACGATGGCGGTAATGTGCGCAGCGCACAGCGCGACAGCGTAGGATCCGAGCGGGGTGAAGAGGGGGTCGGTCCAGGTGGTATTGAAGAAGATGCTCGTGGCCGCGCCGATCGCGATCAGACCGAACCAGAGGTACTCGCGCACCTGGCGGCGACGCCGGTAGAGCTGGATGTGGTAGAGGCCGACGAGCGCGAACACGATCGAACAGATCACGCGCGGAAGCGTGTCGAACCGTGTGCGCAGGCGCTCCAGCTCGATTCGCTCGCGGAGCACGTCAACGTGACCGAGCGCAAATGGGCCAGTCGGGGTGGGCCTGTCGCTTATTTCCACCCGGACGTACTGCGGGTTGCGCCACAGCCGGACTGCAAGCACGAGCCGGCCGTCGCTTCGAATCGCCGCGGTCGGAATCGGGAACACCTGCGGGCTGCCGGGCACGGGGCTTGGCGCGTCTGGCGACGATCCATACCTGCCGATGGACGATCCACCGGCGAACACCTCGTATCCGCCGTATTCAACGGCGCCGAACGACACGCCGAGCGGCGCGCGCGCGGTCGCCTCCGCTGCGGCCGCTGGCAGCTGAAGATCGAGGCGGTACCAGGCATAGCCGGGTGACGTGGCAGCCGTCGGCTGTCCCCACGCAGTCATCAGATCGACTGGCTCCCAGTCTGAATCGTCATTATCGACCGCGGCCCACGCGGGATCGTCGCCGAGCCGGTACCGCCACTGCGTGCTGACGTCGATCGGCGCGTCAGGCAGAACAGCGAGGGGCTGCGAGGCTCGTCCCTCGGCCGACGCCGAACAGAGACAGAGACACAGAACGCAGAGCCTGAAGAGGCGTCTGGGGGCCATTCCGCGCATTGCTTCCCGGGCTGTTTCGTTGAGTGAATTGTGACCGACTACGCTCGTGCAAATGTATCGCATTGCCGCCCGGCGGCGAACAGCGATCACGCAACCAACGCCACGATCATTTGCCAGCCGCGTTCGTCTCGACGAGCGGCACGTGGCAGTCGGAGCACACGGTTGCCTGGCGCACGTATGCAGCGCCGCAGCGCGGGCACGCCCAGTCGCCCTTTGGTTTCACCGCGCCGCGGCGTGTCGTGACGCGTCCCATCGTTCGATCCAGAACGAGCATCAGGCCTGCCGATCCAATGCCGATGACGATCGCCACGGCCGCGCCACGCCAGGCGGGGCCGCGGAAGAGGCCGAAATCGAAGGCGAAATACGTAGCGGCCGCCGCAAGAAGCCCCGCAAGCCCGTATCCGAACCGCAGGCCGCCGCGTGGAGCCTCGTCGTCGCCCGACGTCACACGATGTACCCGTTGATCTGCTTGTCGGGTTTGCGGCTCGCCATGACCTTCTTGGCAAGCATGCCCATCAGCTTCTGCTCGAGGGCGTACTTGAAGTAGCCGTGGCGGTACCGCGCGCGCGTGATCGCCGAGTATGCATACAGGATCGCGCCCTTGGCCTTGTTGCGCCGGAAGCGCTTCGCATCCTTGCCGCGCAGGGCCTTCATCGAGATGGGATTCGACTTTGCAAAGTGGACCTGCTCGGGGAGCATCCACGGCACCTGGTTCTCGAAGTGCTGGAACTCGCACCAGTCCTCGAGACGCTCCGGCGCCTTCAACCCGTGCTTCAGGCTCAGGTCGTATGCCACGCTTCCCGGATACGGCGTGTAGAGACACACGCCGACGCCGGCCTTGGGATTGACCTCGGCCATCCGGCGGATGACATCCGACGTGAGCTTCAGGTCTTCGCGGCCGATGTCGTGCAGCGACCGGCCGTCCGCTTCAACCGGTATGCCCTGGATGAAGGAGCACGACAGCGTCACTCCCTGCTCGTAGAGAATCCGCGAGACCTCGACGATGTCGTCGGCGGTGTACTTCTTGCCAACCGCCTTGAGCACCGTCGGCGACGCGGACTCGATGCCGATGAAGATCTGGAAGATGCCGCTGCGCTTGAGGACGTCCCACGTTTCGGCGTCGATCTTCTTGATCGCCTCGAGCCGGCTCGAACCGGTCCAGACGATGTTCAGGTCGTTCTCGATCATCATCTCGGCGATCCGACGGACGCGCCGGACGTCGACGAACAGAATCGGATCTTCAAAGATGACCGCGTCGACGTTGTACGTGAATCGCAGCGTCTTGAGATCCTCGATGACCTTCTCGGGACTCCTCGAGAACCATCGCCGGTTCGACGTCTGTGGCTCGCTGCAGAAGCTGCAGCTGAACGGGCAGCCGTAGCTGCTGTAGTACGTGACGGCTCGTTTCCCGTGCAGGTGAAAGTCGAGCGCGGAACTGTGCAACGTGATGAATCGCTCGACGTCGAGCAGATCGAACGGCAGCGGAGGCAGCGAATCGATGTCGATCGTCGGCCGCGGCCCCGTCTTCACGATCGCACCGTCGCGCTTGAAGAGGATGCCCTTCACGTCGTCGAGCGGCCGCCCCGTGTCGATCGCGTCGACGAGATCCATGAACGTCGCCTCGCCCTGACCCGCAACGACGATGTCGACCAGCTCGTGGGCGACGGTCTGATCGGGTGCGATGGACGGATGGGTGCCGCCCCAGATGATCGGCAGGTCCGGGAAGCGCTCGCGCACCTTTGCGGCCAGCCTGAGCCCGCGGCCGATCATGTGACCGGTCAGGGACGTGATACCGAACAACAGCGCGTCCTCGCACGCCTCGAGCACCTGCGCGTCAGGATCATCGTCGACGTCCTCGACGACGATCGTGATCGGATACCCCGCTTCGCGCGGGAGCGTCGATATCGCAAGCAGCGGCAACGGGAGCCCGAAGTACGGCATGTTCGGCCACGGGCTCGGGTTGAAGAGGACCAGACGGCGCTTTGTCGAATTGGGCATTGTGGAACGGCTCCTGCGTGCTCGACGTTCAACCGGGCCGCATCTGCAGCCAGCTGACCGTGGAAAACAGGTGATTATGCACTCCGCCGTCGAACGGCCGCAATGCGTGGTCAGGCCAGAGCGGCGTAGCGAACGAGGTCGTGGAATGTCTCGCAGTACCGGTCGTGGCGAAATCGCGCCCTCACTGCCGGGTCCTGGAATCCCGCGCCGCCGATGGCGACACGCGCGCCGCACGCCTCCGCGGACTCGTACAGGCCGTTGTATTCGCGCGCGTGCCGTTCGATGTCGATCATCAGCGTCGAACTGATGCAGACCAGGTGCGGCAGGTACTTCGCAATGGCGTCGCGGAAAGAGAAGAACGGCGTGTTCATGCCGAGAGCGATGACGCGCCAGCCCTCAAGTTCGAGCAGGGACGCGATGGAGCGTGACGCGACTTCGTGAAGCTCCTCCTCGGGACAACCGACGACGGCCGTGCGGCCGTTCGAAGGCTTTCGGATGAGCTCAGGAACCAGCCGCGTCATGGCGTCGACGGTTGTGCGCGTTGCCACGTGTTCGTCGGCGACGGTGAGTTCTCCGCGCATCCACTGCTCGCCGGTACTGTGCATCGCCTCCGCGACGACGAGCTCGAACAGATCGACGGGGGTCACGCCTCGCAGGTAAGCGCGCGCGAGGATCGCGCGAAGACCGGTTGAGTCGCCCTCCAGGGCACGCCGTTCGACGAGCCGCGCGAGGTCCGGAAGGCTCGGCCGCGCAAGCGCCCGTTCGAGCTCCTCGGAGGCCGGTTCGCTGCTGCCGCCCTCGCTCGAGGCGATGCTTCCAGCAGCATCGAAGCCCTGCTTCCGCTGAAACTGCGAGATCTCGTCGAGCGAGAACCTGCGGTGGCCACCGCGCGTCTTGATGCAGACAAGGTCCCCTGAGTCCGCCCACCGCTTCACGGTCGATTCCGAGACGTTCCACATTCGAGCGACCTCGGTTGTCGAGAACAGCTTCTCCAATTGCACCACACCTCGGGACCGCGGCGTTGAGATCGCCTTATTGTGCGGTAAAACCGGATGCCGATCAATATTTCCGAGCTCTGTACTCCAGTAATGACGGTTTTGGCCGATTTGATGCGATTTGTGAATTGTCTCGCATCTCGGAACGGTGTCCGGATCGTGCAGGGTGGCGGGGTTGACACCCGTTGGGGTCGTCCGTACTATATCGTGCGTTTCGGGCCGTTAGCTCAGTTGGTAGAGCAGCTGACTCTTAATCAGCGGGTCGTAGGTTCGAGCCCTACACGGCTCATCGAAAATGCAAAACGGCCACCCTCGCGGTGGCCGTTTTCGTTCCCCCCAAACCCCGGCAAATGTCGTTCATGGAGCTGTTATGAGCACAGACGGATTCCCCTACCCTGCCATCGGTTTCATCGAGTCGAGTTCCATCGCGCGAGGCATCGACGCGACGGACGCGATGCTGAAGAAGGCCGGGGTCGAACTGCTCATGACCACGATCGTTCCTCGCGGGAAGTACCTGATCATGATCAACGGGTCAGTCGCAGACGTCGAAGCGTCGCTCCGCGCGGGTCTCGAGTCGGCCGAGGGGGTTGTGCTCGACAGCTTCATCATCCAGAACGTCCATCCGACGCTTCCGGCCGCGATCCGCGGACGGGTGAAGGTCGAGCACATCGAGGCGGTCGGACTGATCGAGACCAAGGAGGTCGCTCCGGCCATCTTTGCGGGCGACGTGGCGGTCAAGGCCGCCGAGGTCACGCTGATCGAGGCGCGTAACCAGCCCGGCGGCAAGGGGCTCGTCGTCCTGACGGGCGAAGTCGGCGCGGTCCGTTCGGCGATCGCAGCCGCGGTGGCCTCGGTGAAGTCTGGGATGTTGATCTCGGAGGTCGTCATTCCGTACGCGCATCCGTCGCTGCGCGCGAGTCTGACGAGCTGACCGCCCTGTCAGTTTCCGGGTTTCGGTTCGTCGTTCGTCGGAACGACCAGTTCGCTCGAGTCGAGCGTGTCGTCGACGACGAAATCGATCGGCCCGCTCAGCTTGTCGCTGTTCGCCGGAACCGCCTTGCGCAGGTCACCGATGTACTTGCTCGGCGGCGGCATGTTCGCGACCGTGATCGTCGTGCACGCGAGGACCAGAAACCCGACGATCAACGCGCCGACCACTCGACCATCGGCCCGGTGCCGTCGTCGTTGGGCCCACAGACCCCCAAACACGATGGCGCCGGACAACGCAATGCCGATCGCGGCCGTCCGCAGCGCGGGATTTCCCCAAGACGATTCCGTCCGCGCGAAGTTCGTGGCGCCCGAGCCCGTACTCGCGATGGCGTTCGCGGCATTGCGCGAAAGCCGAACCTGCGCAGTGTTGAGCGTGGGATCCGCGCGAATCGTCAGCGACGAGTGAAAGACGAGCTTGCCGTTCGCTGGAACCGGTTCGGCGCGGCTCACCCAGAGCGGAACCAGTACCGTTGCAACGGCGAATCCCAGAACGACAACCGGGCCAGCCCACGACCGTCTCATCATTGGAACCTCCAGAGAGCACCGGGATCGGATCGATGCCATGAGGGTAGTCGCTCGCCGCAAACGCCGCAAAGCACTCGATACGCCGTTTCGCCGGCCGGACTGCGCTACAATTGCGGTCACACTTGGAAATCGACGGGACCGCGATGGCCAGGGGCCACGGCCGCCCGTGCATCGTCGACGGAGAGAATGAACCGCGCTGATCGAATCGTTGTTCTGCACCGTGTGCTTCGCAGCACGCGCCCCGGAGGTGTGTGCTGATGCGCGGTTCGGTCGGTCGTGTCGTCCTGACGGTCTTCTTTGTCGCGATGCTCGTTTCGCCGCTCGTCATAAAGCGCGTGTGGTACTCGGACCTGGCGACACCTGACGCCGCCGCGGCGGCCGAATCGCTCAAGCGCAACGGCTTTCGTCTCGACGACGTGTCTCGTGCCGCAGGCGTGAACTTCGTCCACTCCGCGCCGACGCTCGATGCAAAGCTCGACCACATCATGCCGCAGGTGGCTTCGATGGGCGCCGGCGTCGCCGTCGTGGACTATGACCGCGATGGATGGCCGGATCTCTACGTCACGAACAGCGGCGAAGGCAGCCGGAACGCGCTCTTTCGGAACAAGTCCGACGGGACGTTCGAAGACGTGGCGCAGTCGCTCGGCATCGCCGACGTCAACCAGCCGGGAACCGGGGTGTCGATGGGCTCGGTCTGGGGCGACTACGACAACGACGGCTACGAGGACCTGTTCCTATACAAGTGGGGCCGGCCCGAGCTGTTTCACAACGACAATGGCCGCGGGTTCACTCGCGTGACCGACACGGCAGGCCTCCCGGCCTGGGTCAATGCAAACTCGGCTGTCTGGCTCGACTACGACCGCGACGGCATGCTCGACCTGTATCTCGGCGGCTACTATGGCGAGAACATCGACCTCTGGCACCTCGCGACGACGCGGATCATGCCTGAGAGCTTCGAGTACGCGCGCAACGGCGGCCGCAAGTACATATTCCACAACCTCGGCGGCGGCAGATTCGAAGACGCCACGGCACGACTGGGTCTCGACAGCCACCGATGGGCGCTCGCCGCCTCGGCGGCGGACCTGCTTGGCACCGGCTATCCCGATCTGTTCATCGCCAACGACTACGGTGTGTCCGAGTTGTTCGCGAATCGGGCGGGCGCGAAATTCGAGGAGGTCGGCGAGCGCACCGGCGTCGGATTCGCGCCGAAGAGCGGGATGAACGTCGCTTTCGCGGACATCTTCAACCAGGGCCGCTTCTCGGTCTACGTGACGAACATCTCCGAAGAAGGCGTGCTCGTCCAGGGAAACAATCTGTGGGTCCCGGTCGACGGCACCAGCGGCGACTCCCTGAAGTACAAGAACCTCGCGGGCGAGCTCGGCGTGGAGCTCGGCGGATGGAGCTTCGGCGCGCAGTTCGGCGATCTCAACAACGACGGCGCGCTCGACCTGTACGTAGCCAACGGATACGTGTCGGCCGAGAAGGGAACCGATTACTGGTACGACTTCTCAAAGATCGCTGGCGGCAACAGCACGATCATCTCGGACGCCGCGAACTGGCCGCCGATGAAGGGCCGCAGCCTGTCGGGCTACCAGCACAAGCGCGTCTGGCTGAACGATGGCGCGGGCGGATTCCGCGAGGTCGGGCAGCAGGTCGGCGCGACGGACGTGCACGACGGCCGAGCGGTTGCGATGGCGGACCTGTGGAACCGCGGCGTGCTGGACGTGATCGTCGCAAACCAGCGCGGACCGCTCGTGATCTACAAGAACACAGCAGATCCCGCCAACAACTGGGTCGAGTTCGCCCTCGTGGGCAGCGTCAGCAACCGCAGCGCAGTCGGTGCATCGGTGCGCGTGTTCTGGAACGGTCAGCAGCAACTGCAGGAGGTGTCGGGCGGCAGCGGATTCTGCGCGCAGAACGACCGCCGCCTTCATTTCGGTCTCGGAACCGCCAGAGCCATCGACCGTGTTGAGATCCGATGGCCGTCCGGCAAGGTCCAGACGCTCGAGAACGTCGCGGCGAATACAATCCACGTAGTTCAGGAGTCGTCGTGATGCAGGAGATCGCCACAGCATCAGACGCGGCACCGTCGGTTGTCGCCGCACGGCCGACGTGGCAGCGTGCGCTCGACAGCCGGTTCACGCCGCCGATTCTGATCACGCTCATACTGCTCGCCGGGCACCTTTCCTTTGGAATTCTCGAAAGCTGGCAGCGGACACTTCTCGCCATCGCGACCGCGTTCGTCGTCGAGTTGACGCTTGGGCGACTGATCACGGGTTCGTGGCCTCATCCCGCGAGCGCCTACATCACGGGCATCAGCGTGGGCATCCTCATCCGGTCGCCTGCGTACTGGCCGTATGCCCTGTGCAGCGCGCTGTCGATCACGTCCAAGTACGTTCTTCGCCTGAAGGACCGGCATATCTGGAATCCGTCGAACTTCGGCATCTGTGCGATGCTGTTCCTCGCGCCGTTCGTCGTTGCGAGCCTGAGCGTTCAGTGGGGCAACAACTACTGGCCGATGGTGGTGATCTGGATTCTCGGCTCGATCATCATCGCGCGGCTCAAGCGATTTCACATCAGCGCGACGTACGTCGTGTGCTTCCTGCTGTTCGCGGGGGTGCGCGCGATGATCACGGGCCATCCGTACGAGGCCGAGGTCGCGCCGATCACCGGCCCGATGTACCAGTTGTACGTGTTCTTCATGATCACCGATCCAAAGACCACGGTCCGGCCGCGATGGGGCCAATGTGCGGTCGCGGCGTCGGTGGCGTTCGTCGAGATGCTGTACCGCCTGAACGAGAACGTCCACGCGCCGTACTACGCGCTGTTCATCGTCGGACCTGCGGCGCTGTTGATCGAGATGTGGTGGGCGAGCCGCAAGGCTGCGAACATCGAGGAACCCGCGGAGCCTGCGCAGGCGTAACGGAACACGAACGAGGGGGTGGCGGTGTGACTCGGAGAACGGCGAGGATGCTTGCAGTCGCGGTGCTCGGCGCGTTGATCGCGCTTGCAACGGCGGGATGTTCCGATCCGGAACCGGCGAGCGGCGGCAGGGGCGACGGCGGCGCGACGGGCGCACCCGACGCTCAGGGAGACGCGTCGCAGACGGCCACGCAAGTCCAGGGCGTGGACGCCACGGCGGCGACCGGACCGCTCGCGTTCACCGACGTTACGGAGGCGGCCGGCATTCGCTTCAAGCACGACAGCGGCGCGTTCGGGAAGAAGTATCTGCCCGAGACGATGGGGTCGGGCTGTGCGTTCATCGACTACGACGCAGACGGCTGGCAGGACATCCTCCTCGTCAATTCGACCGGATGGCCCGAGCGCAAAGGCGCGCGGAGCACGTCGGCCCTCTACCGCAACAACCACGACGGGACGTTCACCGATGTCACCGCTGCTGCCGGTCTCGCGGCGCCGATGTACGGCCTGGGGTGCGCCGTCGGCGACTATGACGGCGACGGTCTCGACGACGTCTACATCACGACGCTCGGACTGAACCACCTCTTCCGGAATCTCGGCGGCGGCCGGTTTGCCGATGTCACGTCAAAGGCCGGCGTTGGCGACCAGGGATTCTCGACCAGTGCGGCGTGGCTCGACTTCGATCGGGACGGCGCGCTCGATCTCTTCGTCTGCAACTATGTCGACTGGTCGGTCGCGGGCGACATTCGCTGCTCGCTCGACGGAAAGACGAAGTCGTACTGCACGCCCGAGCTCTACAAGGGCCAGAGCCCGACGCTCTATCGCAACCGCGGCAATGGGACGTTCGAGGACGTCACCAGGAAGTCGAAACTGTTCGACCCGGGCTGCAAGGCACTCGGCGTCGCAGTCATCGACTATGACGGCGATGGCCGGCCCGACCTGTTCGTCGCCAACGACACGCAGCCGAACAGGCTCTATCGCAACAACGGCGATGGAACGTTTGGCGACGTGGCCGTCGAGGCGGGCGTCGCGTTCAGCCAGGACGGCCGGCCGCGCGCGGGAATGGGCTGCGATGCGGGCGATTTCAACGGCTCGGGCCGCGAGGGGCTCGTGCTTGGCAACTTCTCGAAGGAGATGATGTCGCTCTACACGAACGACGGGTCGGGGCTGTTCACGGACGAGGCGCCGTCCACGGTCGTCGGCCGCTCGTCGGCACCGTATCTGACGTTCGCGGCGTTCTTCTTCGATTACGATCTCGACGGCCAGCTCGACGTGTTTGCCTCGAACGGCCACGTCTCGGACGACATCGCCGTCGTTCAGCCGCAGACGAGGTACGCACAGCCGGCGCTTGTCTTTCACAATGTGGGCGGCGGGAAGTTCGAGGACGCGAGCGCCAGACTCGGGTCCGCAATCCAGAAGCCGGTCGTCGGTCGAGGCGCCGCGTATGGCGACATCGACAACGACGGCGATCTCGATCTCGTGCTCATGGAGAACAACGGCCCTGCGCGCGTGTTGCGAAACGACGGGGGCAACCGCAACAACGTGCTCAGGATGCGGCTCATCGGCGGCTCGTCGAACCGCGATGCGATCGGGGCCATCGTCACCGTCAAGACGTCATCGGGTCTGACCGTGCGGCGCTCGGTCAAGTCCGGCTCGAGCTACTGCTCGCAGAGCGAGCTGCCGCTCACGTTTGGGCTTGGTCAGAACGACAAGGCCGCGTCGGTCGAGATCCGCTGGCCGAGCGGGCGCGCCGAGACGTACAACGACATGCCCGCGAACCTGGCGCTCGTCGTGCAGGAGGCCGGCGGCGTGCTTTCGGGCGAGCCGATCAAGCGGTAGGCGCGCGTCAACGCGCAGCGAGCCTGCGGCGACGCATTCCGGACCCGCCGGCTTCGACGAGACGCACGAGGTCACGGGCCAGATCATCCGATACGCCAAGCTTTGCCGCGCCGCGCACGACGTCCTCGAGATCGACGCCGTACCAGTTGTCCTTTGACGGGTCGCAGAGCCCTGCAACGTTCGTCGAATCGACGGCGCAGGCAATCGAGCGTTCAAACCGGCCGGAAGCGGCGAATGCCTTGCCGGTGTGCACACGGCGTACTGCGGCGTGAAGTCCGCGCGTGAAGCGCTCGCGATCCAGCGCGAGAAACCGGCTCGGCGTCGCCGGCGCGTCGAGTCGCCGCGCCGTCTCGGAGAAGCTCGCCGCGGCAAAGTAGAACATCGACAACGGAGCAAAGACCTCGAAATCCCGCATCGCGGCAAAGCACGCGCCGACGTACCTGGCGGTGTGGTCGGCTTCGTCGAGCGTGATGCGGCCGATCTCGGCGAGACTGGCGCCGAACCGATCGGTGCCCCAGTCGCGCTCGACCGCCCGGCCGATCCTCTCGATGCCGAGCAGGGTGAGTGGCATGCCGGTGCTGAAGAGCGGATCGACGAATGCGGAGCACGATGGCAGGAGAATCCAGCCATCGCCGCAGGCCGCCGACGTGCGGTAGGACGGGCGCGGTGCGTACGAGAATTCGCGGATGGCTCGCGCGCCGGCAAACTGCGCCCGGACGGTCGGGTAGCGAGCGAGGAATCGATGCCACGCCGGCTCGCCGTCTGACAGTTGCAGATCGGCGGCGAGGCGACGCGTGACCGAGATTCCCGCGCTCGTCACGCCATTGTCAAACCTGAGCACCCACATCCAGCCGCCATCGAACACGTGGTGGACCGCGGCGTCGTCGAGCGGATACGGAGGGACCGCATCGACGGCGTACTGCGGCATCGCGTCGCATCGCTCGACGTCCACGAAGTGCGAGAACAGCGTCTCGGTTGGAGGAAGGGTCGGCAACGGAGCTTCCGCGAGCCGCAATGCACGGGACATGAATCCCCGGGGACCGGTCGCATCGACGACAAGCCGCGTACGGACGCTGAACGCCGCGCCGTCGCGCGTTCCCGAAAGCCGCGCTCCGCCGGACGGTTCGGGCTCGAAGCGGTCGAGCACGACGCTCTCGGCGAGCTCGGCGCCGCGCTCGACGGCGTGCCGCACGAGAAAGTGATCGACGTCGGCACGCAGCCAGTGGGTATCCGCGACGTCGTCGTTCGGGCTTGCGGCGACAAGCAGTTGGTTCGCTCGCCGCGGCGCGACGGAATACTCGCGGCCGGACGCGTGGTGAAAGAAGGTGAATCCGCGCTTCAGACCTCGTATCACGTCAGGGTACGTCCGGCGCCATGCTCCGTAGCTCGTCAGCGGTGCGACGGCGGGAAGGTCGTACCGGTCGGCGAGCTCTTCGATGAGCAGGTTCATGAGCGGCGAGGTCGATTCGCCGATCGCGAACCGCGGATGGCGGCCGCGTTCGACGAGCACGACCGATCGACCGAGCTGCCGCAGAACCATGGCGAGCAGCGACCCGCCGAAGCCCGATCCGACGATCGCGACATCGAAATCAGCCTTCACGATTGGTTCCTTGCGCCGGCCGGCACGCGCGGCACGGTACTTCCGGCGAAACGCGTTGCTCGAGGTTCATTCGTGCCAGTCGTTCTGCCCGCGCCGGTCCGCACGCGCACACGAACGTTCGCTCGACGTCCCACAGATCGGCGAACACGCGCATCCGGCCGCGACCGACACCGTAGCCAATCACATGTTCGAGGGACCGGATGTCGGGAGGGCTGAACGCGTCGCCGAGCGCCTCCATCGCCCCGTTGCCGCCGCGCGTCGGGATGACCGTGCACGCGGTCGCGCCCGATTCGACGGCGAAATCGATCGAGCGGCACGCCCACTCGATGCCCTCTTCCTCGGTCGTGAAAGGCGGGCGAAGCATGAGGAACACGCGCAGGCTCATTCCTTCGCGATCGAGAAACTCCGCCGACTGGACGAACGAATCGAGCGTCATGCCCTTGTTGAGCCGTTCGAGGACACCGGGCTGAATCGTCTCGAGCCCGATCGCGACTTCGAGCGTGCGCCCGTCGAGCGCATCGCGGAACCGACGCGCCCGCTCGCCGAGAAACACCGGATGGCACTCGACGATCACCCGCTCGACGTCTCCGAGTTCGCGCACGATGTCGTCGTAGTCGTCCGGCGGAATGGCGTTCGGGTCAAAGAAGCTGCCGGCGTTGTAGAGCTTCACCTGTACCGCGTCAGGAACCTCGGAGAGCGCGGCGCGGATCTGCGCGGCAATCGCGCCAGGCGGCACGGGGTCGTCGAGTGTGTTGCGCCACAGGTCGCAGAAGACGCACTTGAGCGGGCACTCGCGATTCGTGATCAGGATCACTGCCGTCGGAACGAGGCGGCCGTCGGCGCCGATCTCCTCTTCGCGCAGAACGGCGTATGGCGTGAACGGGTCGAGCGCGGTCTTTGGTCCACGTCGCGCAAGCACCCACGCGTTGCGCGCCCGCACGCCGTCCGGGTACGCGCTCACGCGAGCGGGATCGCGCGCGCTCCCGACACATCGTTGCCCGAGCGGCGCTCCGCATCCCACGCGACGTTCAGGCGCTCCTCCCATTGGCGAAGGAAGACCTGCCGGCACCACGCCTTTCCGACGCGCCACCGGGCGTACGACTCGCCGCCTGCGCCTTCCTGGAAACGGCGCTTCGGGAACGCCGGAATCTCTATCCCGGCAACGGCCCGGACGCCTCGCCCCACGATTTCGGCCTTCATGTCGTAGAGGCGTTCAACCGAACCGCCGGCTATTCGTTCGAACGGAATCGCGAGTGCGGCCGCGATCGCCGATCGCGACGTGTACGGCGAGAATGCGTCGAAGCCGAACCGCGCGGCGGGCGCATACGTGCGCACGTACGACCGCGAAAGCCCGCCCGAGTACGGAGCGCTGTGTTTGAGCGCGTCCACGCCCCAGCCTTCGTGGTAGAGCAGCGGGTTGTTGAGCACGCTCGAGATCGTGAGATCCGAGTCCTCGAGCGGGTACGACTTCAGGTTCTCGTCGCCTCCGTCGCCGTCGAGCAGATACCGGAGCGACGGATACCGCTCGCGGATGCCCGCCAGCAGACGAATCGCAACCGCGGCGCACTCGACGTCGAGCGCGTGGTAGTCCTCGATCGTACGGATCGCGTCCGCGAGGTCGAGGCTGTCCGATGTTGCCGAGATGACTTCGAGACTGTCCTCGCAGCCAATCGCCGCGAGCGCCTCGCGGGCCTGGCGCGCGTCAGCGCCGTTGCCGAGGTCCAGCGTGAACGCGCGCAGACAGCCGGGATTGCGGCCGGCGCGCTCGAGCGCAAGGCGTGCGAGCGCGAACGTCGACGCGCTGTCGAGACCTCCCGAATACGCGACCGCGATGGGTTCGCCGTCGGGTACCGTCGCCAGCCATGCCTCAAGCGCAGAGAGGGCAGCAGATACGTACCGTGCGCCAAGCTCGTCGAGGTCCAGCGGTCCGCAACCGATTTCGGGCGAGAAGAACCTCGTCAATCGCGGTGACGGATCCGGGCAGCCAACCTGTTCGATTTCGACCAGGTAGTGAGCCGGCACCATGCGCGTGTACGACGGATCGAACTGCCAGCCGATGCGCTGATCGACGCACCACTCGAAAATCCTGTCGATGCGGTCACTCGTGACGAGAAACGGACCGTGGTACATCTTCGCGACGAAGTACCTGAGCGGAACGCCGATCGTGCGCGCAAGCCGGACGACGTTCTGTTCGCGTCCGCACGCGGCAAAGTGGCCGTCGCCGTGTCCGAGCGCCAGTGCGTCGCCACGCTCGACGGCGCTCTCGATGGAAGGAAGCGTAGTGCCGGCGAGCCCCGACGCGCGGGCTCCCAGCAGGTCGACGAATCGTTCAACACCGGTCAGCATGCGCGCAGGATAGCAGAAAACGCACACCGCCTACCCAGCCATAATTCGAGCGAATCGCGTTCGTGTCCGCCTGGTGTGGAATCATCGTCGCGTCGGCGTACGCCGCGGTTCCCGGCCTTGGAACCCCATCGGCTCGAAGCGATGGTCTCAGACCGAGCACCCCGAAGGGGTGCCGCAAAATAGCCGGGGGTCGAGGAGCGAAGCGACGACGACCCCCGG
>JBGAKX010000060.1:0-24734 GCA_044224215.1 Blastocatellia bacterium
TGTTCGCCCTACCTGTTCTTCTCCTTACAGCTTCATGCAGTTCTCGCGGAACTGAAGCACAACGACAAGCCCCAAGCACGATGAATACATCGGCGCCGGCCGTAGCTGACTATGCTGCCGTTCCGGCCGGTACTGGCGCGAACTCGGTACCTGCTGCGACCGTGTCCCTCGAACAGGCGGCCGAGTCGCAGAGCGCCTCCCAGGCCGTCGAGCGCAAGATCATCCGCAACGCGGACCTCGTGCTCGAAGTCGACGATCCGGCCGAAACGCAGCGCCGTGTCGCAGGGATCGCCGATTCAAACGGCGGATTCGTCGTGACCTCCGAGATGCAGCAGGCCGGCGGCGGATCACAGACCGTGACCGTCACGGTGCGCGTGCCTGCGGCACAGTTCGGCGCCGCGATGGACGCGCTGCGCGGCGTGGCAAAGCGCATCGTCAGCGAGAAGGTCTCGGGGCAGGACGTGACCGAGGAGTACATCGATCTCGAAGCGCGCATCCGCACGAAGCAGGCGCTCGAGGCCCAGTTTCTCGAGATCATGAAGCAGGCCCGCACGGTCTCGGACGCGCTTGAAGTGCAGACCGAGATCGCGAACGTGCGCACCGAGATCGAACAGCTCGAAGGCCGCCGTCGCTTCCTCGAGAACCACGCGAGCCTGTCGACGATCACGATTCGTCTGCAGGGACCGACGCCGGTGGTGACTGCGAGCGGGAACGGGATTCTGGACGCGCTGCGCTATGCGTTCGGCGACGCGGTCGACACCGCGAACGGCATCGTCACCGGATTCATCAGGCTGCTCGGCGTGCTGACGCCCGTCGTCGTGCTGATTGGCCTGCCGCTGTGGTTCCTGCTGCGCTGGCTGTGGCGCCGGGCAAAGCAAAGACTGGCAAAGCCGCAGATCTCCGGAGATGAACATCCGATCTGATTTGCGCTGATTCGCGTAGATCTGCGGCTAACTCAGATCGATGATCTCGCCCATGCCGTGCGGGTCGACCGGACGGTCCTGGGCGGACGTCAACCGGTCGATGATCTCGCCGATCCGCGTGGCCTCGCCGTGCGCGCGCTCGATCAGCGTGCGCGACTTGTCCGGCAGGTCCTTGCTGCGCAGACACAACTCGAGCAGGCCGAGCACCGACGTCAGCGGGTTGTAGACCTCGTGGTGCACCGTGCGCGCTATCTGTCCGATCGCGATCAGCCGCTCGATCGAGATCTCTTCGCGGAACGAGTCGTGCACCGAGAGGTGCCGGCGCAGACGCGCAAGCAGCTCCTTGTGCTCCGCAGCCTTGACGATGAAATCGTTGGCGCCGGCCGCGAGACACCGGACGATCGCGTCCGCGTCCTCGGTCGCCGTCAGCATCAGGATCGGCGTCAACCGGAACGTCTGGTCCTCGCGCAACGCCGTGCACGCCGCAAGACCCGACACGCGGTTCATGTGCAGATCGAGGAGGATCAAGTCCGGACGCTCGCGCCGGGCCTGCGCCACCGCCTCGTCCCCGTCGGTCGCGGTAACGACGACAAAGCCCTCCCCTTCGAGGAGGACAGACAACGTCCTGACAACGGACGCATCGTCGTCGACTACGAGGATCTTTGGCATCGGGGTCTGCACGGGCTTCTCCTTCGCCCCACCGACCTTATCGGCACCGGAATGCGCGAACTATAGTCCGCTCCGGCACTTTTCAAGCACGCGTTCCGCGTTTCGACGCCATGTGTAGTCAGAAATGACCGATTTTCGTGCGGCGGTGCCCAGTCTCTCCCGCAATTCGGGATCTGCGGCGAGCCGTTCGATCGCCGCGACGAGCGCCTCGACCGATCCCGGCGGCACCAGCAGTCCGGTCTCGCCGTCCCTGATCACGTCCCCGATCTGGCCGAGCCGGCTCGCGACGACGGGTCTCCCCATCGCAAGGTACTCGAAGAGCTTTGTCGGAGAACCAAAGAACGCGCTGCCGTCCGGCATCTCGACGTGCGGCGACAGCAGGATGTCGCACGCGTCCAGGTGCGCCGGGACGTCGGAATGCGCGATCCGTCCGGCAAAGACCACCCGGTCGCGCGCCCCCGCCTCGTCGATGGCGCGCTCGACCGCCGGCCTCAGATCTCCATCTCCCACAAGCAGATACGAGAGGTCGAGGTGCGCCGTTGCCACGATCGCCCGCGCAAGCACGTCGACGCCGTGCCACGGGCCGAATGTGCCCAGAAACCCCGCGACAAGCCTGCCGTCGAGACCGAGCTCGCGCCGCACCCTGTCCCCGCCCGATCCCGGCGCGAAACGTTCGGGATCCGCGCCGTTCGGATTCACGAGGATCCGGTCGCGCTCGACGCCCATTCGCCCCAGATCCGCCGCGAGCACCTCCGAGACGACAACGACGAGCGCGGCCGCGTGCAGGTTCAACCGCTCGATGACCCCGAGCAGGCGCCGCTGACCGACGGGATCCCAGTTTTCGGCAACCCAGATCTCCGATCCGTTGAACTCGAGACACAGCGGACGTCCGAGCGCCAGCGACAGAACGACGCCCGCTGCATTGAACCGGTTGTACCGCTGGTACACGAGATCCGGCGGCGCGCCGCGCGCGTTCCGCAACGCGCCTGCGGTGAAGACCAGGCTGTTCCAGATCTCGAACACGGCGCGGACGGTCGAGAATCGCCCGCTCGGTGCGACGACATGGATCGGCATCGCCGCGTGGTCGATCTCGGGCAGCACGTCATTTGCGACGAACCGGACGGAATGCCCGAGCTCGGCGGCCGCCTTGACCATTCCCGCGATGTGGCTCGTCGAACCGCCCACCGCGCTCGCGGCGGCCGGCGTCGCCCGCAGGTACAGGATGTCGAGCGGACCCGACGCCGGCACTGGACGCGGTTTTCGGGCCCGGCGGGCCCATTGACCGACGATCCACGTGGCGATCCACGCCGTCGGGACGACGACGACGTACCCGGCGACGAGCTCGAGCGCGAGCAGCGGCAGATCAACCGCAAGGATGCCTGCCCAGCCGCGCCGGATCGTGCGTCCCGTCGTGTCGCCGATCGCGACCCGTCGCGCGCCGGCGAGCTTTCCAAAGAGCAGCATGAGCGCGCGCGATGGCTGCAACTCCAACCGGCTGCAGAAGATAGCGAAGACGTCGATCGATCCGCCCGCGCGCAGCGACGCGAGGATCTCGCGTTTCGAGCCCTGTTTCAGCGTTGCCTTGTCGAGCGCGACGATCTCGGCGCCGGGCGCGAGCGCTCCGGCCCAGGTGCGCGCACTCTCCGCCTCCCCAGCCAGGTCGAGCAGGACGATCTGACGTGGAGCGCTCGCCTCGTTATGCATGAAGACAAGGACGCGGATGAACGCAGATCTGCGGCAACTCTTCCCCGCTACTTTCGCGCCGTGATGATCACGTTCCATCCCCAGCGCTCGCCGAGCCTGGCCACCAAACCGTCCGGAACGAGCGCCGGCAGGTGCAGCTCTTCGCGAGTCAGTTGCCGGACGGCGGTGTTCTTCTCGCCGAACCGCCCGAACATGCGGATCACCTCGTCGCGCGTGTACGCGCGGACGAGCGGGCGCGCGCCGGTCTCGCTGTACTCCACGTACCGGCTCATGATCTCTTCGGCCGTCGACTTTGCCAGCTCGCCACGCAGGATGCCGAACCTCAGGATGATGACCAGCCAGTAGTAGAGCGACTGCCGGTGATAGAGCATCACCTTGGCGACGCCTCCCGGGCGGAGCACGCGGTAGACCTCGTCGATCGCGCGCTGCGTGTCAGGCGTATGGTGCAGCACGCCGTTCGAGTAGACGACGTCGAACGATGCGTCGGGAAACGGGAGGTTCTCGGCGTCGCCCACCGTGAACCGGCCCGGCACGTCGTAGACGGCGAACCGGCGACGGGTCAGCTCGATCGATTTCGGCGTGTAGTCGAGCCCTGTGACAAGTGCGCCACCGCGCGCGAACTGCAGCAGGTCCGAGCCCATGCCGCAGCCGACCTCGAGGAGTTCCTTGCTCGGAAAGCCATTGAATTCCATGACTTCCGGCATCCACGGAGCGTAGACCTGGTAGCGATGCGCCTCGACGTTGTCAAAAAATTCGCGTGACCCGATGTCGTGCCCGTCGCCATAGATCGCGCCGCACGGATCATTACCCCACTGTTCGCGGGTCCGTCGTTTGATCTCCGTCGCCGTGGTGCTCATGCTGCGTGTTCGTCCGCTCCAGATCGCTCCGAAGCCTTTGATAGTAGTACAGATGGAGGCAGAAATTGAAGGCCATCGATCCGACGGCAAACCATGCCGCGCCGAGCAGCCCATACCTTCGCACCACGAACAGCAGGCCGCCGAGGTTCAGCACGCCGAGCGCGAGCGCGATATTTCTGAGCGCCCGGCCCGCGCCGTGGGCCGTCAGAAACGTGTTGTAGGGCTGCAGCAGCCCGGCAAAGAACGCGACGAGCGCGAATGGCAGCAGCAACGGCAGCGCGTTCCTGAACTTGCCCGGGAACACGAACGTGATCGCCCACGGCCCGAGCGACGCGAGCAGAAACGCGGCGACCGCCAGCAGCGCCATGTTCCAGCGCTCGATGTACACACTGACGTGCGTGCGGCTGGCAAAGCTCTTGAACCGCGTCGTTGCGAGTGACCGCGCCAGGTTCTGCACCGGATCCGAGACCTGCTGCGCGATCCGGTAGGCGCCCCATCGCTTTGGACCGACAAAGAGCGGGATCAGCACCTGGTCGAGGCGCGCCGACATCATGTTGATCGCGCGGCCGAGGTACATGTCGAGACCGTACTCGCGCACCGCGGCGGCCAGCTGCTTGAAGTCGCGCCGGCCGATCGCAAACGACGGCCTGAGCGCGGCCCCTACGCCGACGACCGCAACGGTGATTCCGGCGAGATACGCGACGAGCGCCGACAGCGGCGAGATGTCGCCGTACACGGCCCTGAGCCCGAGAATGGTCGAGATGCTCGCGATCGGCAGCGCCAGCCGGAACGCGGCGAGCATGCCGATCCGGTTCGTTCCCTGGCACGTGAATTCGATCAGCAGCTGCAGCGGCACGGAGGCAGCGAGCGGCGACGCGATCAGAAGGATTCGCGCGACCTGCGTGTCCGGAAATCCGAGCGTGTGCATCGCCGCGTCGATTCCGGGGCCCGATGCCGCGATCACGATCGCGAAAAGCAGCCCGATCGCGAGACCTGCGACGACGAGCGTGCCGAACGTCCGGCGCTCCGCCTCGGGCGTGCCTGCGATCGCGAGCAGCCGCGCGCCCGCCGAGAACACGCCAAACTCGAACATGTAGCCGCTGAAGATGATGATCGAGAACGCGCAGAACGAGAAGACGCCAAAGTCCTCCTGCGACATCGTGCGGCCGATGACCACCGTGAACAGGAAGTTCAGCGCCATCGAACTGAGCTGCGCGGCGTAGAGGACGGCGGTCTGGCGTCCTGCCTCGGTTGCAAGTCGCGAGACGACGGCTGCGCGGAGTCGTGTGAGAGCGGATTTTTGCACGAAATCTGATGCGATTGACGCACTCCGGCGGTCGAACTCGGCGAGTGAGCATATACGAGACGCGCGGCCGTCGCATCAGAAACCCGGACGCGTGTGACGGCAGTCACGTTGGGGCAAAGCGCACACGTGTGGCGTTTTCGCGCATGCGTACGCCGAGGGTTTGCGCATGTGGATTTCGCGTGAGCGCAAGTTTCGCGGGAATTTCGGCGTTGCGACACGGATGCTGCGCCGTCGCGCACGTGGCGTGGGAGTTGCGTGCCTGCGCGTGGGTGGTATGCCGAGCTGTGGGTCAATCCGGTTCGGCTCTTCCGGCTATCAGGCCGGGAATGGAATGTATGGAGACATGTAGGGTTTTCAACAGCCCGCCGCGCATGCGTGCGGGTGAAAGGGGGTACCAATGAAACACGAGGCCGCACATGGTGCAGCGATGGCAAAGGCGCCCGAAGTTCCGGCCAAGGAGCACGAAGTCGCACGGCGCGACATCGGCATTCCCGGCACGGCGTTTGAGCCGATGACGTTCCTGCACAGGTTTGGCGACGAGATGGATCGCGTGTTCTCGAACTTTGGCCTGGGCCGGAGGTTCGAGCTGCCGAGGCTGTTCACGCGGATGGAGCTCGACCCCTTCTTCAAGGAGGCCGAGACCGCGCTGTGGACGCCAAAGGTCGAGATGTTCGAGAAGGATGGCAGGCTGTGCGTCCGAGCGGACCTCCCCGGCGTCCGAAAGGAAGACGTCACGGTCGAGGTTCGTGACAATACGCTCTTCATCAAGGGCGAGCGCAAGCACGAGCACGAAGAGAAGAAGGAAGGGTTCTTCCGCACAGAGAAGACCTATGGGTCGTTCTTCCGCGCATTCAGGCTGCCCGAGGGCGCCGATCCGAAGAAGGTCAAGGCGGACCTCAAGGACGGTGTGTTGAACGTGATGGTCGACGTGCCGGTTCGCGAGGAGCCAAAGGCGCGTCGGATCGAGATCGCCTGATCGAACCACACGCAGAGACGCGAAGACGCAGAGCCGCAGAGGTCCATTTTGATCTCTGCGGCTTTGTGTCTCTGCGCCTCTGCGTACGCTCCGAACGCTACCGCTGGAAGAACCCCCACCACCGGGACCGGCGCTTCCTGGCGTGGGGGTCGCCGCTGACGGGCAACGTCATCTCGGCCGGAGTTCGCCGGTCGACAAACGCGTGTTCCAGGTGGTCGTCGCCCGAGACGAGCGGCAGGTCCAGTTCACGCCGCTGCGCTACCTTCAGCCAGTGGTCCGCGAGCGCCTGCTCGCCGCGCCCGCGATGAATCAGCACGAGCCCCTGATACGCGTGCGCGTTGTTCGGATCGGCCTCGATGGCGCGCTCGTACCCCGAGATCGCCGCCGCGTAGTCGCTCATCAGCAGGTGGAGCGTCGCAATTTCGTCGGCGCGCTCGGCCTCACCGAGCGACGGATCGATCTCGGTCAGCGCGATGCAGTGGTTCAGGATTTCGCGGCCTCGCTCGCGGTGTCCCGCGACGAACAGGTCGGTCCCGAGCAACCGGTTCAGCATGCGGTGGTGCGGGTCGTCCTGCAGCAGATCGGACGCGATCGCGGCGGCCTCGTCAAAGTGACCGGCGTCCGACAACAGTCGTGCCATCTCGAGTTTCGACGCACGATCGTCGTCAGTGATCCGGAACCGGAAGTCCGAGCGTGCCAGGTCTTCGAAGCTCGGTCGCGGCCGCTCGATCGCGTTGAGATACGACTGAACGATCGCGCTCGCATTCCAGTTGGGCTCGCGCGTGTAGGGCGCGATCGACGCAAACGGATCGGTGCGGCGACGAGCGTCGTGGCTCATGTCGAGCACGGCGGCGAGCGCCGGCAGGCCGTGCGTCCAGAGCCTTGGCGCGTGCTTCACGTCGCAGAACGACAGCCAGTCGACGGATCGGCGTTCGCCGTCGGCGCGCAGCACTTCGTCGAGCGCGGCGGGCTCGGCCGACGCGTCCTTCGATGGCGGCGCGTTTCCGGCGAGGCGCGCGTTCTCTTCGCCGTGAAGGCGAAGTACGGCGCGCAGCAGGTGGACGATCTCATTCGCGTCGTCGCCGTCGATCCAGACCGACGTGTCGAACGGGTTCGCGAATGGCGTCGGGGATTCCGCGGCGGCCTCGACGCTCGGCGGGAACGGCGGCAGCGCAAAGTAGGTCTGATCGAGATCCGCGAGCAGGTGCGCGAGCGGACGGTCCGAATCGGACTGCGCCGCGCGCAACGGCGCGACGAACAACCGCAGCACGAGCGGGAGCGCGCCGGTGCGGCGGAAGAACATCGCCGCCGTGTCGAGCGGAAGCTCACCGAGCATCGCCGACTCGACGGGGGTCCTCGGCGATCCGACGAAGATGATCACCGTCCGGTCGTGGCCTTGCTCGTCGCTCCAGGCCATGAACGCCATCCGGAACGCGTGCAGTAGTTCGGGGCGATGGAAACGATAGGTGGCCTGCGCGATCGCGAACGGATCCTCGAGGTTGAGCGCCTCCATGTCGGGCAGCATCCGGATGGCCTGCGCCTCGTTGACGGCCGGTGTCGGAACGTTCGCGTCGTCGTGCTCGTGGGCGTGGAGGATCGTCACGCCGAACGACGGCAGAAACGCCGCCATCTCGTCGATCGCGTGGTGCAGGCGAGCGTCGAGATTGACAACGATCAGGTGCGTCGGGAGGGCGAGTGTGCTGTGCCGGAGCAGGACTGCTCCGCTGGGGACGTTTTGACTCATCGGGGCTACCGTCTACTGCGAACTTCCCTGGCGTGTGGCGGCGGGCGGACTGTCGGACGCGTGCGCGCGCGCGGCTTCGATCCTTCGATTGATGAGGGACGCAACGAATCCGCCGCCGAATCCGTTGTCGATGTTGACGACCGAGACATTCGATGCGCACGAGTTGAGCATCCCGAGCAGCGCCGCGAGACCGTTGAACGACGCGCCATAGCCGACGCTCGTCGGAACCGCGATCACCGGCGCCGACACAAGGCCGCCGACGACCGACGGCAGCGCGCCTTCCATGCCCGCGACGACGACGACCGCGTTTGCCGCCGAGATCTTCTCGCGCTCCGAGAGCAACCGGTGCAGGCCCGCAACGCCGACGTCGAAGATCCGCTCGACAACAGCTCCGCAGGTCTCGGCTGTGATCGCTGCCTCTTCGGCAACGGGAATGTCGGTCGTGCCGGCGGTGACGACAGCGACGCAGCCAGAGCGTTCGACCGGATGGCGCTCGACCGTGATGACTCCGGCGGTCTGGTGAAACACGGCGTCGGGCATCGCCATGTGCACGATGTCGAACGTCGGGTAGTCGGTCCGTGTCACGAGCACGTTCGAGCCGCGCTCGAGCATCCGCTCGCCGATCTTGATGACCTGGTCCGCGGTCTTGCCGGCGCCGAAGATCACTTCAGGCGCTCCGAGCCTCAAATGGCGGTGATGATCGACGCGAGCAAATCCAACGTCCTCGAACGGAAATGCTTCCAACCGTTCGAGTGCCTCGTCGATCCGCACAGACCCTTCCGCAACGCTCTCGAGCAGCGTGCGCAGCCGTGTCTTTTCCATATCGCGGCTATTCTACGGATCGGCGCGCACTCTGACAAAGGGAACACGCGCCCGCGCCTCACCTGTTGAGCCGGTTTGCGGCGCGTATAATTGTTCTCACACGACTGAACGGAGGAGTAGACATGCGAATTGGACGGATATTTGCCGCACTTGCGCTGACAGCGCTTGCGGTCCTCGTTGTCGTTCCGGCGCCTGCCAGCGCGCAGGGCGGATCCGACAGCAAGTCGTCGACCAAGGAGATTTACCAGGCCAACGCGATGAACCTGATGGGCCCTGCGGCCGGACGCAGCGTCGGGATCACGTTCACCATCACAAGCTTTGCGACCGACGCAGACAAGCAGACGCTCGCCGACGCGCTCGCCGAAGGCGGTTCGGAAGGTCTGATGAAGGCGCTCAAGAAGATGGACTGCGGGTACGTCGCGGCGACGGGACGTATCAGCTGGACGCTGAACGCCGCGTGGAAGGAGCCGACAGAAGACGGCGGCTATCGCATCCGCGGCATGTTCCAGCGGCAGACGGGTTTCCGCGAGAACTACGCAAATACGCGCTCGCTTGACTACGACTTCTCGCTGTTCGAGCTTGTGCTGGACGCGAAGGGAAAGGGCAAGGGCCAGATCATTCCGGCTGCAAAGATCACGTTCACCAAGTCGAACACGATCGCGATCGAGAACTTTGGCGCGCAGCCTGCACTGTTGATGGGACTGACGCGGCGGAAGTAGATCACACGCTCACATTCGAAGCCGTAGGAATGAAACTCTGGCCGCAGATTTGCGCAGATCTTCACGGATCTGCGCAAATCTGCGGCGTGCCTTATCCCGCGGTGAATGCGTCGCGGCGCGCGCGGGCGCGCTTCAGCTTGCGGTCCAGCTCGCCGGCAAGTTCGGCGACGCGGTCGCGGCCCTGCTCCGAAACAATCAGCGCCTCGCGCCACATCTCGAACATCTCGGTCGCCTGAAGCTCCTCGAACTCGCGATCGATCGACGCGAGCCGCCGGCGCAGAAACGCTCCTCGCCGCAGCACGCGTCCGTGATCTCCCGACGCGCCCACGAGCACGCCGACCTCCAGTTCCGAGAGCAGCGCCTCGAGCAGCTGGCCGTCGCCGTCCCGATACGCGCGATTCGCCTCGACCATCAGCTCGTGCCGCAACTCGGCGTCGGCCTCGTCGCCCGAACGGTCCGGATGCGTCTCGAACGCCAGCCGCCGGTACAACCGCTTCAGCCCGGTCGACGGCGTGTGGCACCCGCTCGCCGTCTCGTCGTCGTCGCCAAGGTCATCGACACGGTCGCCTGCGGATGCGTCGGCACGGGCGCGCGCCTCGCGCGCTGCCTCCTGCAATCCCTCGTCGTCCGGGCAGTGCGCCGCAAGTGCCTCGGCGATATCGGCTTCGAGCGATTCGAGCTCGGCATATCGCGGACGGACCGCCGCCGTGTACCGCATTTCGAACGCCCGCAGCTCCGCCCGGATCGCGGCGACCTCGCGCTCGCGCTCGGCGATTGTGGCTGCCAGTGCCTCGATGTCGGCCTCGAGCGCGCGCAACTCGTCAGTGGACGGAGGCGGCGCAAGGGCGGGGCCGAGGGGCTGGGTTTCGGAGCTCACGGCGCGTAAGTATACACAAACGGGCTGCTTTTCGGCGCGGAGTCGTGATATTCGTGCTCCGTCGATCCCGCCCCAGGAGAGTTTCCACCATGTCGCATCCGATGGTTCTTGCAAGCCAGAGCGGGGCCGTGCTGACGCTGACGCTCAACCGGCCCGAAAAACGAAACGCACTGCATCCCGAGCTGGTCCGGTCGCTCACGGAGCTCGTCACAGAGGCCGCAGACGATGACACCGTCGCGGTGATCGTGATCACCGGCGCCGGACGCGCGTTCAGCGCGGGGCTCGACATCGACCTGCTGGCGACATGGTCGTCAGTCGACCGGATGGAGTACCTCGACTCGGCGATCGCGTTGTTCCGCAACGTGTGGGATGCGCCACAGCCGACGATCGCCGCGGTGGACGGACCGGCGATCGCGGGCGGATTCGACCTGGCGGCGTTCTGCGACGTGAGGCTCGCGTCGCCCGATGCGGTGTTCGGGCAGGCCGAGATCAACCTCGGGCTCGTGCAGATCGTGCATCCGCTCTACAAGTCCATCGGGCTCGGGCGGGCAAAGGAGCTCGCGCTGACGGGCACGACGATCGATGCGGCGGAGGCGTACCGGATCGGGCTCGTGAATCACGTGTATCCTGCGGACCAGCTGCTCGACCGGGCGCACGAGATGGCCGCCGTGATGGCGTCAAAGCCGAGGTTCGCGCTGTTCGAGACGAAGCGGCTGACGCGCGAGTTGATCGATCTGGACACGGCGGAAGCGCTCGAGCAGGTGGAGTCGACGTTCTGCAGGTGTCTGAACACACAGGACCATCACGATCGGGTGGCGGCGTTTCTCGAAAGGCGGAGGCGGTAGGAAGGGAGCAGTTCACGCAAAGGCGCGAAGAAAACAAGATCGCAAAGACAGGATGGATCGATCAGAAGTCTGAGCCTTGGCGCTCTTCTTTCCTTCGCGTCTTTGCGTGAACCCTCTTCCCTACGAATCCACCGCAATCCGCTGCGACGCCTCGATCGCGCGCACGAGATCCTCGACCCGCACCGGCTTGCTCACGAAATCGTCCATTCCCGCCGACTCGCACTTCTGGCGATCGGCCTCCATCGCGCTCGCCGTCATCGCGATGATCCGTGGCTGGCTCGACGCCGGCGCCTCGGCGCGGATCGCGCGCGTCGCGTCCAGCCCGTCCATCACCGGCATGTGCACGTCCATGAACACCACGTCGTAGGGCTGACGCAGCACCGCGTCGAGCGCCTCCTGACCGTTCGCGACGACGTCCGCCCGGTACCCGAGCCGCGACAGGATCCGAAGCGCCACCTTCTGATTGATCGCATTGTCCTCGGCAACCAGGATTCGACGCGGGAGTCGCTCCGACAACCCGGGATCGATCGCCGCGACCGGTCCGTGCTCGCCACTGTCAGGCACGCGACCCGTCAGCGCCTGAATCAGCGCGTCGTACAGCGCGGACTGCTTGACCGGCTTCGCGAGCCGGACCACAAACCCGGCCGCCTTCAGCCGCTCATCGCTGTCATCGTAAACCATTGATGACAAAAGAATAAGAGGCGGAGGCGCCCCGCGCGTCAGCCGGCCGATCTCGACCGCCAGCGCGACGCCGTCGAGCTCCGGCATCTGCATGTCCAGGACTCCGGCGTCGAAGACCTCACCGTCGCCGATCCACTCCAGCGCCTCGCGTCCCGTGGCGGCAACTCGCGCCGTGATCCCCCACGCCGTCAGCTGTTGCGTCAGGATCACCCGGTTCGTCGCATTGTCGTCGACGACGAGCACGCGACGGCCCGCGAGATCGGGAGGCCGCTCGTCGACTGCGTCGGGGATGGTCTCGGCGATCGGCGCCTTGACGGTGAAATGGAACGTCGACCCTTCCCCGGGCGTGCTCTCGGCCCACATCCTGCCGCCCATCCGCTCGGCGAGCCGGCGGCTGATCGCGAGCCCGAGCCCCGTGCCGCCGAACCGCCGCGTCGTCGACGAATCCACCTGCGTGAACGACTCGAACAAATGTTCGAGCCGCGCGCTCGGGATCCCGATCCCCGTGTCGCGCACCGAGAAGTGGACCTCGTGCGCCCGGTCATCCGCACGCGCACAGTCGACGCGCACGACCACCTCGCCCGACGGCGTGAACTTGACCGCGTTGGCGACAAGATTCACCAGGATCTGGCGAAGCCGCGTGATGTCGCCGACAAACGTACTCGGCACCGTGTCGTCGATCAGGTAGAGCAGCTCGACACCCTTCGACGCCGCGACCGGGGCGAGCAGATCGAGCGCGTCCTCGACCGCGTGGCGCACGCTGAGCGGCGCCTGCTCGAGCTCGAGCTTGCCGGACTCGATCTTCGAGAAGTCGAGGATGTCGTTGATCACCGTCAGCAGCGTGTCGCCGCTCGATCGGATCGTCTCGGCGTATTCGCGCTGCTCGCGCGTGAGCGGGGTGTCGAGCAGAAGCCCCGTCATCCCGATGACGGCGTTCATCGGCGTGCGGATCTCGTGGCTCATGTTCGCGAGAAACTCGGACTTCGCGCGCGCGGCGGCCTCGGCCGACTCCTTGGCGTTCATCAGGAGCCGTTCGGACTCCTTCCGGGCCGTCACGTTTCGGGCGATGCCGTGGATCGCGACCGGGTGGCCCGCCTCGACGACCGTGGTCGCGGTGACCTCGACCCACAGCGGTTCGCGCAGCTTGGTAAACGCAAGGCTCTCGAACGGCCCGTCGATCTGCTCACCGCGCATTCGCGCATCGTTGCGCCGCTGGATCATCGGCAGGTGGTCGGGGTCGATCAGGTCCCTGATGTTCATCCGCAACAGTTCGTCGCGCGAGAATCCGAATGCGCGGCACATCGCGTTGTTGACTGACGTGAACCAGCCGTCGGGCGTGTGGCTGAAGATCATGTCGCTCGCCTTTTCGAACAGGTCGCGGTACTCGGCTTCGGTGCGGTTGAGCGCGCGCACCGTCGTCTCGCGTTCGAGCTCGGCGCGGTAGAGAGCGCGCGCGTTCAGCAATACGATCGTCACGATCACGACCGTGCTGACCGTCACCGCTGCGGCAAAGCCGAAGCCCGGCTCGAACCACCCCAGACGTTCTCCGGTCAGTCGCAGCAGTCCGACGACGGGCGGGATCGCCAGCGCCGGCAGCAGAAACCAGCGCGCCGCCCGTCCGCCGGCGGTCGGGCTCGCGACGACGCCCAGCAGTCCGCGCTCCCTGCGCACGTACAGAACCGCCATCCCGAGCAGGCCGAGCGACACGAGCGTGTTCAACGCCATTCCGGTGCGTGGACCAATCGAATATACCGTGGTGGCGCTGGCGATGTAGCCGACAACGACGAACAGCACGATGCAGAGTGCCAGACCGGCAAAGATCTGGGAGGGTGCGCGACGCATTCTTCGCTCGAGCACCAACGCGACGAGCGACACTCCGACAAGGAGCAGCGCAACCGCCGACTGCGGCGACGTCCGGCCCGGGAACGAGGGAAACAGCGCAACGGCGTACTCCGGAAGGAGCAGCGTATCGAAGCCTGGAACGGAACCCAGCGCGTACTCGAACAACGTGACCGCGGCGAACGCCGCGACGAGGGCGCCGAGCACGAGCGACGCTCGCAACCGCCATCCCGAATGAATCTCGTCGTACAGCGCGAGCGCCGCGCTCGCCATCAGTAACGCGACGGCGGTATTCGGCACCATCGCAGGCCGGCCGGCCACAACCGTCCGGAGCTGTTCGATGTCGAACGCCCAGCCGATGAGCGAGACGAGGGCAATCGCGGCGACGGCACACGCACCAGCGCGAGCAATTCGTTCGGTACTCATCATCAGTCAGATCACGTACACAACGGCAGCCCTACGAACGGCTATACCTGCGAACTGAGCCGTTTCTGCATCCGCTGCTGCCAGCCCGTATGCGGGGTGTCGGGGAGGACGAACTGCTTTGACACAATCGACTCCATCGTCTCGCCGCTTCCGAGGCGTAGCTTCAGATAGAGCGCCGCAAAGACGAGCGCGAGCAGCGGGCCTATGACGATTTCAATCGCCATGGACAGCACGAGAGCGCCAAGCTCGACAGCGTCAACGTCGTCCACAAGCGCCGATCCAAAGCGTTCGACGGGAACATAGATGACAAGCAACAACGCCACAAAGCGGACGGTCTGCAGGCCAAACCATACGATCGTCTCGGTCAAACCAAGACCGATGACCAGCAGCGGATCGAGCTCGCCCAGCGCGCGCGAGCGCGCAATCGATTCCCGGTATGGCGTGCCTTCCACGAGAGCGACGATTGGAAGCATCGAAGCCCTTGGCAGGTTTCGAACCAGTAGCGTCCCGAACAGAACCGCCAGCACAATCGCAACGATACGCGCGATGCCGGCACTCGCGACGATGCCGCGGCTCTCCCATCGGTCCGCACTGAAAATTGCGAACAGTATCGATGCGCCAAACAGCGTCATCGGAAGCGTTATCATCCCGAAATAGACAAAGCTCGCCTTCACGAGGTTTTGTCCGGTTGCTCTGATACGACCGAGCAGTAGTCGGAAGTTGATCGTGGACGCGGGCATCGCGATGCTCAACGAATACACGACCGCCGACAGTCCTCTCGTCAGTGCCATCGCCACAAAATTGCCGACGACACCCACGAAGAGGAGAAGAAGAAACGCAATGATCTCGCGCCGGGTACTGCTGTTGTCGATCGCGAAGACGTTGAGAACGAGGCGGATCGCAAAGAACGGAAGATACCCGATCGCAAACACCTTCATGAATACGCCGACGTTCTCGGTGAATTTCGTGAGGGCAACCTTCAACAGCTCGCCAATCCCCATCGCGCTCGCACGCAATGTCGATCCGAAGACCGCAGCGCTCTGTGGGCGATCCTCGGGTTGTTTGGCAATTGCCTTCATCACGACCTCGCAGACCGAGTCGGGCAGCTCGGGCCGGAACGACTTCATTGGCGCCGGGGTCTCCTCGACGGTCTGCCGCAAAATCGCGTGGAGATCCCCTCCGGCAAACGGTTTGGCGCCCGTCAGCATTTCGTAGGCGATGACGCCGATGCTGTAGATGTCCGATCGCCAGTCGACCGCCTCGCCGCGGCACTGTTCAGGAGACATGTATCCGGGCGACCCCATGATCGAGCCGATGCGTGTAAGCGATGACGAATTCTCGCTGGTAGACACACGAGCCTGGACTTCCGTCTTCTGTGCGTCCTCGTCGGGCGCATCAGCGGGCAACGGTTGCAGGATCGTTGATCCTTCGTGCTCTTCGTCCGCGACGCCCGCTACAGGAAAAGCCCTCGTCTGCTCGTCTGCCGCCGCACCGGACGGGTCCGGCCCCCTGTCGCTCGGCGCCGAGCTCGCTCCCGTGTAGGGAACGATGTCGGGCAGCGACCCGGTAGCCGGACTAGCTTCCGGCGTCGTGCCGATCGTGACGCCGTCCGTCTTTGCAAGGCCAAAGTCGAGAACCTTGACGTTGTATCCTCCGAGACGATCTGGCTCGAGCCAGATGTTCGCGGGTTTCAGATCGCGGTGGATGATGCCGCGCCGGTGCGCCTCGGCAACCGCCGAGCACGTCTGGTGGAGGATCTCGACGGCAAACGGGACCGGGAGGCGTTGCTCCTCGGCGAGGATCATCTGCAGGTCGCAGCCGTCGAGGTACTCCATGACGAGATAGGCGATGCTGGACCCGCCGACGTCCGTGACGCCAAAGTCGGTCACATCGACGACGTTGGGGTGGCGCAGCATTCCGGCCGCCTCCGCCTCGCGCCGGAATCGCTCGAGATACTCGGTCGTCGCCGCCTTGTTCGGGACGATGACCTTGAGCGCGACCATCCGGCGCGTGCCGAGGTGCTGCGCGAGGTAGACGGCGCCCATTCCCCCGCGACCAAGCAGCCGCTCGATGCGGTACTTGTTGTCGAGCACCTGGCCGGGAAGTGTGTTGAGTTGAATCATGCGGTCCTTCGACCGGAAGACGTCAGAGAAGACATCGGCCGGCAGCCGCCGCCGGCTGCCGACCGTTGAGAATCGACCCGTGGGAGCGCGCTGACCGACCGATCAGCGCAGAACGGCGCCGAACGTGAAGAAGAGTCGCGCCCGGCCGTTCTCGCCAACGGCTCCTCCAAATCCGAGACCGCCGAGCTTGGTCTCCATCAGCAGACCAATCGCACCGTCGTTCTTGGTGTCCTTGAAGTCCCAGTGGTTGTATGCGGAACCGGCTTCGTATGCGGCCGAGAAGAACAGGTCTCCGCCGATGAATTCCGGCAGCGAGCCGAGCTTTCGCAGATACGTCGGACTGACGTAGAAGTAGTTCCTGCCGCGGAACTCGTTGAGCGTGTACGCCGACATCTGGTACGGCCCGCCGAGCGTGAATGCGTAGATTGGCGACAGATCCGAATTGAAGGCCGTGCCGCCGGCCGCCCGAATGCCAAACACGTTCTTGGACCCGACCGGCTTGAAGTACGAGACGCGCGCCTCACCGCGGTCGGCATCGGCAGGAATGGCCTCGCTGTTGAAGAAGTGCTGGTAGTCCGCGCGGAACCGCACGCCGTCGTGATTGAACTGGGCACTGCTCGAGCGATCGAGCTCGTATCGCCCACGCACGAGGTTGACCGATCCGCCAAACGACGGAAGCACCGGGTCGCCGATTTCAACCTCGGCCTTGACGTCCTGGAACTGGTAGCCCATGCGCAGTTCCGAGTACCGGTTGATCTGCACGCCAAGATCGGCCCCGATCGCGAACGTCCGCAGCCCGTATCGCGCAAGATCGTTGCCGGCCGAGTCGTACAGGTCGGTCGTCTGCTTGTCGATGCTCACGCCCGGCGAGAAGAAGAACTTCGATCGCCCGAGCCTCCGGTAGTACTCGGCGCCGATGTAGTTGTTGAACCCGAGCCCGGCATCGACGCGCACTTCGTCGCCGTACGCCAACAGGTCCATGAACGTGATTCGCGACGTGAAGTTGATGCTCGCGCCCGCCACCTGCTGGTTGGCGATGTCCAGACCGAAGCGGACGAACGGAGGCGCGTACGTCTTCTCGGTGATCAGGATCTGGAGGCCTTCCTTGCCGCCTTTCTCCACGAATCCGAACGTGACGGTCTCGTACCGGCCCGTTCCCATGATTCGCGTGAGCGATTCGTCGAGCGTGCTCAGGTCGAGCGGCTTCCCGAGGAACTTCTTGAAGCCATCCTGCACGATCCGCTCGGCGTCGGCGTTGACGCCCTTCACCTCGAGGAATTCCGGCGTGAGGTTCTTGGTCTTGATCTTCGCGTCGCGCGCCGCGAGATACGCCTGCCACGAAGCGTCGTCCACCGAGAGCTTTTCGAGCTCGGTCTTGTGCGCCTCGGCCGACTTGTAGCCGATGTCTGCGATCTCGTCGAGCTTGGTGAACGACGACGTCGAGTACTCGCGGCCGATCGGCGGGCTGAGGACGAAGTTCGCGTCCTTCAGCTGCATGCGCGTGTTGTTGACGATCAGGACGCTCATCGCCTGGCCCGCGATCGACAGCGCGCTGCTGAGTTCATCCTCGGTCGCCAGCGGTGTGCCGACGTCGACCGCGATGATGATGTCGGGCCTGAAGACGTCCTTGGCAACGTCTGCCGGAACGTTGTCGACGACCATGCCGTCGACCAGAATCTGGCCGTCTCGGCGAACCGGCGTGAACACCCCCGGAATCGCCATTGTCGCGCGCATTGCTTCGGGCAGCGAACCGTCCTTGAAGACGATCTTGTCGCCGGTCACCATGTCGCCCGAGACGCATCGGAACGGAATCGGAAGCTCGTCGAATGACTGGATTCCGCCGTACGGCAGCGTGATCTGGTCGAGCAGCAGGTTGACCGGCTGTGCCGGGAACAGACCAGCCGGAAGCGAGATTCCTCCCTTCAGTCCAAGCGACACGTCCACCTGGTAGTCGCGCGCGTCCTGCTTGCGACGGTAGCTGAGCATCGGATACGGGCCATCCTGCTTGAAGACGTCCGCCCAGTTGATCCCCTTGATCAGCCGGCGGATGTCCTTGGTGCTCGTCCCGGCGGCGTACGAACCGCCGACGAGGCCGCCGATGCTCGTCCCCACGATGTAGTCGATCGGAATCCTGTGCTGTTCAAACCACTCGATCACGCCGATGTGTGCATAGCCGCGCGCGCCGCCGCCGCCAAGCACGAGCGCAATCTTTGGCCGCTGCTGCGGCGCTGCGGCGACAGGCTCGGCCGCCGGCGTGGCGGCCGACGGCGACGCAACCGCGCCGTCCGGCGCCGAGCGTGCAAGCAGATCGCGACCAGGGTCCGCGGCGGGGGCCGGTCCTTGCGCGAACGTGGTGGTAGCGAGTGCGCCGAGCAGGAGGACAGCGCAGAACAGCCGAAGATTGTGCATGAATTACCTCAAACGGGTCCGCACGCCGCAGGTGCGGTGAGCTTGGGCCTAATAGGTTGGTTCTGACTACGACGCGCGCGTAAACGCCATTCATTTACCGGCTCGGAGGCCTATCGCGCAAGGTGATTCGGTCCGGCTGGTCGTTACATCGGCGCGCGCTGCTGGCGTTCCTTCACCATGTCGTTCCACGCCTTCAGACCGCCTTCGAACACATAGACGTTGCGGAAGCCGAGCTCCATGAGCCGCTTCGCCGCGCGGTTGCCCGTTTCGTTGGCTGGGCACGTGCAATAGCAGACGATCATCGTGTTCTTGTCCGTCTTGGCTGCCCACTCGTCGATATCGTTCAGCTGAACGCGGGCCGATCCGTGGATGACGGGCGTCCGCGAGCCGCCGTTGATCTGCACGAGGGTGACGGGTTCGCCCTTGCGGCGCATTTCGGCGACGGTTTCGGGAGGAATGGTCCTGAGCTTCGGTCCGGCCACGGCGACCGACGCCGCACCCGTGGTGAGCGACAAGAGAGCAATCAAAAGACAGACGATCTTGGACATGATGTGAGAGTATCGCGCGTGACGTCCCGCGTTGGCAACTTCAGGAATCGGGCCAAAAGCGCGACGCGATCCAGCGCACGCCGAGGAGATCTTCAGTGGCTCATCATTCACTCGTCATTCCCGTATTCGCGGCCGTCGCATTTGCCGCTATGGTTCTCGGATCGACCGTTTCGGGGTTTTCGCAGCAGCAGCCGCCGAGGCCTTACCGTCTCGTGATTCACGGCGGCGCGGGGACACTGCCGCGCGACCAGATGACGCCCGAACGCGAAGCCGCGTATCGCGCGGCGCTGACCGATGCGCTGAAGATCGGGCAGGCCGTGCTCGAGCGCGGCGGATCGAGCCTTGACGCGGTCGAGGCGACGATCATGTCGATGGAGGATTGTCCTCTGTTCAACGCGGGAAAGGGCGCGGTCTTCAACCATGACGGGAAGAACGAGCTCGACGCGGCGATCATGGACGGCGCGACGCTGAAGGCGGGGTCGGTGGCGGCGCTCCATCGGATCAAGAACCCCGTCGTGCTTGCGCGGCTGGTGATGGAGAAGTCGCCGCACGTGATGATGGTGGGCGACGGCGCCGAGAAGTTTGCGCGCGAGCAGGGCATCGCGCTCGTCGACCCGAAGTACTTCTTTACCGAGAACCGGTGGAAGGCGCTTCAGGACGCGATCAAGGAGGAGAAGGCCGCGCAGGCTGCCGGGAAGAAGACGGCGTACGTGACGCGTCTGTCGGAATGGGACGATCACAAGTACGGAACGGTCGGAGCGGTGGCGGTCGATCGTGCGGGGAATCTTGCGGCGGCGACGTCGACGGGCGGAATGACGAACAAGCGCTACGGACGCGTGGGCGACACGCCGATCATCGGCGCAGGCACCTATGCGAACAACGCGACGTGCGCAGTGTCGGCGACGGGAACGGGCGAGTACTTCATCCGGGGCGTGGTGGCGCACGATATCTCGGCGCTGATGGAGTACAGGGGGATGTCGGTGGCGGACGCGGCGAACACGGTCGTGATGGACAAGCTGGTGAAGATGGGCGGCGACGGCGGGGTGATCGCGGTGGACCGGGCGGGGAATTTCGCGATGACGTTCAATACGGAGGGGATGTTCCGGGGGACGATCGACGAGAAGGGGAACATCTCGGTGGCGATCTACAAGTAGAGATCCTCGCGCGGTTGTTCACGCAAAGACGCAAAGGGAACAAGGACGCTAAGAACGTGGCGTCTTCTTTCCTTTGCGACTTTGCGAGAGCCTCTTACGACTCCTCGGTCCACTCGAGCGCCTTGATCGCGTCGATCACGCGGTTCGAGATCTCGCGGTAGAACGCGATCTCCTCCGAGCGCTCCTCGGGCACCGGCCGTTCCAGCAGATCCGACAGATCCATCGGCTTCCCGATCACCATGCGCACCGTCTGGAACACATTCGGCACAACCCGCCCGATTCCGAGCACCTTCTCCATCCCGATCATCCGCACCGGAATCACCATCGGCCGCGCGTCGTAGATCAGCTTCCCGACGCCCGGCTTGCCGGTCCCGATCTCGCCCGTGCGCGAGCGCGTTCCCTCCGGATATACCACCACGATGTTCTGCCTGAGCAGCTCGGCCCACTCGTCGACCTGATCCAGGTCGCCGCGCTTCCGGTCCACCGGGTACGCGCGCAGGTGCGTGAAGAAATGCTTCCCGAGCACGCGCAGCACGCGATCCTTCAGGCGGCGCGAGCTCGGGTCGCCGAAGAAATTCTTCCGGTCCGCCAGGTTCACCGGCAGGTACTCCGGCTGAAACAGGACCTTTGGCAGGTACGCGACCGACTCGAACGCAAAGTTGTCGATGAGCGTGTTGTGGTTGATGCAATAGAGAACGTTCTCGTTCTCCACGGGGACGTTCTCAAGCCCCTGCGCCTTCATCCGGTTCATCAACCGGAACAGCACGAACGAGCTGACGGCAACCGCGCCGAGCGCGACGCCGAATCCGAGGCCGAGCTTTACCTTGGCGCTTGCGCCAACGTGCTCGTCATCCTCGAGGTCGGATTCCGCCACGTCTAGCTCCACCCCTCGCGGTCGCGCAGGCGCGTGATGTGCGCAACGTGATGCCGGCCGTGCCAAGCGTACAGCCCGAGCGTGTCGTCGAGCGTCACCGTGCCGCGCTCGGGATGTCGGAACCGGCGCGCGAACTCGTCGGGCTTCATCGCGCGAAGCACGACGTCCCAGCGCCGGTGGACGCCGTCGAGAATCTCGAGCGACATATCGATCGGCGCGACGCGCGTGTCGTCGAGCTCGGCCCACAGCCCTTCGGCGTAGGGCTTGATGGTCGGCTCGTCCTCGGTCAGCGCGAGCTTGAAGCGGATCAGACAGTTCATGTGGCTGTCCGCGACGTGGTGCACGACCTGGCGCACCGTCCAGCCGCCTGGGCGGTAGTGCGTGTCGAGTTGCGCGTCGTCGAGCCCGGCAATCGCCGCGCGCATGCGCTCTGGGGTCGAGGCGACGTCGTCGATGAGCGCGGCGCGTTTGTCGGCCGAGAGCCCGGACACGGGTTCGTACTTGCCAATGGGGTAGCTGAGGTCACTCATGGGTTGGTGAGATATCACGAATCGCGGGATCGGAGAAACCCAGAGGCAGAAACGCAAAGACGCAAAGACGCAGAGGGCTATGCCTTGCCGACCGTCTCGAGGATCTCCTCGAACTGGTACCGGCGCGCCAGGTGGCGCAGCTCGTTGCCGAGCGGCTCGTCCACGTCGCAGATCCGGTTGATGATCTCGTGCAGCGCCTCGACGTCGCCGACGCCGACCGCGTGCGTCAGGTCGTCGATCAGCTCGCGAGGCAGCGCGGCAAGACGCGCCGGAGACAGCAGCTTCCCGTCGTCGGCCGCGTGGGCGTCGCGTCCCGTCTCTCGCGGCGCCTCATACACGAACCGCACGCCAAGATGCTCGATCAGCTTGTCAAAGATCGTCGACTCGCGGAACGGCTTCCACACCAGGTCGTCGCACCCTGCGTCGAGAACGCGCCGCTGGTCGCGCTCGAACACGCTCGCCGTCAAGGCGATGATCTTGGCGGGCGTTCGACCCTGGCCCGCCATCGCCGCCTCGCGGGTGCGAATCTCGCGCGTCGCCGTCACACCATCCATCACGGGCATCCGGATGTCCATGAAGATCAGGTGCGGATGCCAGCGCGTCCGCATCTCGACGGCCTCCTTGCCGTTCGCCGCCTCGCGCACCTGGAACCCTACGGAACTCAACAGTTTGACAAGCAACTTGCGATTCTCGAGCGTGTCGTCGACGACGAGGATGCGAATGGGAGGCTGCCCAGGTTCGATCCCGATGACGAACCGTTCGGCGGCGGGCTGGTGCGTCTCGTCGGTCGCCGGCAGCGACACATCCACGCGGAACGTCGTGCCGCGGCCGGGCTCGCTCGTGACGGCGATGTCGCCGCTCATCAGGTGCGCGTAGTTGCGGCTGATCGCGAGCCCGAGACCGGTTCCCTCCTGCGACAGGCGTCCGCTCTCGGTCTGCACGAACGCGCCGAACAGGTTGTCGATCTCGTTCGGCGAGATGCCGAGTCCCGTGTCCTCGACTTCGAAGATCGCGCGCGCGTCGCGCCAGAACGCGCGCAACACCACGCCGCCGTCCTCCGTGAACTTGAATGCGTTCCCGAGCAGGTTGATGAGGATCTGTCGCAGCTTGCCTTCGTCGCCGTGCACGAAACGCGGGATCTCGGGATCGATGTCCACCTCGAACCCGACGCCCTTTGCTTCCGCGCGCAGCCGGAACGTGTCGCGCAGACCCTCGAGCATCCGCTCCAGGTCGAACGCGTGCTCATTGAGCGCGACGTGCCCCGCCTCGATCTTGGAGATCGACAGCACGTCGTTGATCAGCGCCAGCAGGTGCTCGCCCGCGCGCTCGATGATCCCGAGGTTCTCCTGGTGCTCGCCCGACAGCGTGCGGTCGCGCTTCATCAGCTGAACGAACCCGAGAATCGCGTTCATCGGCGTCCGCAGTTCGTGGCTCATGTTCGCAAGGAACGTGGATTTGGCCCGGCTCGCCTCGAGCGCGCGCTGCTCGGATGCCGCGAGCTCGGAGGTGCGCGCCGCGACCTCGCGCTCGAGCACGGCCGTGCGCTGTTTGAGCGTCGCGAGCCGCAGCCTGTGCACCGCGAGGATGACGCTCGCGAACGCCGCCACGTAGAGAAGCAGCGCCCACCACGTGCGCCAGACCGGTGGCGGCAGCGTGAACCGGTATGCGGCGCCGATCTCGTTCCAGACGCCGTCGTTGTTGCAGGCCATGACCCGGAAGGTGTACGTGCCCGCCGGCAGATTCGTGAAGAACGCCGTGCGACGCGTTCCCGCATCGATCCACTCGTCGTCGAGGCCATCGAGTTTGTAGCGGAACCGTACGGCCTGCGGGACGAGCAGGCTCAACCCGTCGTAGTGAAACTCGAACCGGTTGCTGCTCGGCGCGAGTCGGATGCCGTCAGGACCGTTGATCCGCTGCCCGTCGACGACAAACGACGAGATCGTCACCGGAGGCGGTATCTCGTTGACCTGCACGCGTTTCGGGTCGATGACCGAGACGCCGTGAATCGTCGGGAACCACAACCGGCCGTCCGTCGAACGCCAGCCCGCCGGCTGCGACGCGCCGTTGCACTGCGTGCTGCCCATGCCATCCGTCTTGCCGAACGACACCGACGTCACGCGCTCGGTCTCGCCGCGCGCGAGCGCGAGCAGGTCCGCGCGCGCCGCGCGGTACACGCCCTTGTTGCAGCTCATCCAGAGGTTTCCGGCGCCGTCCTCGAGGATCTGGAACGCAAGGTCGTCAAACAGCCCGGAGTTCGCGCCGAATGCATGAAACACACCGTCGCGGTAGAGCGTCAGGCCGTTCGCCGTGCCGATCCAGAGGTTGCCGTCGGCGTCCTCGTACATGGCGAAGACCACATCCGCGGCCAGGCCGTCGCGCGTCGTAAACGTCGTGAACTTGCCGTTGACGAGACGGCACAGTCCTCCGCCGTTCGTCGCAAACCACAGCGCGCCGTCGCGAGTCTGCGTGATGGCGCGGACATCGCCGTTTGCGAGGCCGTCCGCGTTCGTCCAGTTCGTGAACCGGCCGTCCGCAAGCCGACTGATCCCTGCGCCGTTCGTACCGATCCACAACGCTCCGTCCACGTCCTGGTAGATCGCGCGAACGTCGTCCCCCGCAAGGCCGTCCTTTGTCGAGTAATACTTGAACGCGCCATTGCGGATCTCGGTGAGTCCGCCTCCGACGCTCCCGACCCACACACTGCCGTC
>JBGAKX010000061.1:0-14072 GCA_044224215.1 Blastocatellia bacterium
CCACCGAGATCGAACACCTTCCGCTCCCAGGGACGCTGCAGGAGCTCATCGAACGCCGGCTCGAGGGGCTCGCGGGGGATGTGCTGGCCGTCGCCGAGGCCGCGTCGGTTCTCGGCCGCGAAGCCGACGCCGACCTGCTGCGCATGACGAGCGCCGTCGACGAAGCCGTTGCGGAGCGGGCAATCGCAGAACTCGTGAGGCGTCACGTGCTCGAAGAGGCCGCGAGCGGACGGGTGCGATTCACGCACGAGAAGATCCGCGAGATCATGTACGGCTCGCTGTCGGTTCCGCGACGCTCGGAGCTGCACAGGCTGGCCGCGACGGCGATCTCGCGCGTTGACGACGTCGACGAGATGCAGGGAATCCTTGGACTGCACTGGGAACGCGCGGGCGAGTCCGAGCGCGCACGCGTGTGCTATCTCGCGGGTGCGCGGACGTCTGTGCGACGGTTCGCGTTTGCCGAAGCCGAGCAGCTCTACAAGTCGTACCTCGCGCTGCGCGCCGATCCCAGCCCCGAGCTCGTCGAGGCGATGAACGAGCTGGGGAACAACGTCCTGAGAACGCGCGGCCGGCCGCACGATGCGCTGGCGATGCAGCAGCAGGCGCTGGGGCTCGCGCTCGTGATCGGGGACCGCGCAGGCGAGGCGCGAAGCCTGCGCATGGCGGGGCTCATTCTGAAGGAGCTTGGCGAGCTCGAGCGCGCCGAGGCACAGCTCACAAGCGCGCTCGCCGTTGCGGTGGCCGAGGGCGACCGCGAGTCCGAGTCGCTGGGCTGCAACTATCTCGCGGGGATGTACTACGAACGCGGCCAGCCCGAGCGCGCGCTCGAGTTGTTCGAACGCGGGCTGGCCATCGCGCGCGAGCTCGGCGACGACCGCAATGAAGCCGTGATCCTTTCGAACATCGCGATCCTCCACGTCGAGGGAGGACGGTGGCAGCCGGCGCGCGAAGCCTACGTTGCAGCCATCGACATCCAGACTCGGATCGGGGACCTCAACTGTCTGCAGGCGACGCTGTCGAACTACGCCTACCTTCAGGCCGAGGCGGGAAACTTCGCGGAAGCCTCGGAAATGTACGAACGGGCGCTCGACGTCGCGCGATCGACGAGCCGCCGGCGCTTTGAGGGCATTGTCCTTTCGAACATGGCCGACCTCGCGCGCGACGAGGGCGACCTCAAACGCGCGAGGGCTCTGTGCGAACAGTCGATTGCCATCCACGAAGAGATCGGTAATCGTCGATGGGTAGGCATCACGCTCGAGTCGCTGGCGAGCATCGAGCTTGCCGCGTCGCGGATCGACGAGGCGACCGAGCACCTGCGGCAGGCGCTCGACATACACGTCGCGCTCGGGAATCGCGGGTACGAGGGATCGGCGCTCGTTCTCAAGGCGCAGATCGCACGGCGCACGGGCGACATAGCCGCGGCTGCGTCCCTTCTCGAGGATGCGCAGTCCGCGATTGCCGAACTGGGTGATCCGCGGCTCGTCGCCAGCTGGTTGTGCGAGACCGCGCACGTGGCGATCGATCGCGGGGAACGTGCCAACGCGATGCTCGCGAGCGTCCGGCAGTGCACCGAAGGGCTCGATCTCGCTCCGGCGAGCCGGCTGGGTCGCGAAATCGCCCACCTCGGTGAGAGAATTGCGCAGTCGCCGGCGCCTGGCACACCGTAACGCGGGCCTGTGCTGACATGCAAAAAGGGCACGAGACCAATAGTGTCTCGCACCCTTTCCGCCATTGCCTGCGCTGCGTCCGGAGAACTTCGTTCCGGAATCGTCCGAAACGCCCCCTAGCAAGCTCGCGCGGAGCGCGCTGGCATCTTGCAATCCGTCAGTTCAATATTTTGGGCACATCCCTGGTGCAGCGCGGCGTAGTCAGGCACTCGGGTGGTGCGCCCTTCGAGCATGCTCTAGAGCAACTTCGGTGCCACGCCGTCCACAACCCAGGGCGGTGTTCGAAACAAACGTGATTTCGCGAATTCGGTCGGTTCGACCAGGTGCCGCGTGCCGTCCGTGTTCAGTATTCGATACACGGATTCCCGGAATCGAGACACGCGACCGCGGTTAACTTGGATCGAGGTCACACCCCCGTGGATGCCGCCTGAAGCCGGCAGCAAACGGAGACCCCGCCGCACACGAGCACGGCGGGGTCGACACGATGGCTTCGCGGTTGCTTCCGGTCGTCGTTTCGACCAGTCCGTCAGATCACTCGCAGGGGGCTCCGCCCATGGCCGCCTTTGCTGCCTCGTTGATCTCCTCGGGCGTCAGTTGCTTGATGTTCGTGCACACACCCCAGATATGCCCGAACGGGTCGGTCAACTGCCCGTAGCGGTCGCCCCAGAACTGGTCGGCAAGCGGCATGCGAACCGTTGCGCCCGCCTCGACGGCCTGGTTGTACACCGTGTCACAGTCCTCGACGTACAGACTGAGCACCACAGGCGACCCGCCAATGGATTCAGGGCCCTTCGAGCCCCATTCGGGGAACTCGTCGGCCAGCATCAACATGGAGTTGCCGATCTTGAGCTCGGCGTGCATCAGTTTGCCGTCCGGCCCGGGCATCCGGTGAATCTCTTCCGCCCCGAACGCCTTCTTGTAGAACTCGAGCGCATCGGCCGCGCCGCGAACAACCAGGTGAGGAGTGAGGGTGTGGAAGCCCTCGGGGATTCCCTTCGTCATGCCGCATACCTCCTAGAAATATCGTTGATTTTCGCGATGGCAGGACCCATCACTATTGGACATTTGTCCAATAGTGATCTTATAGATCAACAGACGATTGACGTCAACAGGGAAACGCAGGACGGGCCGAAGTCTAGCGGGGCTCGTCGTCCGGCGTGCCGTCGGACGTGTCCGCGGCGTCGCCCGGCGTCTCGGCGGACTCGCCGTCGTCGCCTTCCGCGTCTGTCTCGTCGTCCAACTCTCCGTCCAGATCGTCGTCGACCTCGAACATCGCGTCGAGATCGGACAGATCGTCGGATTCGTCGTCGTCCTCGCCACTGTAGAACCGGCCACCCGACGTGATCGGGAGCGGCTTCTTCGGCCCACCATCAAAGTTCTTGCGGTCGCCCTTGCGCTTCCGTCGCGCAGGCGCGTCGGGACCGAAGTTGCGGCTGCGGTCGCGGCTGCGGCCACCCGCGTCATCGGGAGGCATGTCGCTGACAAAGCCTCCGGGCCGGGGGCCAGACATCGGCCGCGGACGGTCGAATCCGCCCGGCGAGCCTCCGGAGTCAGGTCGCGGTGGTCGCGCCGAATACGACGAACCGCCCGGGCGGTACGGTGCCGGCCCGGAGCTGCGCTCCTGCGGCCGAGCCTCGTTGACCGCCAGGTTGCGGCCGCCGAGCGGCTGGTTGTTGAAACGGCGAATTGCCTCTTCGGCGTGGGCCCGGTCTTCGTACTCGACGAACGCGAACCCTCGCGGCCTGCCCGTTTCACGATCCGTTGCGAGCCAGACACCTGCAACAGGTCCGACGGCGGCGAAATGCTCTCGCAGATCCGCCTCGGTTACAGTAAAGGGCAAGTTGCCCACGAACAATCGAACGGCCATGAAGTCGGTTTACCTGCTCTCGGTAGGCGGGGAAATTATACGAAACCCACGCGAGAGAAGCGAGATACTACTCTGAGGACTCGCAACGGCGCAAGGCGGTTCGTCGCGGACGCCATCATCCGTGCACGGTGCGCGAAAACCTGAGGGCCTGGAGCGACCTCATGTGCTCGGCTGCGTCACGGAATACCGGATTTGCGGCACAGACGATCGACAGATGGTCGAGGGCCTCCTCGAGCTTGCCCTCCATGCCGAGCAGGACGCCGAGCTGATACTCGAGCTCGAGCCGTTCGGCGGCGGGACGCTTTGGCGACGCAAGCCCCGCCTCGAGCCACTGGGCCGCGAGCTCAAAGTCGCCGATGTCCTTGTGGCACATCGCGATCAGGTAACAGCAACGCACGAAGCGCGCGCCGCGCTCGCGCTTGTCGAGCAGCGAGAGCGCCGCATGAAACTTCGCGAACGCGTCCTTGATCTGACCCATTTCGCGGTACGCGATCCCGAGGTCGAACTGAGTCTCGTAGTGGAGGGGGTTGTGCTCGGGCTGCGAGAGCAGCTGCCGCGAACTGCGTTTCTTGCGCGCGATCATCGCGTCGAAGTAGCCGTCGTCGGGCGACGCGTCGGCCGCGAGCCGTAGCGTGCGGCCAGCGGTGAAGGTCACGTGTGTTCGGTCCGGGATGCGAACGATTTCGTGGTCGCGGGGAATCTGGCGCCAGTGAAACGGCCTGAACTTCGTCGAAAACCGACCAAAGCCGCGCAGCGTGACGTCCTCGCCTGCGGCGAGCGCGTCGCCGATCCCGTTGAATATCGCGCGGTACGCGGCATCGGCCTGACGCCGCGTCAAACCATCATCCATCAAACGACGGACAAGAGCCTTTCGTATGGAGCTCATGCTTTGTGACGACAATTTCCGGTGATGCGTGGATCTCGAGGGCCGGGGTGATCATCTTACGCCGGTGAATTGGAGCCTAACAAGGCTCGCATCCGAATTCGACGGTGAAAGCGCCGTCGTGCCCTTCGGGCGTGCCGGCGCAGTCCAAAGGCGCTTTCGCAAGGCGCACGCACGAAGGCAGGTCCGTGCTATCGTGCCGCCCATGCATCCCAATCCTCTCGTCAGGACCCTCCGCTGCCGAATCCGCCGCAGACCCGGAAACTTTGGCCTTCTCGCGACGGCAATCGGGAGCGCCGGCGCGCTGATCGGCGAGATCCGCACCCAGCGGCTTGGCTCAGTGCACACCATCCGCGACATTGAGGTGTTCGTCGACAGCCTGCGGCACCTCGAGCGGGTGCTCGACGTCATCAAGGAATCGACAGACACCGAAGTCCTCGAGGTCATCGATGAAGTGCGGCGACATCACGTCGGCGGCAAGATCCGGACCGTCAGCCGATACCCGGTCGAGTCGATCTCCGATCTGCGGCTCGTCTACACGCCCGGCGTTGCCGAAATCTGCCGCGAGATCCAGGCGAGTCCCGAGAAGGCGTCGCTCTACACCTCGATTCCACGGTCGGTCGCCATCGTGACGGACGGTACCGCCGTGCTCGGACTCGGCGACATCGGCGCCGTCGCAGGCATGCCGGTGATGGAGGGCAAGGCTGCGCTGCTCGAACAGCTCGTCGGCCTGAACGGCATTCCGATCCTTCTCGCAACGCACGATCCCGACGAGATCGTGCGTACCGTGTGCGCGATCGCGCCGTCGTTCGGCGCGATCCAGCTCGAGGACATCGCCGCGCCGGCGTGTTTCGAGATCGAGGCGCGGCTCGTCGCGGCGTTGCGCATGCCGATCTTTCACGACGATCAGCATGGAACCGCAACCGTCGCGCTCGCCGCGGTCCTGACGGCGTGCAAGCGCTCCAACAGGGATCTGCAGAACTGTACGGTCGGCCAGATCGGACTCGGCGCCGCCGGTGCGACGATCGCGCGCTTTGTTGCGCAGGTCACCAAACGGCCGGTGCTCGGCGCCGACATCAGCGACGCGGCCGCGCGTCGCCACGTTGCCGGCGGCGGACGGCTGGGCACGATCGAGTCGATCATGGCCGAGGCCGACATTGTCGTGGCCACGACGGGACGGAAGGGTCTGATCCGGCCGGAGCACGTGCGGCCGGGACAGATCGTTCTCGCATTGTCGAATCCCGAGCCCGAGATCGAGCCCGAGATCGCGCTCGCGCGCGGCGCGGCGTTCGCGCTCGACGGGAAGGCCGTCAACAACCTGCTGGCGTATCCCGGCGTGTTGCGCGGAGCGCTCGATGCCGGCGCAACCGCCGTCAACAACGCCATGTTCATCGCAGCGGCGCAGGCGATCGCCGACTTTGCGGCTCGCAGCGACGTGATGATCCCGAGCCCCCTCGATCGCACGCTGCACCTCGAGGTGACGCGCGCCGTCGCGCGCGCGGCGATCGAATCCGGCGTCGCGCGCAACCAGCTCGACCAGGACTACTTCGAGAGCAGGAGCCTGAAGGGTGACCACTGACGGTCGGCGCACCGGCGGCCCGCCTCGTCATCTGCCCGAGTACACGACCGCAACAGCGGTGACCGCCCACAAGACGATGCCCGCAAGCAGAGGCCTGTCCGTGAGCAGCGTGTCGGTCGGGTCGCCGCCGGACTGACGCTGATGAATTAGATAGAAGTACCGAAAGATGCAGTAGATGACGAAGGGCACCGTGAAGATCAGGTGGTTCGTGTGAAACTTCTCGACCGTTGACGGCCACACCGTATAGAGGATGTAGCAGAGGATTGCGCTCGTTGCGACGATGACGATCATCTGGTCGAGCAGCTCGGCGCTGTAGTGGACAAGGACCCGGCGGTGGTTCGCGGCGCCGTCCTCGAGCAGCGTGAGCTCGTGCCGGCGTTTGCTGAATCCCAGAAACAGCGCCAGCAGCAGCGTGCAAAGGAGAAGCCACTCGGACGCCGGAACCGACACGGCGACGGCGCCGGCTTCGACTCGCAGCACGAACCCCGCAGCGAGCAGCATCACGTCGAGAATGACCGCGTGCTTGAAGTAGAGCGAGTATGCGAGCGTGATGACGATGTAGATGGCGACGACCGTCAGGAACCTCGGTCCGAGAATCTCTCCGAGCGCCAGCCCGGCGAGCCCGACAATGACGGCAACGGCAAGCGCGAGCCCCACCGAAAGACGTCCGGACGCGATCGCCCGGTTGCATTTCGACGGATGGAGACGGTCGGCTTCGCGGTCGAGGACGTCGTTGACGAGATAGACGGAACTCGAGACAAGGCAGAAGACCACGAAGGCCACGCCGACGCGAAAGATCGACGGACGGTCGAACAGGGTGCCTGCAAAGATCGCCGGAGCGACGACAAAGAGGTTCTTCACCCATTGCCGTGGACGCATAGCTCCGAACAGCGCCGCGACCTGGGAACCCGCGCCGACCCGCGCCTCGGGCAGCGGACTGTCTGTGTTGCCTGTCTCCATTGGTGAGGTTCGACGGAGTCTAATACGCCGCCCTCCGGAAACCAATCCGGGGGAATTCTCAGGCCGGGTCCTAAAGTTCGGCAGCGCGAGGACCGATAGCAATAGCATCCACGGGTTGGACGCCCATACGAAGTTGTATCGGCGTTTCTTTGAACGAAAACGGTGCACGTACGCACCGACTGACTATCACAGAGAAGAGCACGCCGGAGAGTGTTCCCGGGTCGCAATGCCCGAGGTGCTGGCTCGCGCCAGGACAGCGGGGGATGCCGAAGTGATAGAGGAGACGATGATCCCCCCTTGCGCCCCACAGTGCATTCATCTCTTCGTTCTCTCCAGGGCCGCAAGGCTTGTGGTCGCTCTCGTCGATGGTCGTTCGATGCATCTCACTTCGCGTCCGAAGGACGAGCGTTGATTCGCGCGTCCTTCGAGCCTGAGGAGCCGGAGGTCTGCGCCCCCACCCGCGCGTTTCGTGCGGGGAGGCCGTGGCAGCTGGTTCGACTCGCCCCCGAATTGGTCGCCGATATGTGCCTCGGCTTCCGGCTCGTCAGGTTCTCCTGTCGCAGGTGATGCTCAACGCGTGTGCCGACGCCAACCCGATCCCATTCGCCGTCCCCGGTTTTGACGATGGCCGCGTTCTTTGCGCAGCGATTGTCAACCCCGGCCCCACACCGACGGGGACGGCGTCTGGAGGAATCGACCGTTTGGACGCGATTCTCGCCAATGGCACGTGAGCGGCGGTAAGATGGCCGCATGAGGATCATCACGGCCGATCAGATGCGCGAGGTCGATCGCCTCACCACGGAGCGCTTTGCAATCGCCGGACTGCTGTTGATGGAGAACGCCGCCGTACGAACGGCCTGCGCCATTGCCGAGCGTTTTGGCCCCGTCGGCGATCTCTACGTGAAGATCGTCTGCGGCCGCGGCAACAACGGAGGCGACGGTGCGGCGATCGCGCGACAGCTTTGGCTCGGCGGCGCCATGGCCGACGTGATCCTGATCGGTCACGTGAGCGATGCGACCGGCGACGCACGGACGAACTTTGAGATCGTCCGCGCGCTGTCCGAGACGGCGACCGGGATTGGCCTTCGCGAAATCGAAACATCCGAGGACCTGTGGGACGCTTACTCCGATGGCGAAGCGGATGTGTTCGTCGATGCGATGTTCGGGACGGGCCTGTCTCGTCCCGTCGACGGGCTGTTTGCCGAGGCGATCGAGCTGCTGAACGCCCACGATGGAACGCCGGTCGTGTCCGTGGATCTGCCGTCGGGACTGGCTTCGGATCTGGCGGAATCGATCGGGCCGCACGTTCATGCGGACCTTACGGTGACGTTCACGGCGCTCAAGCCGGCGTGCGCGCTGCCGCCTGCCGTGTTTTCGTGCGGCGAGGTCGTCGTCGCCGACATCGGCTCGCCGGCAGAGCTTGTCGAGTCGTGCGGGTCGCGTCTTTCGCTCGTGGCCCCGTCGGGAGTCGAGGGGTATCTCGATCTGTCGAAACGGCGCATCGATGCGCACAAGGGGACGGTCGGATCCGTGCTGGTGATCGGCGGATCGGTCGGAAAGACTGGCGCGCCCGCCATGGCGGCGGAAGCTGTGCTGAAGTCGGGTGCGGGTCTCGCGACCATTGCGACCGCGCGATCCGCCGAGCCGGTGCTCGCGAGCCGCGCCCTGGCTGAGGCGATGACCGAGCCCGTCGCCGAGACCGACGCCGGAGTCGTGTCGGTCGCTGCGCTGGAGCGCCTGCGAGAGCTCGCCGCGTCGCGAACGGTCGTCGCGATTGGTCCGGGGCTCGGCCTCGGCGAAAGCCAGCGCGACGTCGTGCGTGCGTTCATGCGCGACCGCGAACGCCCGGTCGTCGTGGATGCGGACGCGCTGACGGCGCTCTCGGACTGGCCCGACGAGATTCGCGGAACGACGGAGCTTCCGATCATCGTGACGCCGCATCCTGCCGAGATGGCGCGCATCGCGTCGCTCGACACGCGAGCGGTTGTCGTCGACCGCGTCGGCGTGGCGCGCGAGTTTGCGACCCGCCATCGCGTGTTCGTAGTGCTCAAGGGCGCACGAACGATCATTGCCGAGCCCGGGGGCGAGGTCCTCGTGAACCCGACGGGCAACTCGGGGATGGCCACGGGGGGCAGCGGCGACGTGTTGACCGGGGTCATCGCGGGGCTGCTCGCCCAGCGTCCCTCGGATCCGCTCGGAGCGGCGGTGACCGGCGTCTATCTGCATGGCCTGGCCGGAGATCTCGCCGTCGCGGAGACCGGAATCCGGGCGCTCGTCGCGACCGACATCTCGGAGCATCTCGGCCGGGCGTTTCTTCAGGCGGGCGGCACGGCGGAGCGGGTGTGATCGGAAGCGGGACGTACGCGAGCCATTCGCCCGACGAGACCGAGGACCTTGGGCGGCGCATCGGCGAATCGCTGACGGGGGCGACCGTCGTGTTGCTCGAAGGCGAGCTCGGCGCGGGCAAGACGCTTTTGACGCGCGGGATCGTCGCGGGTCTCGACGCCGATCCCGACCAGGTGTCGAGCCCGACATTCACGCTCGTCAACGAGTACACCGGTGGTCGTCTGCCGATCCTCCACCTCGACCTGTACCGGCTTGAAGGGAGCAAATCGGTCGCGGCGTTGTACGAGATCGGGCTCGAGGAGATTCTCGACCGCAACGCCATCGTGGTCGTCGAGTGGGCCGAAAACCTGAAGGGATTCCCCGTTCCGGCGGCCCTGCGCATCATTCTGCGGAACACGGGCGACGAAACACGCGAGATCACGGTGTCGAGTTGCGGTGAAAATGCCGGGGTTTGTTAGAGTTTTGTAACAATCTCGGGGTCAATAATCGTTGTTTCAGGGGGTCCCGTGTGATACCTTGCCCACTGAATCTGGGCCTCCGTGCGCGCTGCGCCCGGAGGCTCGATCTCTAGGAGGCGAGACAGCTGTGGCTGCCGAACTCAAACAACGGCTCGAAGAAGAGCTGAAGCAGATGGATTACGAACTTCGCACGGAGCTCCCAAAAGAGCTTCAGCGTGCCGCCGCGCTCGGTGACCTCCGGGAAAACGGCGAATACGAATCGGCCAGAAATCGTCAGGACTACCTCAGGTTGCGGATCGCCGCCGTCCGGAAGCGGCTGGCGGACCTCTCGATGATCGACTTTGACCGCCTGCCACGCGACAAGGCGGCCTATGGATCGACCGTGGGGATCTATGATCTCGATCGCGAAGAGGAGATCAGCTACAGCCTCGTGATGAGCGAGGATGCCGACGCCGATCGAGGGCTCATCTCGACGACATCACCGATCGGGAAGGCGCTCATCAACAAGGGCGTGGGCGACGAGATCGAGGTCAGGACGCCGAACGGCGTTCGACGATTCGAGGTCATCTCGCTCAAGACAGTGCACGACGCCGCTCCCGAGGAGGCCAAGGCCAAGTAGCCGGTGCGGGTATGTCGATAAGCAGTGCCATCGGCAACGGCTGTACGCTGATCCTCGACGCCATCGTTCGTACGATCGCGCGCAGCAAGATCATCACGCCGAACATCCTCACGATGGTCGGGTTGCTGATCAACATCTGGTGCGCCTACCTCTACGGCCGCGGGCACTTTTTCACGGGCGGGCTCGTGCTGATTCTCGCCAACGTGTTCGACATGCTCGACGGCCGCGTGGCGCGTCTCCAGGGTCGTGTCACGCGGTTCGGCGCGTTCTTTGATTCGGTCATCGACCGCTACTCGGACCTGATCGTGTTCGTCGGAATCATGGTCTTCTATGCGCGCGACACGGCCGCACACTCGACGCTCTACGTTGCGCTGACTGGCATCGTCCTCATCGGATCGGTGATGGTCAGCTATTCCCGCGCCAGGGCAGAGGGGCTCGACATCACGTGCAAGGTCGGGTTTCTCGAGCGCCCCGAGCGCGTCGTCCTGTTGATCATCGGTTCGCTCACGCAGGTGTCGCCAGGCACCTATCAGGCGGTGGCCAACATCTCACACGTCGCCGCCGAGCTGATGTTCTACAAGATGCGGGCGGTTCTCTGGGTCATGGCGGTGCTGTCGCATTGGACGGTGATCCATCGCGTGTACCACACTCGGGACGAACTGACGTTGAGCGATACGACACGACAGGAATCAAGCCAGCGCGCGGACGTTGCAGGAACGCCTGCCGGCCGCGAGAGTCAGCACATGCTCGGAGCCAGCCGGTTGCGGCCGCAGTAGGCCGTTCTTCGAATTTCAGACGAATTGGACGACACTCGAACGATGACTACCACGTCCCCCCGAACGCTTGTCTGCCCGTGTTGCGGCGGACGGATGGATCTCGACACGGGCCGCTGTGCATGCGGCGCGCGGTTTGTCGGCGCACCGGTGCTGTCGCCGCTCTCGCCGCAACCGTTGCTTGGCGGCGCATTCGCAACCGTCCTGATTGCGCTCGCATCGGTGGCGAGCTTCTGGGTGAAACCGCTGGTCGCCGTTGCCGTCATCGGAGTTCTGGTGGGCATTCGATCTGTGCGGCGCGCGCGCCGGCAGCCTGCGGCGTACGGCGGGTTGCGCACGGCGGCGGTTGGACTTGCGCTGGCGTCGATCGTGTCGCTCGTGGTTGGAGGCATTCTCGTTGCGCGAATTCCTCGCGCGATTGACCTTCACCGCGAAGCCGACCTGGCGCGCACGCGCGCCGAGATGTATCACACGGCCGGCCTGGTCGCGCAGTACCGCGCGACGTACGGCCGTTACCCGGACAAGCTGAGCGACCTTGGCAAGGTGGAAGGTCTTGGACCCGTGCCCGATGCGCGCGATTCCTGGGATCATCGAATCGTCTATGCCGGCTACACGACGGGCATCGCGTCCGTGTCGGGCGTTCCCGCGTTGAACGCCAACTTCGAGTTGCGGTCGCCCGGTCCGGACGGATTGCAGAACACGCCTGATGACATCGTGCTCCGGGACGGAACGATCGTCGATGCGTCACGCACCGCGATTTCGCCCGCGCCGACGGTTCCGGTCACCGCACCGGTCTCCAAGCGACGGCGCTAGCCGGATGTTCCGCAAGGTCCTTATCGCAAACCGGGGGGAGATCGCCGTCCGGATTGCGCGCGCGTGCCGTGAACTCGGCGTGTCGCCGGTCGCGGTCTATTCCGAGGCCGACGTCGAAGCGCTCCACGTGCGGGTCGCCGACGAGGCGTACCTGATCGGTCCGCCGGCGTCGAGTGAGAGTTACCTGCGGATCGACCGCATCATCGACGCCGCGCGGCAGGCCGGCGCCGAGGCGATCCATCCCGGGTACGGTTTTCTGTCCGAGAAGTCCGAATTCGCGCGCGCCGTTCGCGACGCGGGCCTGACGCTCATCGGCCCGTCGCCCGAGTCCATGGAGCTGATGGGCTCCAAGACGCACGCGCGCCGCGCGGTGCGCGACGCGGGAGCGCCGGTGGTCCCCGGCGCCGTCGAACCGATCGCCGATCCGGTTGAGGCGCGCCGGATCGCCGACGAGATCGGTTACCCGGTGCTGCTGAAGGCGGTGTCGGGGGGCGGAGGGAAGGGCATGCGGCTCGTCGGTTCGAGCGATGAGCTCGAGGCAGCCCTGGCACGCGCGGGCTCCGAGGCTCTCGCGGCGTTCGGCGACGCCTCGGTGTACGTCGAGAAGGCGATCGTGCGACCCCGCCACATCGAGATTCAGCTGTTGGCCGACCGTCACGGGAACTGTGTCTATCTCGGCGAGCGCGAGTGCTCACTTCAGCGCCGGCACCAGAAGGTGCTCGAGGAGTGTCCGGCGACGTTCGACGACGCGGACCTGCGGGCGCGCATGGGCGCGGCCGCGGTCAAGATCGCGCACGCCGCGGATTACGAGGGCGCGGGAACGATCGAGTTCCTCGTCGACGCCGACCGGAACTTCTACTTCCTCGAGATGAATACGCGTTTGCAGGTCGAGCATCCCGTGACAGAGCTCGTCACCGACATCGACGTCGTCGCAGCGCAGATCCGCGTTGCGGCCGGCGAGCCGCTCTGGTTCACGCAGGACGACGTGAAGCTGCGAGGCGCTGCGATCGAATGCCGCATCTACGCCGAAGATCCGCGAAACGGATTCGTTCCCTCGCCCGGCAAGATCACGTCGCTCTCGGAGCCCGCGGGTCCCGGGATACGTATCGACAGCGGCGTGTACGAGGGCTGGGAGGTCGCGATCCACTACGATCCGCTGCTGGCAAAGCTCGTGGTGTGGGCGCCGACGCGCGTCGAGGCAATCGCCCGTCTGCGGCGAGCGCTTGCGGAGTACGAAGTCGGAGGCATCCGGACGTCGCTGCCGCTGTTCCGCGATCTGCTGAACGAACCGTGCGTGCTGTCGGGCGACATCGACACGCAGTTTCTGGATCGGTGGATCGTGGAACGGTACGGCGAGGGAACGCGCGTGTCTCCGTCGTTCGGCCTCGAACTCGACGCCGATCTCGCACTGGCGGCAGCAGCCCTCGCCGTGGCGGCGCCGGCCGATCACGAGGCGAGCGGATGCGAGCCGCCAACGAGCAACTGGAAGCGCGCCGGCCGCATTGGCGGCTTGCGGAGCCAGCAATGAAGCTCGAAGCGCACATCGACGGCGCGGTTCGTGGCGTCGAGATCGACGTGGACGGCTCAGCGTTCCGGCTGCGCGTCGACGGGCGCGACGTGACGGGCGACGTGCGATCGCCCGAGGCGGGTGTTTACACGTTCTACGTTGGATCGCGGGTGATCGAGGCGCGTGTGAGCAGGCTCGCCGCCGACAACACCGTGCGCGTTCAGATCGGCGCGGAGACCGCCGAGGTGCTGATCGTCGATCCCAAGCGTCGGCGTCCCGGATCGCACGGCAGCAGCGAGGGCGAGCAGACGCTCGTCGCGCCGATGCCGGGGAAGGTCGTTGCGCTGCTTGCGAACGTCGGCGACGAAGTCGCAATCGGCCAGGGAGTGATCGTCGTCGAAGCGATGAAGATGCAGAACGAAGTGAAGGCAGCGAAGGCGGGCGTCGTCGCCGAGATCCGCGCGGCGGTGGGCGACACCGTGAACGCGGGACAGGTCCTCGCGACGATCATGTGACGCGTCGAGCGCGCCGAAAGGCCACGCCTGCAAGGCCATTTGATTCATCACCGCGAAACCCGCTCCCAGAGCGGGTTTCGCGGTG
>JBGAKX010000061.1:14081-24675 GCA_044224215.1 Blastocatellia bacterium
GTTGCATCGAGCGCGCACGACGCGGGCGCGCACGGCGAGTGCGCGCGCGCTGCAAATCGCACCGCCTGAAACCCGCTCTGGGGGCCGATTTCGAGCTGGCGCACATGTCGCGTGTCTCGCGCGTTGCGTTTCGATGAAAAAAAAGTTGACAAGGTTTTTCGCGGACTCTATATACAACTACATATTGTGTAGCTTTATGCCTAGTGCACAAGAGACAAGACAACACAGTATCTTGTGTATGAGGCATCAAACGTATCGAAAAGGAGAACGACGCGATGGCAACCGCTAAACCGAAGGCAGCTCCCAAGAAGGCAGCTGCAAAGAAGGCAGCTCCCAAAAAGGCAGCTGCAAAGAAGGCTGCTCCCAAGAAGGCCGCTGCGAAGAAGGCCGCTCCGAAGAAGGCTGCTCCGAAGAAGGCCGCCGCAAAGAAGGCCGCTCCGAAGAAGGCCGCTGCCAAGAAGGCTGCTCCCAAGAAGAAATAGGACGAGCCTATTCGACGCAAAACGGGGTTTCCCATAGAATAGGGGACAGGCAACTGTCCCCTATTCCTTTTTCTGCGGTGGTGCGATGGAGTACGACGAACGACCCTGGGGGAGTTACCAGGTAGTCGACGAAGGCCCGGGATACAAGGTCAAGCGCATCATCGTGCATCCGGGCAAGCGGCTCAGCCTGCAGCGGCATGCTCAGCGCCGGGAGCACTGGGTCATCGTCACGGGCAACGGCAGCGTGACGCGTGACGGCGAGGTGTTCGACGTGGTGGCGCGCGACGCGATCGACATTCCGTGCGGCGCGGTCCACCGCCTCGAGAACATCGGGTCGGGACCGCTCGTGATGATCGAAGTGCAGCACGGCGAGTACCTCGGCGAAGACGACATCGTGCGGCTCGAGGACGACTACGGACGCCTCGAGTCGCAGCGCTAGCAGTGTCCGCGATGCTGCCGCGCGACGTGGCCCGCCGTGTCCGGCTGTTCCAGGTCCGCACCCGGAAGCTGATGGAGAGCGGACTCGGCGGCGAGTTCCGCTCGGTGTTCCGCGGTCGCGGCGTCGAATTCGACGAGGTGCGGCCGTACGAGCCCGGTGACGACGTCCGCCTGATCGACTGGAACGTCACCGCCCGCACCGACGACCCGCACATCAAGAAGCATATCGAGGACCGCGAGCAGACGGTGGTGCTTGTCGTCGACGTGTCTGCGTCGTCGGCATACGGCGGCGCGCAGACAAAGCGTGAGTACGCGGCCGAGATCTGCTGCGTGCTGGGTCTGGCCGCGGCGGCGGCTGGCGACCGGACCGCGCTGGTGCTCTTCTCTGATCGTGTCGAGCGGTTTGTGGCGCCGAGCCGCGGGTCGAGGCACGCGCTCGGCATCGCGCGGCACCTGCTGCGCCACGAGCCGGCGGGTCGCGGCACCGACATCGCCGGCGCACTGCGCACGCTCAACCGGCTCGTGCGTCGCCGCGCTCTGGTGTTTCTCGTATCGGACTTCCACGACGAGGGTTATGCGAAGGCGCTTGCCGTGACCGCGCGCCGCCACGACCTCATCGCGCTCACCGTGCTCGATCCCCGCGAGACAGCGCTTCCCGACGTGGGGCTCGCACACGTCGAGGACTCCGAGACCGGAGAACGCGTCGTCGTCGACCTATCCGACCCCGATACGCGCGCAACCATCCGCCGGCGTACGGCGGAGTCGGCGCTCCGAATCGACAGGCAGTGTCGCGGCGCAGGCGTCGATCGCGCGACGCTGCACGTCGGCACGCCCTACGACGCGGCGCTCTACAGGTTGTTTGCGCGGCGCGAGCGCCGCATGTGACGCTCGGACGCTTACGAGCCAGGCGAGCGCGAGTACTGCTCGAACGCGTTGAACTCGGCCTCCGCTTCTGAGAAGCGGCCCTGCTTGCGGTACACCAGGCTCAGCAGACGGTGCGCGTCGGCGAACGTCGGGTCGATCGTCAGCGCCATCAGGAGCGCGTGCTCCGAACGGGCGTACGACGCCGCGTCGAGCGTTCGGTCGCCGATGATCTGTTCGGCCTGCGCGAGCTCGAAGAACCCGAGAGGATCGCGCGGCTCGAGACTCGTGTACTCGGTCAACGGCGCAAGCGATTCGTCGTACCGTCCGACGTCACGCAATGCGCGCCCGTAATGAAGGTCGAGCACCGGCATGGAGCCGGCATACGCCGCGTCGGATCGCGCCTTTTCGATCTCGGCGAGCGCGCCGGCGGCGTCGCCCTTGATCTGCAGCGCAAGTCCGCGCAGATGATGCGCGCGCGCACTCTCGGGCGCCGCGGTAACCGCACGGTCGAGACGCTCGAGCGCGCCGTCAATGTTGTTCTTGGTCAGGTAGTACTTGCCGAGATCGAGATTCGTGGCGAGATCGTCCGGATCGAGGGCCACCGCGCGCTGCCACTGCTCGAGCGCCTGCTCGTCGAGATCGCTGGCGGCGGCGATCTCGCCGAGGATCGAACGCGCGCGTACCGTGTCGCCGATGGCAAGGGACTCCTGCAGAAACCTGGTCGCACGGGCCTTCTCGCCGCGCGAGACCGCGTTGAGGGCCATCTCGTTGAGCAGATCGGTCGTTGCGCCCGAGATGAACGGGGCTACGGGCTCGCTGTGCTGCTCGAGCGTGTCGACGTTCGACTGTTCGGTCACCTCGTTCGCGATGCCGACGTGCAGCGGCGCGAGGAACTCGATTCGCGCGTTGTCGTCCGTGTTGCGCGGCGCGCCGGCGGCGAGTCCACGAACCGCGGTCGGTGTCAGGTAGAGCCGGGACAGCACGGCGCCTGCACTCTCCGAGCCGATGCGTTTCAGGTCGGCGACGACGTCGGGGCGCGACTGGATCCGGTCGTTCATACGCTCGGGATCGAGGGTGATCGGGTCTCGGCTTCCAAGGAGAATCAGGTCGCCGCTTGCGCCGCGGAACAGAAACACCGTGGGGAACGCATCCGAAAACGTGCCGACCAGCGTGGCGACCTCGCTCGGCTGCATTTCGTAGATCTGGAGCCACTGGCAGAACAGCCCGCCAGGGGCAAGGTGCGCCGCGCCGGCCTCGAAGTACTCGCGTGTGAAAAGGTTTGCGACGCCCGACAGCCACGGGTTCGACGGTTCGGACACGATGACGTCAAACCGCCGATCGGTGGCCGCGAGGTAGTTCCTGCCGTCGTTGATCAACAGCTCGAGCCGCGGGTCCTCGAGCGGACGCCGGTTCACGCCCTCGAAGAAGCGGGACGCTTCGACGACCGCGGGTTCGAGCTCGACCGACGTCACGTGCTCGACGGGATGCGTGAGCACCGAACCCACGCTGACGCCGCTGCCCCATCCGACGACGAGGACGCTCTTTGGGTCGCTGTGAACGAGCAGCGGGATGTGCGCGATCAGCGATTGCGTCGGCAGGTCGCCTGCCGTCGTCGCATCGGGTTTGCCGTTCACCTTCAGAACGAAATAGCCGTGCTGCTGCTGGACGGCGACGGTCGCCGAGACGCCGTCTCGGTAGAAGAGCGTCTCGCCGTCTCCGCCCGAGGCAAAGTGCTCGTAGAACTCCTTGCGCGTTGCCGACTTCATCGACGGCGCGTAGCGATACACTCCGCTCGCCATCACGCTTGGGTCCCACACCGGAGCGAAGACGACGGAAAGGCCGATCGCGCCCGAAAGAGCGACCGCGAGAGCGGCCCGCACCGGTCGGTCCACCTCAGCCGCCGCGAGCGCGAGGAGCGTGGCCGCCGCCAGGTTCAAAGCCACCGCGGCCACCAGGCTCCCGCGAACACCGAGGAGCGGTATGAGCACGAATCCCGCGGCGAACGATCCCGCGATCGCGCCCAGCGTGTTCACGGAGTAGAGCGCACCGACCGTCCGTCCGAGACTCTCGAATCGAGTCGCCGCCGCGCGCACGGCCAGTGGAAAGACCATCCCGAGCAGCGTTGTGGGGACGAGCATGACCATCATCGACAGGATGAGCCGCGACATGAGGAGGAGCCCGGCCGGCGAGCCCTCGAAACTGCGGAAGAGCACCACGAAGAGATACGGCAGCTCGCGGATGAGAAACAGCCCTGCAAACGCGGAGGCGCCCACGCCAAGCTCGACAAGCGTCAGCGAGAGCAGCGGGCGCCGGCTGCGGCCGGCAAGCCACGTCCCTATGCCGGACCCGAGCGCGAGCCCGATCAGAAACGTCGTCAGCATGATCGTGAATGCATAGACGGACGAACCAAGCACGAGCGCAAGAGCCCGGGTCCACGCGACCTCGCACACGAGCGCAGCGAGTCCCGACATCGCAAATGCCGCGTAGAGCGCCACGATCGTCGCGTTCACGCGTTTGCCGGCGGACTCGCGTTCGTCTCTCGATGCGGCGCGCGGATTCGCATCAGCACCGGACGTAGCATGGGAACGCTCGCGCGAGCGCGATACGGCAAACGCAAGCGCCGCGGCGATAAAGTTCGAGCCCGCCGCCACGAGCGTCGTTCCCACGAGACCGATCCACGGAATCAGCACCAGTCCGGCCGCCGCTGCGCCGAGCACCGCGCCGACGGTGTTCGTCGTGTAGAGCGCGCCGACGTCGCGTGCCACGGCATCGGGCCCTGTCGCAAAGAAGCGGCTGAGGACGGGCAGCGTTGCACCCATCAGGATCGTGGGAACGAGCAGCACCGCGCCCGCCAGCAGGAAACGTACGATGCTGAGCCCGATGAAGGAGAGCCCCGCTGCGCGCCACAGCGGTTGGTAGAGCGACGGGAGCGCCGAGAACAGCAGCGGCACGACGAGGCCGTACAGACCAATCCCGACCTCGAGAAACGCATACGCTCGCAGCGGACGTGCCGTGCGGTCCGCGAGGCGTCCGCCCGCGAGGCTCCCGATCGCGAGGCCGCCCATGAAGACCGCGAGCACCGTCGACACGGCGAGCGTCGTCGCGCCGAACACGAGCGTGAGCTCGCGCATCCACACGACCTGGTAGACAAGACCGCTTGCGCCGGAGGCGAGAAAACAGACGAGCGCAACGGCTGGGCGGCGGCCCGACCCGACGTCCCTCTTGCCAGCTGCCTTCATCACAACGAACCGCGACGGGTATCGCGCCCTACCAGTGCTCGCGCACCAGTCGCGGGAGTCCCGTGAACGCCGCCAGCGATCGCTTGCGGAACGCCACACGCACAAGCTCGAATCCGGCCCAGCCGAAATACAGCCACGTGATCACGACCTTGAAATCGTGCGCGAACGACTCGACGGATGGCCGCCCAGCACCGATCACACCCGCCAGCCAGTTTGAGAAGTGGTTGATTCCATCGGAGCCGGGCGGGGGCGCCTCAAAGCCGGACGAGACGAACTGCAGCGCCCACAAGCCGAAGAGGATCACGGCCTCCCACCAGCTGAAGCGCATGTTCGCAAGAAGGATCATTCCGAGCAGTGACTGCCCGATCGTCAGGATGATCTCGAGGCGCTGGTGTTCGTCGAACGGGATCGAGGCAAAGCTGCCGTGCGAGATGGCATAGACGATGGGCAGCATTCCAACCAGCATCGTCCACTGGTTGATGTTCGAACTGACCATGTTCATCAGCGCCATGGGAGCCGAGCTCACCCTGCGCGCCCAGTAGAAGGCCGACACCTTCTCGGGGAACTCAGACAGGAACGGCGACACCCACTGAACAAAGACGAACTGGGACACGCCGATCGACAGCGCGATTCCGAGCATGGACTCGAGGAACGGATGCGCGACGAAATAGAGGACGAGTGCGCCCGCCACGAACAGCCCGACGATGATGGCGTTCCGCACGGCGGGCTTCTGGGCCAGAATCGTACGCGGGATCTTTTCGATATCCTCGAGCTTCTCGTCCGACTGCGGCGGAATCTTGTTCAACACGACAAGGTACGCCGCATACATCAGGAACAGCACGACGCTGTCGTACCAGTCGAGCGACGCCTTCAGCCAGATCACCATGAAGTAGAGAATCGGCGGCAACAGCGACACGACCTCGATGGCGTGCTCCTCCTCGAGATCGATGCCGTCGAGGACCTTGTTGCGCTTCTTCCGGCTGAAGTATGCCGCCGTCGCATAGATCATCGGCCACCCGAGACCCACCAGGAGTCGAAGGCTGCCGGTGAAGTTCGCCGTCATCAGGTGGATCTTGGAAGGATCCTTACCCGCCTGGTACGAGATCACGGCTTCGACCGCGAACTCGGGCAGCGTCTGCAGCCAAGCCAGGATCGCGAGCGCGAGGCCCTGCGAGATCAGGAACTGCGCGGCTTCCGCGCCCCACGCAATCAGAACCGCCGAGCCGAGCACCGCTGGAAAGGTCCAGATCGCGGACCACGCCGAGCCGACCGCCACATCGGCAGCGACGACCTTGCTTGCGACGAGCTTTGCTGCGCCGAACAGTTGCGGCTTCACACAGTTCTCCAATCAGGGCTTGAACAAAGCCGCGGCATCATACCATGGCGCCGCGATCGACGGCCGCGCGGCTGGTTGCTGCACATTGCCGCCGCGACGGGCCAACTTGCTGCGGTTTGAACGCCGCTGCTATCATTCGACGTTTCTGGATGGGTCGAGGGAGATTTCTGTGGGGAAGAAGCGAGCACAACGGGTGGCGATCTGGGAGCGGTGGCCGTTTTCGCGCCAGAAGACGATCATCGTAGCGAGCGTGCTCGCGGCCGTCGTCGTGCTTGGCGGCGGGTTCTTTGCATGGCGCGCATACGCCAACAGAGCGGTCGATTACGGGGCGTTGCTCAAGGTGAGCCCCGCGTACAAGGCATATACGATCGGTGTTGCCGCAGCCAGCTCAGGCCATCCAAAGGAGGCCGAGGACGCGTTCGAGCGCGCGCTGAAGCAGGATTCGTCGAACGCGCTGATCTACAACGCGCTCGCGACGCTGTACCTTGGCCAGCAGGAGACCCAGAAGGCGCTCGTCACGGCCGAGAACGGCATCGTGAAGGCGCCGGGCTCGCCCGACCTCTACTACACGCTCGGTCTCGCGCGGTACAAGATCGGTCAGCTTGACGACGCGGCGTCGGCGCTGCAGCGCGCAATCGAGATCAAACCTGAGTTTGGCGACGCGCTGCTGTGGCTCGGCAACACATACCTGCTTCAGTCAAAGGTGCTCGCTGGCACGCCCGACGGCGGCGACCCGGCAAAGCTGCAGCAGGCGATCGATCTGTTCCGGCGGGCCGTCGATTCCGATCCGTCGGTCGCGGGCTATCACTCCGCGCTGGCCGAGGCGCTGTACCAGCGACGGGATCTCGCCGAGGCGCGCGCCGCCATGGAGCAGGCGTGCGCGCTCGATCCCAAGAACGCGGGGTACGCGTCGTCACTTGGGGAGATCTGCGATCAGCTCGACGACCTCACAGCCGCCGAGGCGGCGTACAAGACCGCGACGACAATCGATCCCAATAATCCGGACGCGTTGTACGGTCTGGGTCTCGTCTACTTCAAACGCCAGCAGGACGCCGAGGCGATCGAGTCGTTCCGCAACGTGCTCAAGAAGAATCCGTTCCACGCCGACGCCCACGAGAAGCTCGGACAGGCGCTGATTCGCACGGGAGCGCAAGCGGAGGGCGACGGCGAGTTGCAGGCCGCTGAAGATTCGCGCATGCGCGACAAGACGATCAACGACATGCGACGTGCGTCGATGGCCGACCCGACGAACGCGGAACTCGCGAACAACCTCGGGATAGAGCTCGCACGACAGGGCTCATACGAAGAGGCGATGCAGGCATTCAGCCGGGCGCTCGCTGCCAACCCGCGCTACATCGACGCGCAGTACCAGATGGCCGGCGTGCTGGCGACGACAGGCAAGGTCGGCGAAGCGATCACGGCGTTCATGCAGGTCGACAAGGCCCAGCCCGGGTATCGCGACACGAACCTGTACCTGTCGCGCCTCAACGAACGGATCGGACGGGCCCCCGAAGCAAAGCGTCGCAAGGAGATGTACGACGCTCAGCAGGCCGAGGCGGCCAAGACGAAGGGCTGACGGATCGACCAGCGGCGCGACCCGCGCGAGTGCGCACAGGCCGCGCCGGGTCGCCCTACGCGTAGCGCCAGAGCGCGATGCCGCCCAGCAGGCCAGCCGTGTTGTCAATGACGGTGGCGAGCGGAGGAAGCGCGCCCGTGAGCTTCTTTGCGTTGCCGCCGCCGATGTAGATCGCGTTGTAGTTGATCGCCTTGTTCAGCTCGCGCACGGCGCGCTGAACGTTCTTGTTCCAGCGCTTCTTGCCGAGCTTCTTGAGCGCGGCATTCCCGACGCACTCCTCGTACGTCTTGCCGTTGCGGAACGGATGGTGTGCCAGCTCGAGGTTCGGCACGAGGCGTCCGTCCAGGTAGATCGCCGAGCCGAGCCCCGTCCCAAGCGTGATGACAAGCTCGACGCCCTTGCCCTTGATTGCGGCAAATCCCTGCACGTCGGCATCGTTGAGCACGCGCGTCGCCTTCTTGAGCCGCGAACCAAGCGTCGACGCGAGATCAAAGCCTGCCCACGAGCTGTCGAGATTTGGCGCCGTTGCGACGACCCCCGCGTGCACGACGCCCGGGAACCCCACGGACACGCGGTCAAAACTCCCGTGCTTCGACGCCTGCCCGGCAATCATGTCGACGATGGCGTCCGGTGTCGCGGGTTGCGGCGTCTCCTCGCGGATGCGCTCCGTCACTGCCTTACCGGTGTCGTCGAGAACGATGGTCTTGATGCCGGTGCCGCCAATGTCAACCGCCAAAGTTCTGACGGACTTGGCCACGGGCTTGGCGGACTTCTTTGCCGCCCGCTTCGGTTTCCGCGCGGTGCGGGCTGCAGTCTTGCGTGTCGTCATAGTTGGGCCTCCACGTAAACGGGGGTCTCGCGCGCCGAATTCGGAAACACACGTGCGCGCGTGTCAGTCGGTGCTCGCCAGAATACCAAATTCTGTCGCTCAGGGAAGCGCGCATGTGAAATATCGCCACAATCCGGCGCAGTCGCGCCGGGCGCGACGACGCTCGCTGCGCGTCATCGATTCGATCGTCTGTGTTTGCGCGATGCGCGACGATCAGAAGCCGGGTTCCTCGGCGACCGTACCGGCGAGCCGATCAGATCCGCCTCCCGCCGCGCGTTCACGCACCAGCACGGACGGGATCGTGCGCGCGATGATCGCCAGATCGAACGCGAGCGACCATCGCTGAATGTACTCGAGGTCCGACCGAAGCCGTGCGCCGACGTCCGTGTCGCCGCGCAGGCCTCGAACCTGGGCGAGGCCGGTGATCCCGCCACGCACCGTCAACCGTCGCGCGAAGCCCGGCCATCTCTTGCCAAATCCGCGTGCAAACTCGGGACGTTCCGGGCGCGGACCAACCAGGCTCATGTCGCCGAGAAGCACGTTCCACAGCTGCGGCAACTCGTCGAGCCCGAGCCGGCGCAGCACGCCGCCAACGGCGGTACACCGGGGATCGTCATCAACGGCCCACACGGCGCGCCCGTTCGGCTCGGCGCCAACCTTCATCGTTCGAAACTTCAGGATCGTAAACGGCCGGCCGTCGATCCCGAGCCGCGTCTGGCGGTACAGCGCAGGGCCCGGTGACGTTGCGCGAACGGCCAGTGCGATCAGCAGTCCGAGCGGCCACCCCACGGCCAGGAGCATACCGGCGACGAGTGCGTCAAACGCGCGCTTTGCCGCGCCGCCGAGCCCCGTTACCGAACGATGCCGCGCGGTTCGCGGCTGACCAACGCGCCTGAATGGACTTCGCCCCATTATGAAACCCTCGCCCTGCGCGACAGGCCGGTCGCCTGCTCCTCGCATCGGGCTACGCACGCGGCGAGCGCACGCTCGAACCGTGCGAGCGTGTCCGCGCGATGATCGTTGATGTGGAGCTTCAACCGGTCGGGACCAAGACGGACCGACTCCGCATCAACGTCCGTAGGGACCTTCTTCTTGAGATTTGCGCCAAGCACTCTCCGGCTGAGCGGTTCGAGCGCATCGCCCGCGAGCCATTCAACCGCCCGTCGAAGCATACCGGCGTGCAGGGGTCGTGCATGCCGGTCGATGGCGTGCGTAAACGCGCCGGGAAGCAATTCCGCAGCCCACGAGTTCGCGGTGACGAGGGCGCGAAACATCTCGGCGCCTGCAAATGGCTCGAGATGGACGAGCTGGTGCGCGGTGTACAGATCTCGGTCCGCGATAGCGAGGGAGTGCTCGTCCAGAAAGTAGTTCGCACAGATCGCGCGCCGCGCTCCCAGCAGCCGTGTAAGCACCGTCACGCACATGCAGGCGGACCACACCCGGTCACCCGCCGCGACGACAAAGACATCGACGTCGTCGTCATGGGCATTGTCGAATGCAACTGCGCCCGAGATCGCGACGAGCCGGACGAACGGGAGTCGGGCAATGAGTCCGAGCACGCGCGCGTATCGCCGGCGCACGGAACGCGCATTGCGCTCGCCGGCCCGCCGTTCGTCGACAAGGTGGTCGCGACCGGCAAGAAACACAAATCCCTCGCGCTCGCCGAGCGCGTCGGCGAGCGCATACGGGCGATCGAGGACACGACGCAGCTCGTCGGCGTCGATCTCGACGTCGAAGAGCCCCCGCCGCAGCTCATCGAATCTGAGCGGGTAGCTGAAGAGGTCCGAATACAGGACCGTCTTGAGGATTGCGAGCTCCGCGGGCTCCATC
>JBGAKX010000062.1:0-24494 GCA_044224215.1 Blastocatellia bacterium
CCCTCGCGCCACGCGTAGTTGCGCTCGTAATACTCGCGATACGCGCCCGACCGCGTGCGCTCGACCCAATCGCGATGCTCGCGATACCACGCGACCGTCCGCGCGATTCCGCTCTCGAACGTCTCGCGCGGCGCCCACCCGAGCTCCGTCTGTATCTTCCGCGAATCGATCGCATACCGTCGGTCGTGCCCCGGCCGGTCCGTCACGTGCGTGACGAGCGACATCGGTGCCCCGACAGCCTCGATGATTGTCCGGACAACATTGATGTTCGGACGCTCGCTGCTGGCCCCGATACAGTAGATCTCGCCGGATCGCCCCTCACGCAGCACCGTGTCGACGGCGCGGCAATGGTCGTCGACAAAGATCCAGTCGCGAACCTGCATCCCGTCGCCGTACACCGGCACCGGGAGGTTCTCCATCGCGTTGGCGATCACGAGCGGGATCAGTTTCTCGGGAAACTGAAACGGCCCGTAGTTGTTCGAGCACCGCGTGATCACCGCATCGACGCGGTGGGTGTGGATCGCGGCGCGCACAAAATGCTCGGCCGCGGCCTTTGACGCTGCGTACGGACTGTTCGGTGCAAGCGGCGTCGTCTCGTCGAAGTACCCGTTCGGACCGAGCGATCCCATGACCTCGTCCGTCGAAATGTGCACGAACCTTCCGACACGCCGCGCACGCGCCGCATCGAGCAGCACCTGCGTTCCGACGACGTTCGCCCTCACAAAATCCGACGCGGACTCGATCGACCTGTCCACGTGCGACTCGGCGGCAAAGTTCACGACGGCATCCGTGCCCTCGTCCAGCGCACCCAGCACGTCCGCCGCGTTGGCGATGTCGCCCCGGACGAAACGGTACCGCGTATCGGCAGCCACGTCCGCGAGGTTGTCGAGATTCCCGGCGTACGTCAGTGCGTCAAAGTTGACGATTTCGACCGTCGGGTCCTCGGCCAGCAGCAGTCGGATGTAGTTCGATCCGATGAATCCGGCGCCGCCGGTGACAAAGAGTTTCATAGCAGCTCCGTTCGTCTACAGCAGGTATCTGCGCCGGATGACGTCGAGCGCGATCTGCGCCGTTCTCTCGCGAATCTCCTTGCGCGAGCCGAACAGCTTGTATTCCTTGGCTTCGACCTGCACGTCGTCCGCAAGGCCGATGTACACCAGCCCGACCGGCTTTTCGTCGGTGCCGCCGCCCGGGCCTGCAATGCCGGTCACCGACAACCCTATCGTCGCGCCCGACCGGCGCTTGATGCCCTTTGCCATGGCCTCGGCAACGTGGGGGCTCACCGCGCCGTGGTCCTCGATCAGCTCGGGCGGCACGCCAAGAAGGTCCGACTTTGCCGCGTTCGAGTACGACACGACCCCTTCCAGAAAGTAGTCCGAGCTGCCAGCGACGTCCGTGATCCGCTTTGCGATCAGGCCTCCCGTACAGCTTTCGGCGGTTGCGATCGTGTATCCCTTGATGACGAGCCCGCGCCCGACGACCTCCTCGAGCGACTCGCCTCGGTGCGAGAACACCGCGGGGTACAACGCGTCCTCGATCTGCTCGGCCAGCTCGTCGAGCAGCGCCTCGGCGGCGTCTCCCGTCTCGGCCGTTGCGGTCAGGTTGATTTCGACCTCGCCGAGACCGCTCAGGATCGTCGTCTGGGGATTCGTGTACCGGCCGTAAATCGGCGCAATCTTCTGATCGAGCGTCGATTCCCCCAGCCCCGCGGTGCGCATGTGGCGCTTTCGCACACGAATGCCGTGGCTCATCTTCTCGAGCCGCGGAGCGATCTGCTCGGTGAACATCGGCTTCATCTCGCGCGGCGGCCCCGGCAACAGCACGATCAACGCCTGTTTGTGCTGAACGAGCAATCCCGGCGCGGTCCCCCGCGCGTTCCTGAGGACCTCCGCGTCGCGCAGCACGAGCGCCTGCCGCTCGTTGTTCGGCGTCATCGTGACGCCGATCTTTGCGAACCGCGACCGGATGTCGTCGAGAATCGAGTCGTCGAGCACGAGCGGCCGGCCGAGCACTCGGGCAAAGACCTTCCGCGTGATGTCGTCCTCGGTCGGGCCGAGCCCTCCGGTCGCGATGATCACGACCGAGCGCCGGATTGCGTCGCGCACGGTCTCTTCAAGGCGGAGCTCGTCGTCGCCGACGATCGTCTTCAGCCGAACCTCGATGCCAATGGCGTTCAGGTGTTCGGTGAGCCAGAGCGAGTTGGTGTCGACGCGGTCGGGCGTCAGCAGCTCGGAGCCGATAGCGATGATCTCAGCGTTCATAGTCCGTGATCCCGACTGAGTTGAGCGGCGAAGGGCCGCCGGGCGTCACAACAGGCTCGCCCCGAGCAGCACGACACACGCGCCGACGACGCCCGCGGCAAAGTCGTCGGCCATGATACCAACGCCGCCGTGGCAGCGTTGCAGTGCATCGATGGGCCCCGGCTTGACGATGTCCAGCGCCCGAAACACGAGGAAACCCGCGACCAGCGCGATCTCGAACGACCACCCGGTCCACTGCCGACCGGCGACAGGCAGAAGGCTGTACGTCAGCAACTGTCCGACCACCTCGTCGATAACGACTTCCGACGGATCGTCGTTCCCGAGCCGCTCCGCCACGCGGTCACCCGCCCACACGCCGATCCACGCCAGTGCCAGCGCGATCAGCAGGAGGACGCCGGCCGCGACCGGACCGGCGAGAAGCGACGGACGCAGCCAGAAGACGATATAGAGCGCGACCGTGACCTCGGCGGATCCCCACGTGCCAGGCGCGATCGGCAGGAACCCGGCACCCCCGGCCGACGAGATGAACCGGGCGAGCCGATCGACACCGCCGCGAATCGGCCGCGCGTCGACGGTCACACGAGCCTCCCGACGAGGTCGTACTGGTGCGCCTCGGTGATCTCGACCATCACGAACTCACCTTCCTCGGGCAGGACCTCGTCGTCCGCGAGCTCGTTTATGAGGACGACCCCGTCGATCTGAGGCGCCTGGGATTCCATGCGCCCCTGGAACAGAAGATCGGTCTCGTCCGAGCGGCCTTCCGACAGCACCTTGAAGGTGCGGCCGATCAGCTCGCGATTCCGCCGTTCCGATATCTCGCGCTGGACCTCCATCAACTGGTCCCGACGTGCCGCAGCAACGTCCGCAGCGACCTTGCCGTCGAGCAAGTACGCATCGGTGCCCTCTTCGTCCGAATACGTGAACACGCCCATCCGGTCGAACTCGGCATCGCGCACAAATCCGACGAGCTCCTCGAAGTCGTCATCCGTCTCGCCCGGAAATCCAACGATAAATGTTGTACGCAGGGCAATTCCGGGTACGATGCGACGCGCACGGTCAACCAGCTTCTCGTAGTAGCCGCGATCCCCAGGCCGTTTCATACGCTTGAGCACGTCGCGCGACGCGTGCTGCAGCGGCACGTCGAGGTACTTGCAGAGGTTGTCATGGCTCGCCATCACCTCGAACAACCGGTCGGTCGCCGTTGTGGGGTAGGCGTAGAGAAACCGGATCCACTCGACGGCGCGCGTCTCGGCCATCTTGTCCAGCAGGTCCGCAAGACCATTCTTCAGACCAAGATCCGAGCCATAAAGCGTCGATTCCTGCGCGATCAGTACGACTTCGCGCGTGCCTGCGGCGCCAAGCTGCTCGACCTCGCGAATGACCGACTCGGGCGATCTGCTGCGGAAGTGCCCGCGCATGCTCGGAATGACGCAGAACGTGCACGGTCGATCGCAGCCTTCGCTTATCTTCATGTATGCGGAGTACGGTGCGGTCGCCAGCACCCGCGGCGTCTGGTCCGAATAGAGATAGGTGATGGCGTCGGGGCCGGCCAGAACCTTCTCCTGGCGCCCGAAAGAGAGTGGGTCCGAACACGCCTCGGCGATCTGCTCGATCTGGCTCGTACCGAGCACGGCATCGATCTCGGGGATCTCCTGCTGCAGTTCCTTTCGGTAGCGCTCGACGAGACAGCCGGCGACGATCAGCTTCTCGAGACCGCCGGAGTTCTTAAGCTCGGCCATCTCGAGGATGGTGTCGACCGACTCCTGCTTGGCGGCGTCGATGAAACCGCACGTGTTGATCACGACGATGTCGGCGTCGCCGGCATCCGGCGTGAGCTCGAAGCCGTGGCGGCGCAGCACGCCCATCATCACCTCGCTGTCGACGAGGTTCTTCGGGCACCCGAGACTGATCATTCCAATTCGCTTCATCGACGCTCACACATGACTATCCGGGCCTGCGAACAAGCCCACGATCATACGGGAGCCACGCCCGGGCGGCAACCTAGGCGACCTAGGCCAGGCCGCCCGCCGAGGCGACCTCCGCCGTGCCTCGCCCGTGTGCCTGAATCGAAGGAACCGCGGCACGACATGAGCGTTCAGTCGAGCGTCGCTGCACCTGCAATTCCACGTTTGACAATGACTTAGCGCGCGTGCTAGGATTGCCGGGTACATCTGTTACAACTCGTTGTGGGAGTTATATTTAGCTGGTACCAGAGTCCCGGGTATCAGGCCAAAATCGAATCATTTTCATAGGAACCTGAGACCTCATGCGACGAATTCATGCATCGCTGTCGGTAGCTCTTTGTGTGGCACTTCTCCCTGCGGTGGTTGCGGCGCAGACGCCGTCACCCCGACCTGCGACTCCGGCGGCGCAGTCCGCGCGACATTTCGACAGCACGTCGCAGGCTGCCGTGGACCGTTCCTCGCACCTGTACGAGATGGGAGAGCAGGCATTCGAGCAGGGGGACATGGACCGTTCCCGCCGGGCGTTCGACGACGCGGTCGACGCGATCCTGACGAGCGGCGTCGACATCCGGGACAACAGCGATCTGCAGGCCTATTACCGCGAGCTGATCGAGAAGATCCACAAGCACCAGATGCAGGCGCTCGACGGCGACTCCACCGGATTTGCCGAACAGGCCTATGTTCCGGCTGACGACGAGCTTGCCAAACTGACCGACTCAGACCTCGCCGAGCTCGATTCGTCCGGAAATGCCATCCTCGACGGCACCTACAACCTGCCGTTTACCGTCGATCAGCCCGTCTACCAGTTCATCAGCTACTTCACCGAGGGGCGCGGACGCTCGACGATGGAGAACGGTCTCAGACGATCCGGCCGCTATCGCAAGATGGCCGAGAAGATCTTCAAGGAAGAGGGCGTTCCGACAGACCTGATCTGGCTCGCACAGGTTGAGAGCGTGTGGAAGCCCGCCGCACTCAGTTCCGCCGCCGCGAAGGGAATCTGGCAGTTCATCCCCTCGACCGGACGACGGTTCGGACTCGACCAGGACTACTACGTCGACCAGCGCTCCGACCCGGAGCAGTCGACGCGTGCCGCGGCGCGATACCTCAAGTTCCTCTACAACTACTTTGCCGGCGACTGGCTGCTTGCGATGGCTGCCTACAACAGCGGCGAGGGGAACGTGTCCAAGGCAATTGCCCGATCCGGCTACGCCGATTTCTGGGAGATCCACCGCGCCGGCTTCCTGCCGAACGAAACGCGAAATTACGTTCCCGCAATCCTTTCCGTCATCATCGTCAGCCACAACCAGAAGCGGTACGGCTTCAACGTGACGCCCGAGCAGCCGCTCACGTACGACCTCGCCAAGCTCGATTCGCAGACCGACTTGAGCGTCGCTGCCGATCTCTGCGGCGTATCGGAAGACACGATTCGCGATCTGAATCCACAATTCCGGCGAAACCTGACGCCTCCGGGCAGCTGCGCACTCCGAATTCCCACGGGGAAGAAGAAGGATTTCGAAACGGCGCTCGCGGCGCTCACGCCTGAGCAGCGGATGGGCCGATCGCTGCAGGTGACCGACGATTCGCTTGCCACAAATGGCAATGCGCCGGCGGGCTCCGGCTTTGGCGGCGGCAATTCGACGGTCGCCTACTCGGCCAAGCCCGGCGAGACGCTCAGCTCGATCGCGTCACGGCACAACGTGTCGACGCTCGAACTCGCTCGAGTCAACAAGCTCGAATCCACCAGCGAATTGAAAGACGGGCAGCTTCTGCAGGTTCCCGCTGCATCGACCGGACGCGCGCGATACGTCGAGCAACCGGTGCGCAAGACGACGTATCGGGCAAAGGCTGACAAGAGCCCGTCCAAGTCGCGCGACAAGGGCAAGAGCAAGGGCAAGAAGGTTTCGAGCAAGGACTCCAATAAGAAGTCCAAGGCGAAGTCGAAGTCCGAGCCGAAGGCGAAGTCCAAGAAGCGCCACTAGGTTTCACGTTCTGAACCTGCGCGCTCTTTCGGCCCGGCGCACGCAGCTCGCTTCAACCGGCGGCCATTCCCTGTGTCGGAACGATTGCTCGGAATACGCCCGTCCCTCGCCATCGCCGGCCTCGCAGGCCTCGCGATGGCGTTCGGTCTTTACGGCTTCGGGCTCGGGATCGGTGTCCCCCGCCTCGAAGTAAGCAGATCCGAAATCACCAGCCGCGCGCAGCGGTTCGCCGAGTCGCGGAAGCCGGGCACGGTCGTGCATGGTGCTATCGTCCGCTCCAACAGCGAGACCGACGACGACGCCGAACGCTTTGTCCGCGTCTACGGCGCCGACGAGCTCGAGACGGCGAAGTCCGAAGGCGCGTTCACGCTGCGGACCTGGGACGCCCGAATCCGCTCGAATGCGGTCACGTCGGATTTCGAGGACGACAAGGCCGCGGATCGCGTGACGTTCGACGAGCTCGGCAATATCGTCGGCTTTGAGACGCACGCGCCCGACGACAGCGCGCCTGCCCCGCCTCGGGACCAGGCGCGGCAGATCGCAGCCGAAGAGCTGGCACGCCTCGGGATCAAGCTCGACGGGTACGTCGAACCGACCCAGAAGACCGTAACGGCCGGCAACATCAAGGTCACCACGGCGAACGGAGTCAATGCGGAAGTCGTCGAGGACCAGGACGACGACCAGTCCGATTCGGCGGGCCGCGCCGACAAGTCGGTCCAGAAATTCGTCTGGCGGCGCGACGACCCGCGCTGGCCGGGTCTTCAGCAGAAGGTCACAGCGTCGGTCACCGGATCGGGTCTCGTCGAATTCTCGCGCTCGTCCGAATTCGAAGCCACGCAGATCCCGGCGCGCATCATCACCGCCGTCGTCGAAGGCACGCTGTTCGGGATCCTCGCAACGCTGCTCGTGCTGGTCCTGCTCGGCGCATTGCTTTTCAGGCTACTGTCGCGGGATTACGTCAGCCGCTCCCGCGCGGCGCTCGTCGCGGGGATCTTTGCGGCAACCGTCGCGTTTTCCGCCGCGCTGACGTTCAGCGGCAAGAACTCGTTACTCGAGAACTTCATGGGCCAGACGTTCGCCGGGCTCGGGATGGCGATTCTCGTTGGCGCCGCCTGGCTCGCTGGCGAGACCGACGCATACTACGCGTGGGGACGCCAGTCGACCGAGGCGGCACTCGCGCTCGCGACCGGTTCGCCGCGGGCCCGCCAGGTTGGGCGCGAGCTCATCGAAGGCTTTGCGTGGGGGTGGCTGCTCCTGGGTGTGCTGGCGATTGTCGCCACGATCGTCGCCGTCGCGAGCGGGACCGGCGGGGTCTACCGTTCGCATGAGCTCGCTGCGCTCGATACCGGGCCGTTGCCGCTCTATTGGACAGCCGTCCTGCCGTTCGTGTTCTTCTACGCGGTCTGCTGTCTGCTGTTCGTTCCGGCATGGCTGCACCGCCTCACAAAGCGTGCGTGGATTGCGATCCCGTTGGCTGGAATCGTCGCCGGCGTGTTCGCATCGACGATCGACCTGGTGGACGTCAGGTTCGGGCCGCTGCCCGGGACGCTCTCGTGGGGAATCGCTTTCGGCATTGCGACGTGCACGCTCGTGGCATGGCGCGGCTGGCTGACAGGAGCTGTCGCGACGTTCGCGTTCTCGGCATTCTACTGGGGCATCTCGGGAATGTACTCCGCGGCGATGTTCGACAAGGCGCTCATCGGAGCCGGGATGTTGCTCGCCGCCGGAGCGCCGATCGTGGCGCTCATCGCCGGCCCGCGGCGGTTTGTGGACGTGGCCATCAAGGAGACGCCTCCGGCGCGCGTGTCGCGCATGCTCGAACTGGTGCGTCGCGAGGAAGAGCTCGACATCGCACGGCGCGTCCAGCGCGGCCTCCTGCCGACAGGAGATCCCGTCGTCGAGGGTTTCGAGATCGCCGGGACGTGTCTACCGGCGAACGAGGTCGGCGGCGACTATTACGACTACTTCTCGCTCGCGGACGGCCGGTTTGGCGTTGCGGTGGGCGACGTATCGGGCAAGGGCATCCCGGCTGCGTTCAGCATGACGCTCACGAAGGGGTTCATGGAGGTCGCATCGGCCGATTTCCGCGAGCCGGACCGCGTGCTGTCGCAGGCGAACGGCTACCTGCGGCAGAATCTGACGCGAGGCACGTTCGTCACCATGGCGTACGCGATTCTCGACCCCGAGGCGCGCGTCGTGACATGCGCGCGGGCGGGTCACAACCCGCCTGCGATCGTTCGCGCCGACGAACCTCCGACGTTTCTGATGCCGGGCGGTCCGGCGCTTGGCGCCACCGACAGCGACCGGTTTGACGAGCTCGTCGAGCGACAGCGCGTCGAGCTGCGCCGCGGGGACACGATGGTGCTCTACACGGACGGAGTCACCGAATCGATGAACGTTCAGCGAGAGCAGTTTGGCGAGGACCGGTTGCTCGAGACGCTTGGCCGGCACCGCTCCGCGACGTCCGCGCGGCAGATCGTCGACGCCCTGCTGGGCGAGGTCGAATCGTTCGCCCAGTATGCCGATCAGCACGACGACATCACGATCGTCGTCATACGGGTCCCGGAAGGATGAAGCAGTTCCTACGCGACAATGTCGTTCTCGTGGCCGCCGGGCTGATTGGTCTGGCCGTCTTTGCATCCCTGTTTCATCGCGCATTCATGAGCGGCGCGCGTCCGCAGCCGCTCGGGATTCAGGAGATCACGGCACAGGCAGTCGAGTTCGCCCGGCTCGAGGGCTGGCCGGTCACGTCCCAGCGGGCACGGACCATTCCGGTCGAGGGCGACGACTGGGCGGTCGTCCAGCAGCAGTGCGCCGAACGGGGCGAGGCGACGCCGGCGCGCAATTCGCTCCCGGAGCCGCTGTGGGAGACGTCGATCATCACGAACCCCGGATCGATCCTGAGCGCGGTGACGACGTTCAAGCCGCCCGATCCCGTGCTGAACATCGCCGCGACGCCCGACGGCGAGGTTGTGCAGTACGTCGAGGTGACGACCCAGCTTGCGCTGGCGCCGATGGTGGGAAACCAGCGAAATCGCGACATGCCGTTTCGCGAGCTCAACATCGATCGCCTGTTCGAGATCCCCGCAGAGGCGCGTCACGAGATGACACCCGACGAACGGCAGACGGTCGTGACGACAGCGCGCGAGTTCTTTGATCGCCACGCGATCGCCGTCGCGGGCGATCCTGTCTCCGTTGCCGCATTCCGCGGGGCGGACGAACAGCTGATCGGCGCGATCGCGTGGAACCGGCCGGGCCCCGCGGGCACGCTCGACGTCGTGCGGGTGGTCGTGTCGAACGGCCGCGTCGCCGCATACGATCGTGATCTGAGGACACCGGGACAGGTGCTCGAGCGCCCGCAGGCGAGTGTCACCTCGATCGTGATCGACTCGATTCCGGGCGTGGTGATCGTCCTCAGCGGAGTGCTCGTCGCCGTCGCGGTGATCATCAGACGCCGGCAGGGAGAGCTCGAGATCCGGTCCGCAGGTGTGCTCTTTGTCGTGTCGTATCTGATTTCCATCGTGTTCAGCGTCGGCTCGTTCGGATTCCTGCTGTCACTGATGGCGTCGATGGCCGGATTCGCGTTCAGCTGGGTGTACATCCTGCAATACGTCATCGCCGTTCCTCTTGGGACAACCCTGATGTCGCTGCTCGTGGCCGGCTGCTGGGCTGCCGGTGAGAGCCAGGCGTATCTCGCGTGGCCGCGGCACCTCATACGTCCGTTCTCGGCGCTCATCCGGGGCGACGTCCGGTCGCCACTCACCGCAACGCCGGTCGTAGCCGGATATCTCATTGCATTCGCGTCGCTTGGCGTCGCCACTGCCATCGGTCTGTTCGTTCCCCAGAACTCCGTGGCGTCCGTCGCGGCGCTCACCGGCTTCTACTACTGGCCGCCGGCCGTCATGCCAGCGCTGCAGGGCCTGTCGATGGCGCTCAGTTCAACGCTCGCCGCCGGCATCTTTGCGATGACGTACGTCAGGCTCAGGTCACGGCGTCTGTGGCTCGCCATCGTCGTCGGCGCCATCGCCTTCGTCTCGATTCGAAGCCAGCTGACCGGGTTCCAGCTGTTCCCCGCAGGTTCCGAATTCAGCGTCGTGATGTTCGTCGCGTTTTCGCTGTGCCTCGCCGTGACGTTCGTGAAGTACGGGCCGGTCGCGACGTTCACGACGATCTACGTCTATGTCGTCTCCGTGACGGCGTATCCGATGGTCTTGACGTGGAACACTGAGCACATCAGAACGGGCTCGTGGTCACTGGCGCTCGGGCTCGTACCGGCGGCCGTCGCCTTGTCGGGCAGTCTGTGGCCGCGGGGCGACGATGCATCAAGTGTTCCGACCCACGTTCGGCGCGCACTCGACCGTCTTCGAATCGGCGAGGAGTTCGAAGTCGCCCGCAGCGTCCAGGCGCGGCTGCTCCCCGCGCGGTCGCCCGCCATCGAGGGACTCGACATCGCCGGAGTCTGTGTCCCCGCGAACGAGGTCGGCGGCGACTACTTCGACTACTTCCCGTTGTCGGGCGGGCGTTTTGGCGTCGCGATCGGCGACGTATCCGGCAAGGGCGTCGGCGCGGCGATCTACATGACGCTCACGAAGAGCTACATGGTCACGCAGGCGACGAGCGCGCTCGACCCCGCGGGCGTGCTCGCGCGCGTGAACACGCACCTCAGAAAGAACCTGGCCCGCGGGACATTCGTCACGATGGCGTACGCAGTGATCGATCCTGCTGCACTCACGGTCGAGTACACGCGCGCGGGGCACAATCCTCCGCTTCTGTTGAAACCCGACGGCGAGGGCGACTTTCTGAGCGCGCCGGGAATTGCGCTCGGATGCGCGAGCACTGCGACGTTCAAATCCACGACGCGCGCCGAAACGGTGTCGGTGGCGCCGGGCGACCTCGTGCTGCTTTACACCGACGGCGTCACGGAGGCGATGGACTTGAACTCCGACGAATACGGCGAGGCGCGGCTGATCGCGCTCGCCAAGCGGCTGTCGATCTCGGGAGCCACGGCGGCCGCGGTCATCGACACGATTCTCGCCGACGTGAAAACGTTTGTCGGGCGAGCGCCTCAACATGACGACATCACGCTGGTCGCGATTCGCGTCGCCGGCCCCTAGCGCATCCCGATGTCATTCGAATGGAGAGAGTTACACTGAATTTGCAATTTGGGGGGCATCCGCGTACTCTCGCGAAAGCGCCCCGGCGCGCTCGGTAAGGGAGCAGAGATGAGCAAATCGGACGGCTTCAAGGTCACGCGTCGCGACGACGACAAGGTGACGATCGTGTACCCGCAGGGCTTCCTCGATGCCCATACGGCGCCGGAATTCGAGTCCGAGCTGCAGAAGGCGATCGAGTCGGGTCGCGTGCAGATCGTGGTGAACTGCAAGGACCTCGACTACATCTCGAGTGCGGGACTCGGCGTGTTCATGGGATGCATCGAGCAGGTCCGCGAGCTTGGCGGCGACATCAAGATCTCGAACCTGCTGCCAAAGGTGTATCACGTGTTCGAGCTTCTCGGCTTTCATCAGCTCTACGACCTGATCGGCACCGAGGAAGAGGCTGCCGGCAAGTTTGCCAACTGACGGAGGCGCGGTGGAGCACACCCAGCAGACCTTCAAGCTCAGCGTCCCGAGCAGCACGATGAACCTGCGGATGATCCGCGACTTTGTCGAGGACTCGGCGCGCAGGTCCGGGATTCCCGAAGCCGACATGACACGGCTGACGCTTGCGGTCGACGAGGCGTGTGCAAACGTCATCGAGCACTCGTACGAGAACGACGAGACGCGCGAGATCACCATCCACGTCTGGTTCGACGACAAGCAGGTCTCGGTCGACGTCATCGATTCGGGCACTCGCTTTGATCCGAATTTGCACAAGTCGCTCGAGCTCAAGGACCTCGTCGGCCATACGGGCGGCATGGGCATCCGGCTGATGAAGATGGGGACAGACGAGCTGCTCGTCGACGTCGACGAGAACGGCCACAATCGTCTTCGCCTCATCAAGCATCTGGTTCCGTAACCGATGGAGCCCCGTATGACCAGCTCGCAGAGCGACGGCAAGGACTGGGAGCGACGGCTGCTCGAGCTGTCCGATCTGCTCGAGATCAGCCAGACGCTGAACCAGTCGCTCGAACTCGAAGCCATCCTCAACCAGCTGTTGCTCGCATCGATGGGACGGTTTGCGATCGGCCGCGGGGTGTTTCTCCTCTCGGTTGACGAAGGGTGCCATCGAGTCGCGCTCGTGAAGGGCGTTTCCGGTGTCCGGCCTGGCGTCGAGGTCAGGATCGCGAGCCCGCTCGCCGGACCGGTCGACCTCGCCTCGTCGTCGGACGACCTCGCCTTCTTTGTTGAGAACAAGCTCGCCGTCCTGATTCCGCTTCAGCGCGCCGGCAACTCCGTCGGTATCCTCGCGCTCGGCGCCAAGTTGACCGGCCGTCCGTTCGAACCCGGAGAGATCGACTTCCTGAGATCGCTTGCCAATGTCGCAACTCCGGCAATCGAGAATTCACGCGTGTACGGCGAACTGCGGCTCGTCAACGAGCGCCTCGATCGAAAGATCCACGAGCTGAACACCGTCTTTGAGCTCGGCCGCAGGTTCGTCGGGACGCTCGAGTCCGACGAAGTGCTGCGGTTGTTCGCGTTCGCGCTGATGGGACAGCTGCTGCTGTCTCGGTACCTGATCGTGTTGAAACGGCCCGGCGGCGACGTGGTGAGCGCCAAGGGGATTTCGCTCGCTGCCGAGCTGCCGTGGCATTCGCCCGAGTTCTGGACGATGCTCGCCGGCCTCGAACAGCCGGTGGCGGTCGACCGCACAGTCCACCCGCAGCTTGCGGACCTGAAGCTCTCGGCCATCGTGCCGATCCGCAAGGACGACGTCACACACGGCTTCCTGGGGCTCGGCGCCCGGCCGTCGGGAGTCGCGTACAGCGAGGACGAGCTCGCGTTCTCGGCCGCGCTCGCAAATCAGGCGATCGTCGCGCTCGAGAACGCGTGGCTGATCGAGGAGACCATCGAGAAGCGGCGTCTCGAGGAGGAGCTCGCCATCGCGAGCAACATCCAGAGCCGGCTCTTCCCAAAGCACATGCCCGAGATACCTGGCTACGACGTCGCGGCCCGCTCGACACCGACCCGCCAGGTCGGCGGCGACTACTACGACGCAATCGAGCTTGGCGACGGTTCGGTGCTCGTTGCGATCGCCGATGTATCGGGCAAGGGCGTTCCGGCGGCGCTGCTGATGAGCAACGTCCAGGCGTCGTTGCGCGCGCTCGCGTGCCCGGGGATGGACCTCGCCGGCAATGCGTCAAAGATCAACGACATCATTTACGCGAACACGGACTTCAACAAGTACGCGACGTTCTTCTACGGGATTCTCGACACGACGCGGCACACGCTCCGATTCACGAACGCCGGCCACAATCCGCCCGTCGTGCTGCGGTCGACGGGCGAGCTCGAAACGCTCGACGCCGGGGGGCTTCCGGTCGGACTGATGCCGGGCTCGTCGTACGAGTCGGACGAAGTGGCGATCGGGCCCGGAGACCTGATCGTGTTCTACACGGACGGCGTGACCGAGGCTGAGAGCTCCGACGAAGAGGAGTTTGGCACGGGGCGACTCGAGATCCTGATCCGCGAGTGCGCTTCGGACCCTGCCGTCGACGTTCTCGAGCGCATTGCGGCCGAGGTCGACGACTTTGCGACCGGCATGCCCCAGGCCGACGACATCACGCTGCTGGTTTTGAAGCGCGCCGCCGGGTGACCGCCGTCAGGCCTTGACGCCGCGGCGCATCAACTCTTCGAGCGCGTACTTCCGGACTTCTGTGCAGTCGACGGGCATCTCGACCATCGTCGCCGTGTCGTCGTCGGCGATCGTGGCGTACTGCAACTGCGTGACACTCTCGAGATGCGCCACGGCCTGCAGCGTCTCGGAATCGATTGACTGCGTCGCCTCCTCCATCACGCGTCCGAGCGCCGTGACGGCGTCCTGCGCATCCTGCTTGCCGAGCGCCAGCGCGATCAGCCACTTCACGCCACGAGCATCGCCGAGCCGTCCCAGCGTCTCGGCCGCGTGCATGCGGACGGCCTCAGACGCATCCTCGAGCGCGGTCGCGAGCGCCGCAACGGCCTTTGGATCTCGGACCGCGCCGAGCGCCTCGATGGCCTGAAACCGGGCGCCTTCGTCACCGGATTTGAGCGTCGCGACGAGGAGCGCCGACGATTTCGCGTCTCCGATTCGTTTGAGCGCCTCCGCCGCGGCCACGCGGACCGTGCCGTCCGGGTCCTTGATCGTCGCGGCAAGCGAGTCGGTGGCTCGCGGATCGCCGAGGACCCCGAGCGCATAGGCGGCGCCGCGCCTCACATCCGGCTCGGAGTCCTTGAGCGCGCCGACCAGCGGCGTCACCGCAAGCACGTCTCCGAGCGTCGCAAGCGATTCGACGGCGGCGACACGAACCGCATCGGCTTCGTCCGTGAGCGCGAGGATGAGCGGCTCGACGGCGCTCGGGTCGCCGATCGAGCCGAGCGCTTCGGCGGCCTGAAACCGGACGCCCCCGTCGGGATCCTTCAGCGCGGTGATCAGCGTGGGAACGGCGCGGACGTCGCCTATACGGCCGAGCGCCTCGATGGCCGATTCGCGAACGAGCGAATTCGGATCGGCGAGCAGTTTGACGAGATGCGGGAGCGCCTGGGCGCCCTCGGCGAGCACGTCGTCGAACTCCTGGCGCGCAATGGCCGCGACGATGCGCTGCTCGGCGTTCGCCGGCGTCCACTTCAGGCGTTCGAGCGCGCGAACGGCCTCGGTGCGGATTCCGTCATCCGGGTCCTTGAGCGACTCCACAAGCGCAGGGATCGACGGCTTCCCGAGAAGCACCAGCGTATCCGCCGCGGCCTTTCTCGCCGTTCGGTCGTGGAACGCGGCGACGAGCGCGGGCACGGCCGGAGCGCCTGCGTTCACGAGCGCCTTCTTGGCGAGCTCGAACGCGTCAGAGAACGGATTCTTGAGCTCGGCGACGAGCGGCTCGATGGCGCGCGCGTCGGCGATCCTGCCCAGCGCCTTGACCGCTTCGTCACGGACACCCGCGTCCCGGTCCTGCAGGCAATGCACGAGTGCTTCGACTGCGCGGGGATCCCTCAGGTGCCCGAGCGCTTCGGCGGACGCCTTGCGCGAGCCGGCGTTCTTGTCCTTCAGCAGGTGGATCAGCGGGTCGACCGCGCTAGCATCTCCAATCTCGCCAAGAATTTCCGCCGCGGTCTGCTGCATCTCAACGTCGCCGGTCTTGAGCGCCGTCACGAAGGCTGGAACCGTGCTGCGCGCCGCCGCCGACTTTGACCAGTTCGGGTCGATCTTGTCGAGCGCTTCTGACGCCGCCTTTCGAACGTTGACCTTGTCGTCCTTAAGCAGGTGGACGAGACCTTCGACGGCTCGCGAGTTGCGGATCTTTCCAAGCGCCTCGGCGGCGGCGCGCCGAACGTCCGAGTCGCGATCGCGCAGCGCTTCCATCAGCGATTCGACGGCCCGCACATCCTTGATCTTGCCGAGCGCTTCGGCGACGGCAAGCCGGACGAGATACGATTCGTCGCGGATGGCCTTCGTCAGCGGCTCGACGGCCGCGGTATCACCCGTCTCACCGAGTTTCTCCGCCGCCTCCTTCCTCTTGTACTCGTCCTTGGATGTGAGTTGCCGTACGGTGAACCACGACAGCATCGTGAGGCTCCTTTGCTCCGCGGTCGCCCGCCACTGCAAATCCGAGACGAAGGCGGACTCCCAATCCTCGCTGCTCGCGAGATCAAGCAAGCTACTAACTACGCGAAGGCATGTCAAGGAGTCGGTCCATGACGCACCAATTGTCGCGAATTCGCGACACGAGAGCCGCTCGACGGGCCCCGTTGTCGCCGTCGATGTGCGTTTCGCCAATTCTCTTTTTCCAGCAACCAACGTATGATGGGTGCGAATCGATAAGCTCCCATCGAGACGTTCTGTTGGAATACGCAGCCATATTTCGGCAATTGCCGGTTCCGCTGGCGATCGTCGACCACGAGTTCGTTATCCTGGATGCGAGTGAGGCGTACGCTCTGCTGGCCGGGCGCAAGCTCCATGAGCTTGTCGGCGAACCGCTTGCGGTCGCGTTCAACGGAACAGTGCCGGACGACATCGTCGCGGCGATCCGGAATGGGGACGACCTCGACCTGGCCGGAACGATGGCAGACGGCGAGTACCGGGTTCGTTGCGCCAGCTGCGGAGCGGCGACGGGCGACCAGGTGCGGATGCTGGTCGTCATGACGCCCTCGGGCGACGAGTCGGCCTCGGAAACCCTCAGCCAGCTCCAGCAAGCCGTCCGGACGATCCGTCACGAGATAAACAACCCGCTTACGGGCGCGCTTGGCAACATCAACCTGTTGCTGCGTCAGGCAAACCTCGACGAGAAGACCCGAAAGCGGCTCACGACCGCCGAGCAGGAGATCAAGAAGGTCAGCCTGATCGTCCTGAAACTCGCCGACCTCGCTCCGCGACCTGAGGCAGACTCAGCCGATTCCTGAGGCCTTTCGGTTTCGCGGTCCCGTGCCCGCGGCTTCGCGCGTGTGGATCAGGAATTCGTGGGCCGTGGTGAACCCCATGCTCGCGTAGAGGCCGGCGGCGTGCTCGTTCGCTGCGGTGACGGCGAGCGTCGCCAGACGGCAACCGCTCTCCTTTGCGCGCGCGAGCGACCGTTCGATCATCGCGCGGCCAATTCCCTCGCCCTGGTAAATCGGCAGCACCGAGACCTGGCCGAGATGGGCTGCCGCGATCGAGATCCGTGAGCTGACCGCCACGCCACAGATTCTATTGGACTTGCGGTCTACGGCGACGCTCGAAATCCCCCGGTCGAACGTTCCGCACCACGCGCTGTCCGTGAGCGCGTCCAGAAGGTCCGCGCACCCCTCGCGCGTCCGGTACTGGCAGTTCATCCGGGCGTCCACGGTGCCTCGGTATGCCTGGTAGATGACCTCGACCGCCTGCGTGAAGTCGGCGTCGCGCCACGGCCTGATCTCGACGCGGATATGCGATGTCATCTGTTCAACGCCGGTGTCGGCCTCGCGAGTCATGTAGAGCCGGGCAGCGTTTACAAATCCCTCATTCAAAAAGACTTCGTCGAAGCCCTCGGTCGCGAACGAGACCGACTGGCTCTCGATTCGTTTGCGGGTCTTTGACCGCTGGATCTGTTGGAGTATCCCGCGCGCCAGTGCCGAGTTGACGGTGATACCGCGAGCGTCAGGCCGGACGTAGAGGTCGCCGATCAGGCACCGATCCACCTCGTACGTGAAGAATCCGAAGCCGACCGGTTCGCCGTCGACCATGACCGCCGACCCCTTGAGCGATCGCGCCCGAATAGCGTTGGACAGAAACCGGGTGATCTCGCCAAGGTCCCAGTGCAGCCGCTCGAGCCACTCGAGCCGCTGGAGTTCGAGGAGGTCGTCAAGCGCGCCAGGTTCAAGGTTGCGGAACGTGACGAGCGACAGACCGGGGGCCTTCGAAATCGGAGAAGCCATTGATTTACCGCGAGTTACAGGTACTACGCCGGATTCCGGTCGCTCGCGGCCCAAGCCTCGAGCACGCGACGTGCGATGGTGTCGCTATCAACATGATAGGTGCCGGAAGCAACCGCTTCGCGCAGGCGCTCGACACGTTTCGCACGGTCGGAATCCATGGGGGGACCTCCAATACTGCTCCGCGGACGACGAATGCACGCCGGTGGCGACAGAAGTTCTGCCGTGGGTGTCTCACCCCACTTCAGGCCGTTTGGTGCCATTCGGGCTCCTCCAACGAGCTTACACCGTATTCATCGGCCCGATGTGACCGGGACTTTACATAAAAAGACCATAAACGCCGCCACATTGCGGCGAACGCGCCCTACACCGGAGTGATCTTGACCGGTTCCGGCGTGAAGTCCTCGCCCGGGTTGATAAATCGATTGCGCTCTATGCGGTACTGCCGATCGTAGAGCTGCCGGTAACGGCCGTCCAGAGCGAGGAGCGTGTCGTGCGTGCCCCGTTCGACGATTCGTCCGTGGTCGAGCACCAGAATCTGGTCGGCGCTCTGGATGGTCGACAGGCGGTGGGCGATCACAAACGTCGTCCGTCCCTTTCGAAGCGTGTCGAGCCCGTCCTGGATCATCGCCTCGCTCTCGCTGTCGAGGCTCGACGTCGCCTCGTCGAGGATGAGAACCCGAGGCTGGGCCAGAATCGCGCGCGCTATCGCCACCCGCTGGCGCTGGCCGCCCGAGAGCTTCACGCCGCGCTCGCCGACGACGGTCCGGTACCCGTCCGGAAATCCGAGCACGAACTCGTCGCAATGCGCGACACGCGCGGCATCGCGCACTTCGTCCATTGTTGCGTCGGGTCGCGAAAACCGGATGTTGTCGGCAATCGACCCGTCGAACAGAAAGTTGTCCTGCAGCACGACGCCGATCGCCCCGCGAAACTCCCTCAGGCGTATGGCGTCGAGATCCCGGCCGTCGACCGTCACGCGACCGCTCTGCGGCCGGTTGAACGCAAGCACGAGACCGATCAGCGTGCTCTTCCCGGACCCGCTCGGCCCGACGAGCGCGGTCGTCGTGCCCGCCGGGGCGACAAAGCTGACGTCGACGAGAACCGGCACGTTGTCGGTGTACTCAAACGACACGTTCTCGAAGGCCACGTCGCCGCGGATCTCGCCGAGCGGTTCGCGCTTCTGGTCCTCTTCGTCCTCGGTCGCCGTCTGGCGGATCTCGCGAATTCGATCGAGCCCGGCGAATGCCTCGGTGATCTGCGTGCCGATCGCGGCGATCTCGACGACCGGCGCGGCGACCATCGCCGTGAAGAAGATGTACATGACAAAGTCGCCGAGCGTCATCGCACCCGACAGGATCGACCTGCCCCCGACGACCATCATGACGACGCCGATGGCGCCGATGATGACGATCGAGAACGCGCTGATGCCCGAGACAGCCGTCATCGTCTGCGCCACGTTGCGGAACAGCCGGTGCGCGCCGCGCGCGAAGACGAGCGATTCGCGCCGCTCCGCCGAATATGCCTTCACCACGCGGATACCGCCAAGCGACTCGCCAAGCCGGCCGGTGACCTCGGCGTTGATCTTGCCCCGCTCGCGAAACACCGGCCGCAGGCGCTTGAATGCGGCCGCGAGAATTCCGCCGAAGACGGCAAGGACGACCAGCGTGATGATCGTCATGCGCCAGTTCAGGTAGAACAACACGCCGAGCGCGATCGTCGCGGTGACGACGCTCCCCGTCAGCTGGACGAGACCCGTGCCGACAAGGTTCCGGATGCCCTCGGCGTCCGTCATGATCCGCGAGATCAACGCGCCGGTCTGCGTCGAGTCAAAGAACCGGATGGGCAAGCGTTCGACGTGAGCCTGCACCGTCTTGCGCATCTCGGTGATCGCGCGCTGCGCCGCCACGCCGAGGATCTGCGACAGGGCGAATGACGTCACGGCCTGGAACACGGTCGCCGCCCCGGCCGCAAGCGCGAGCGGAACGAGCATCGCGACGTCCTTCTTCCCGATCACGTCGTCGATCAGGTACTTGGAGCTCGCCGGCAGAACGAGCCCGAGCAGCCGGCTGATGAACATCAGGCCGAGGCCGAGCGAGAGCCGCGCGCGGTGCTGCCACACAAGGTCGCGCGCCTCGCGCCAGACATCCGGAAGTCTCAGGCGTTTCTTTGTTTCAGACACGGCGGGATTATATCGTCCTCGGCCAGACCGCTATCGATCGCGGCTCGTGATCTCCACGTTCACCGGCTTTGCGTGCCAGATCTCCTCGGCGTACTCGTGGATCGTGCGATCGCTCGAGAACCAGCCCATCGAGGCCACGTTGCGGATCGCGCGCCGGGTCCACTCGTCGGGATCCTGGTACACGGCGCGGACTCGCTTGTGCATTTCGGCATACGCGCCAAAGTCTGCAAGCACCATGTACGGGTCGCCCTCCTCGAGGAGGAAGTTCACGATCGGCTTGAACAGGTCGCGCTCGAGCGGGCTGAAATAACCGCTCGCGATCATGTCGATCGTGCGCTTGAGCGCCGGATTCTGCTCATAGAACACGCGCGGCACGTACCGCGGCTTGAGCGCCTCCACCTCGTCGGCCTTCATTCCAAAGATGAAGATGTTCTCGTCGCCGACGCGCTCGCGGAGCTCGATGTTCGCGCCGTCGAGCGTTCCGATCGTCAACGCACCGTTGAGCGCGAACTTCATGTTGCCCGTGCCCGACGCTTCGGTGCCGGCGAGCGAGATCTGTTCCGATAGGTCCGCGCCCGGAATGATCTTCTCGGCGAGCGACACGTTGTAGTTCGGAATGAATGCAACCTTCAGCACTCCGCGGACGTGCGGGTCGCGGTTGACGACGTCCGCGATCGAGTTGATCAGCTTGATCGTCAGCTTTGCGCGGGCATAGCCCGGCGCCGCCTTGCCTCCAAAGATCACTGCGCGCGGCACGAATTCCATGCGCGGGTTGTCGCGAATGTCGTTGTAGAGCGCGATCACGTGCAACGCGTTCATCAGCTGGCGCTTGTAATCGTGAATGCGCTTGATCTGCACGTCGAACAGCATGTCCGGATCGACCGACACACCCGCTTCGCGCTTGATGATGCCCGCGAGCTGTTTCTTCATCGCGCGCTTGGCGCCGCGCCATTGCTTCAGGAATTCGTCATCGCCCGTGTGTGCACCGAGCTTCTCGAGCTGGTTGAGATCGCCGACCCATCCGTCGCCGATGCGCTCCGTGATCAGGTCCGACAGCTCCGGGTTGCAGAGCCGCAACCACCGCCGCTGAGTGATGCCATTCGTCTTGTTGTTGAAACGCTCGGGGAACATCTCGGCAAAGTCGCGGAACAGGTCCTTCTTCAGGATGTCGCTGTGCAGCGACGACACGCCGTTCACCGAATGGCTGCCGACGATCGCGAGATGGGCCATGCGGATCGAGCGCTCGACGTGGGGCCCGCCTTCGTCCACGATCGACATCCGCGAACAGCGGGCATCGTCGCCGGGATAATTGGCGCGCACGCGCTTCATGAACCGGTGGTTGATCTCGTAGATGATCAGCAGGTGGCGCGGCAGGACCTTGCCGAGCAGTTCGACCGACCACCGCTCGAGCGCTTCGGGCATCACGGTGTGGTTCGTGTAACCGAAACACGCGACGGTGATGTCCCACGCCTGGTCCCACTCCACGCCCTCGACGTCGACCAGCAGACGCATCAGTTCGGCGACTGCGATCGCAGGGTGCGTGTCGTTGAGCTGGATCGCGATCTTGTCTGCGAACTCGTCGAACGACTCGTGCGAGCGCTTGTACCGGTGAATGATGTCCTGCAGCGACGCGGCGACAAAGAAGTACTCCTGCTTCAGGCGAAGCTCCTTGCCCGAGAACCTGTTGTCGTTCGGATAGAGCACCTTCGAGATCGTCTCGGTTTCGCTCTTTGTCCGGACCGCCTGCACGTAGTCGCCTTCGTTGAACTCGTTGAAGTCGAACTCGCGCGTCGCCTTTGCCGACCACAGCCGGAGCGTGTTCACGGTGTTCGTGCCGTATCCGGGGATCGGCGTGTCGTATGCCATCGCGAGCACTTCGGTCGTGTCGAGCCATTCGCTCACGAGGTGTCCGTTGCGATCCGTGAACTGCAGCACCCGGCCATAGTAGTGGACCGGGTAGAGCGAGTGTGTTCGCGGGAGCTCCCACGCATTGCCGTAACGCAGCCAGTTGTCGGGCTGCTCGACCTGGTAGCCGCGCTTGATGCGCTGATGAAAGATGCCGTACTCGTAGCGGATCCCGTAGCCGTAGCCCGGAAGCCCCAGTGTGGCCAGCGAGTCGAGAAAGCACGCGGCGAGACGGCCCAGACCGCCGTTGCCGAGTCCCGCGTCCCACTCGATTTCACGCAGCGTCTCGAGGTCGAAGTCGAGGTCTTCAAGCGCACGTCGCAGCTCGTCGTAAAGCCCGAGGTTGACCAGGCTGTTGCCGAGCGTCCGCCCCATCAGGAATTCCATCGAGAGGTAGTAGACGCGTTTCGGGTCGGTCTCGAGATACGTGTCCTGCGTGCTGAGCCATCGCTCGATCAGCCGGTCACGCACAGTGAGCGCGGCGGCGGTGAAGTGGTCGAATTCCGTGACGGTGTAGCGGTCCTTGGCGAGCGAGAACTCGATGTGGTCCTGGAACGACCACTTCAGCGATCGCGCATCCATTCCATGGTAGTAGTCGGGTTTCCCGTTGCTCAACGCAGCTTCTCCAGCGAGTGTGAGACGTTGTTGCCGTGCCGCTTTCGTGAACGGATGACAATAGCTCACCGCCTGGCCGTGGAAAAGCCGTACGGGCCGGCGCCGTGTTACATGACCGCAGCGTGCGACGGCGCGGCCACGGTCGTGCCCGATTCGGCGCCCTGCAGAATCTCGCGCTCGAGCGATCCACGCGATGTCCCGTCGACGATACGCACGCACTCGACGCCGGCGGCGACTGCGGCGAGCGCGGCTTCGAGCTTGGGGATCATTCCGCCGGTCACGACGCCGCGTCGGATCAGGTCGCGCGCCGCGAGCTCGTCCACGTGCGGGATCACGTCCCCCGCCGCGTCGCGCACGCCCGAGATGTTCGACGCGATGATCAGGCGACGGGCCCCGAGACGCGTCGCGATGGCAGCTGCGATATCGTCGGCGTTGACGTTGTAGACGACCCCGTCGTCATCGGCTGCGAGCGGAGCGACAACCGGCACAAAGCCCGCGTCCATCAGGTCCGTGGCCACCGTGGCGTCAACGCTCACGATGTCGCCCACGAACCCGTAGTCGACCGTGCGCCGCTCGCCCGTCACCGGGTCCACCACGAGCCGCGGTGGCCGGCGAGCTACGCGGACGAGTCCGCCATCGATCCCGCTGATTCCCACGGCGCGCACGCCGGCCGCGCGACACGCGGCAAGCACATCCGTGTTGATCGTCCCGGCAAAGGCCATCTTGAGGACCTCGAGCGTCGGTGCGTCCGTGACGCGACGGCCGGCGACCATGTGCGTCTCGAGCCCGAGCCGCCTGCTCAGATCGGTTCCCTGTTTGCCGCCGCCGTGCACGACCGTCATCCGGACGCCGCGCTCCACGCAGCGAGCGATTTCGGCAAACACGACGTCCAGAAGCGGTCTGTCGCCTGCGATCTCTCCGCCGAACTTCAGGACGACGGTCTCGCCCGTCGAACCTCGTTGTTGTGACTGCCGATTCACGGGACGAGCCTCGCAAGGATCTCCTTCTGCACGTGGAGACGGTTCTCGGCTTCGTCGTACGCGGCGTTCTGACCTGAATCGAGCACGTCGTCGGCCACTTCGACGTTCCTGCGCAGCGGCATGCAATGCATGAACGCGGCGGAGCCGATCTTGTCACGCGTGATGATCCAGTCGTTCAACGCGGCGGGCGGCGGCGCTCCATAGTCCGTCAGCGAGCCCCACGACTTCGCGTAGACAGCATCCTGCCCGGCAAGCGCGGACTGATCGTGTACGACACGGACATCACCGAGCTGCGCCATCACGACATCGGGGAGCGGAAACCCGGACGGTGCGACGATGGTGAGGTCGCAACCGAACTGGCGCGCCGCAATTGCGAACGAGTTCGGCACGGCGGTCGGCAGCGCCTTGATGTGCGGCGTCCACGCCAGCGCCACCTTCACGCCGTCGGTCCCGCCAAAGCGCTCGGCAATCGTCATCATGTCCGCCATCGCCTGGCACGGGTGATAGAGACACGACTCGAGGTTGATGACGGGGACGGTTGCGTGTGTGCGCAGCGATTCGATCACCGGATCCGCCAGGTCGTCGTCGAGATGGGCGAGCTTTGGAAAGCTGCGGACGCAGATCGCGTCGAAGTAGCGCGAAAGAACGATCGCAGCGTCCTTGATGTGCTCGGGCTTGTCCGAGTCCATCACCGCGCCGTCGAGGACTTCGAGATTCCAGACGCCGGCGCCGACTTCGAGCGTGGTCGAGTGGCCGCCAAGCTGGGCGATCCCGACTTCAAAGCTCGCTCGCGTCCTGAGTGAACTGTTGAAGAACAGGAGCGCGATCGACTTGCCGGCGAGCGCGCTCGACCGGGCGCCCTTGTTTGCGATCGCGCGATCGACGATCGCCTGAAGCGTCGGCCGATCAAACTCGCCGGTGTTGATGAAGTGCCTTAGACCTGCTGTCGGTGCAGCGTGAATTCCGGATATCGATGTGGCGCTCATTGGTCTTCTCCCAGTGTGTGTGCGAACACGGCGAGGAAGTCCGCCGCGTCGTCGCGTGTCAGAACGAGTGGAGGCAGCAACCGGATCACGTGCGGATCATCCGACGTTC
>JBGAKX010000063.1:0-24378 GCA_044224215.1 Blastocatellia bacterium
GGCTCGTCTGTCGACTGTCATCAAGCAACCGTGCGATGCGGGCATGATCCTCTCAGGGTCGGCGTCGGCTCCCTGTACAAAGGCGGCAGGCTTCTGGGTACTGGTCGCGACCATTCTCGGGTCGAGCATGGTCTTTCTCGATGGCACGGTCGTGAACGTCGCGCTTCCGGTGATACAGGAACGCCTGGGTGCGACCGCTGCCCAGGTTCAGTGGATCGTCGAATCCTATGCACTGCTGCTCGGAGCATTGCTGCTGGTCGGCGGGGCGCTCGGTGACAAGTTCGGCCGACGGCGCGTGTATTCCGTTGGAATCGTAATCTTCGCCGCTGCGTCGCTATGGTGCGGTCTTGCGCCGACAGTGTCCCAGTTGATCGTCGCACGGGGCGTGCAGGGCCTCGGCGGGGCGCTCCTTGTTCCGGGAAGCCTCGCGATCATCAGCGCGTCGTTTCCCGACCACCTGCGCGGGAAGGCAATCGGAACCTGGTCGGGTTTCACTGCGATCACGATGGCCATCGGACCGTTGCTCGGCGGCGGGCTCGCCGACCGGGGCCATTGGCGCTGGATCTTCATCATCAACCTCCCGCTCGCGTGCGTTGCTCTTGCCATCCTCTCCACCCGGGTCCCCGAGAGTCGAGGCGACGAACAGCGATCGCTCGACTTGCCAGGTGCCTTTCTTGCGACTCTCGGGCTCGTCGGGATCGTGTATGCGCTGATCACGTCGTCGAGCCGCGGTTGGCGCGATCCCGTCATCGTGAGCACGACGCTGGGAGGTGTCGCGGCGCTCGCGATGTTCGGCGTTGTCGAATCGCGAAGCCGCTCCCCGATGGTTCCGTTGAGTCTCTTCAGCTCGAGAACCTTCACCGGGGCGAACCTACTCACGCTCTTTCTGTACGCGGCAATCAGCGGGGTGCTGTTCTTCGTTCCGTTCAACCTGATCCAGATCCAGGGCTACTCGTCGACACAGGCCGGCGCGGCGATGCTCCCCGTGATCCTGATCATGTTTGCACTGTCGCGCTGGTCGGGTGGGCTCGTCGCACGATATGGCGGGAGAAGTCCACTCATTGCGGGGCCTCTTGTTGCGGCGGCGGGATTCGCACTCTTTGCGTGGCCCGGTGCGAATGCGGGACCCTACTGGACCAGCTTCTTTCCGGCGATCGTGACCTTGGGCGCCGGCATGGCGATCAGCGTGGCTCCACTGACTACTGTCGTCATGGGAGCCGTCGATCGGCGATCGGCGGGGACGGCATCGGGCATCAACAACGCCGTGTCGCGAGTGGCCGCACTCGTCTCGGTTGCAGTGATGAGTCTCATCCTGCTCGCGGTTTCCGCCGATCGCCTCGAGACCGGCCTTGCCGAAATCGACATGCCGCCTCAGGCGCGCGCTGCGCTCGACGCACAGCGAGATGCCTTCGGCGTCGTCAGCGTTCCCGGCGAACTGCCGGAGGCGACGAAGTCCGCCGTTCGACACGCGTTTGCGGATTCGTTCGTCACTGGATTTCGAGTCGTCATGGCGATCGCCGCGGCGTGCGGCGTCGCGGCGTCCGCGTGCGCGTTCAGGTTCGTCGACGATGCAGAGGGAGAATGAATTTCGTCTCTGTGTCTCTGCGACTCGGCCGTCTCTGCGCGTGGTTTGAACCCCCGCCGATAGATGTACCTCCCACGCGCACGGTCAGATCGACAGTCCGACGTCGCCTTCCAGAACCTGTTGTTCGAGGCGCGGCCGCTCGCCAGGTCCCCACATCTTGGCGACATGCGCGACACGGTAGCGTAGCGGCCCTCCATCCGGGCTCGCGCTGCGGGTGATCGGCCGCGGGATGCACACGAACTCGGTCCGCATCTCATCGCCGGTGAGGCGCACCTTCGCGTAGCCGTGGCCGCCCATGTCGACGAACTCGAGGTGCGGCGCAAGCTGCGGGTTCGAGAGCGCGCGTGCGCGCTTCAGGTCGAAGCTCTTCGCATACTCGAGGCACGAGCGGACGCCATGCCGCAACAGCATGTTGTAGGTCCAGTCCGGCTTGCCGCCATCCGGCCGGTCGGCGAGGTACAAGGCGCGGATTGGCAGGTTCTTCGGTAAGACATGCTCATAGGATTCCATCGCGCCTGGGCTCACCAGCGACGCGCCCACAAAGCTCAATCCCACGGGCTCGAACTTCCGCGGAGGGAGATGGGCGGCAGCATATCCGGCCCAAAAACTGTGACGGTCTCCAGATACGATGGCGAAGCCGGTGATCTTCGCATCTCGCACGACGTCATAGATCTCCTTCCGCTCGAAATATGCCGATCCGTAGTCGGTTTGGCCGATCTCTGCGTAGGTGTCCGATGGCCACGGTTTCTCGGTCATCTCCGCGGGCAGGTTCTGCGGATCGATACGCGAATCGAGGCACCCGAGAGAATTGCCCCAGATCTTCCAGGTTGCCGCCGATCGCCGCAGCTGGTCCTTGAACCAGGCCTTTTGATCCGCTCCCAGGATGGTGCGCGGCGCCGCATCCTTTCGCGGATTCGGGATGCGCACGTCGCGAAATGAGAGCTCGTTCGGCGGGTTCCCGTCGCCGAACGCGCGACCAGCATCGAGGGCGATCATCGCCTCCTCGGAGAACATCCCGTTAAAGCTGGGGTCGTAGATCTTACCGACGTCGCCAGGGTCCGTGGGGTCGCCGCCGGCGAAGCTGTGATTGTCGGTGATGAAGAGGTCGAGGTGTTTGCCGTACTGGAGCGTTCGGTATGCCTTGAGGCTGTTGATGGCGATCAGGTTGTTCGGCTCCAGGCCGAGTTCATTCTCGTCCCATTTTTCGATCGGAACATCCTTGACTGCAGGCGGACCGAAGGCGTCGAGAGAGCCGCTCGGCGGCTTGACTCGCGCCGGGATGTATTCGAACCACGCCTGGTTCGCGGCGACCTTGACGCTCTGCCCGGGTCTTCCGTCGTCCCCCGGCCTCACGATGCTCTGCCTGCCGAGCCAGGAAAATTCGTGGTTGTCCCAGATGGCGACGAACGGCCAACGCGCGCGAGCGTCCTGCAGGTCGGGGTCGGCGAGATACCCTTTGTAGATGGCGCGGTATCCCTCGACCGTAAGTGGGTAGTGAAACTTGCGATTGACGCCGCCATCGGGGATGCGCGCGACCTCGTAGATCGTGCGGTCATACCGCGTTTTCACCTCCTCCGGATATTCAACCACCTCATAGATGAAGTCGCCGAGATGCAGCACGAAGCCGAGCTGATCGCCCGGGGCGGCCCGTTCATCTTCGTAAATCATCCGGCGATAGGCGTTCAGTTTGCCTTCGTTGACATCCTGGCAGCTGACGAATGTGAAGTTCACCGGTCGGGGATCAGTAACCAATGGTGCGGTGATGGTGCGGCCGACGCGGCTGCCATTTCCGTCCCGGTCGGTAAAGCGGTACCAGTAGGTCCTTGCCGGCTTGAGGCCGCCGACGAGCACCCGGGCCGTCCAGTCGGTCGCCGGCGAAACCGGGGTGCGCGCCTGCGCCACGACCCGGCGGAACGCCTCGTCTTCGGCGACTTCGACCGTCAGTATCTGTTGATCGCTTTTCTCGAAGGGCCTGCGGGTCCACAGAATCACGCTGCCGGAGTCCGGGTCGCCCGAGGCGACACCCTCCGGGAACAGGTCCCGCCGTTCGCGCCACGTCACCCGTGAGCGCGCGGCAGCAGGACCACACAGGGCGAGCGACGCACCGAAGTTCGCGGCGAGGGCGAGGAATTGTCGTCTATCGATGTCGGCCATGGTAGTCCCTTTCCATTCCGGGGCGGCCCCCCGTCGATGTCGCGGACTCGCGAAAGAAGTCGTGAGTTGAGCGCACTGCTTATCCGTTGCTTCTTTGCCGCGGGTTTCCAGTTTTTTGTAAAGCAAAGTAACGGACAGTACAAAAGCAGGAACGGCCGCGCGTCCGCTCGGCCGGTGCAGGCAGGTTCGCTACGCCTCGCACGCACACCTTCGACACGTGGGCGAGGCTCGCCGCTCTCGCGTGTGCGTTCAGGTTCGTCGAGGATGCCGAGGGAGACTGAGTCTCCTCTCTGCGTCTCAGCGCCTCGGTCTTCTCTGCGCGCGGTTCGAAAGGAAAGCGCGCCCGGAGAGACTCGAACTCCCAACCCTCAGATCCGAAGTCTGATGCTCTATCCGTTGAGCTACGGGCGCGTAAGCGGCATCATAGCCGTGCGTTTCGAACACCGTCAAACAGTCCTCGAACCACGCGCCGCCGACCAATGGATGCCACGCTCGACAAACTGCTTGACCGCCTCCCGGAACGCGAAGCCCCCCGCCGCCTCATCGCGCGTCTCGCAACCGAGCACGCCTCCGAGTACCAGCGGCTCAAACGCACGCCGGCACTGCTCGCCAACCTGCTGACGCTCGCCGCGTACAGCCCATGGCTTTCGGACGCGATCCTCGCGCAAACCGACATCATCCCGTACATCGCGCGCAAGGGCGCAACCGACCGCTCGCGCACGCGCGAACAACTCGATGAAGAGCTCGGCCGCTACGCGTCGCGTCACAGCGACCGCGACGAGCAGTCGCTGCTCTCGACTTTCAAACAGCGGGAGTTGGCCCGCATCTACCTGCGCGACTGTCTCGGCCTCGCGACGCTCACGGACACCACCGACGAGCTGTCGAACCTCGCCGACTGCATCCTCGATCACGCGCTTGCGCACACGCGCCAGGCGCTCGTGAACCGCTACGGCACGCCGCAGACCACCGACGCGCGTGGACGCGTCGCCGAAGCCGAGTTCTCGGTCGTCGCGCTCGGCAAGCTCGGCAGCCGCGAGCTCAACTACGCATCCGACATCGACCTGATGTTTCTGTACGACGGCGAGGGCCACACCTCGGCTACGACGCATACAAGCGCCGCCGCGCCGCTCGAGAACCGCGCGTTCTTCACGAGACTCGCCGAGGAGCTGTTCAAGACCGTCGGCAGTCCGGGCCGGACGGCGCCCGTCTACCGCGTCGACCTCCGCCTCAGGCCGTACGGACAGGACGGCGAGCTCGTCGTGCGTCTCGAGCGCGCGCTCGAGTACTACCGCGACCGCGCGCACAACTGGGAGCGGCAGATGCTGATTCGCGCACGCGCGTCCGCTGGCAGCGAAGCGCTCGTCGCACGGTTTCTTGCGAGCCTTCGCGGCGTCATCTTCCATGAGGAGACCCTTCCAGAGGCAATCGCTGGCGTCCGCGACTCGCGCGACCGGATTGACAGCAAAGAGAAGGCGCGCGGCGGCGGGTTCAACGTCAAGCTTGGACCCGGAGGCATCAGGGAGATCGAGTTTGTCGCACAGGCACTCCAGCTGGCATACGGTGGCAGGGACCCGTGGATCCGTGCGTCGCAGGTGCTCATTGGCCTGCAGCGTCTCGCCGAAAAGGGGTTCATCAGCGACGCCGACCGATCGGCACTCTCGGAGGCGTACGTCTTTCTGAGAACCGTCGAGCACCGGCTGCAGATGACGCAGGGCGCGCAGACGCACCGGCTGCCGGTCAACCGTGAGGAGTTGTCGGTGCTCGCGCGCCGCTGCGGGTTCGAGCTGCGTAACGGCGAACCGGCGGATCAGCTTCTCGCGGAGGTCGAGGCGCATACGTCGCGCGTGCGCACGATCGCGTCGCGAGTCTTTGCGGCGGGCGACCGCCCGGCGGAGCCGGCTCCGGAGCCACTCGCGGCCGAGCGCGCGATCGCGCACGAGGACCGCCTCGGCCGCCAGGCGGTCGAAGCCGAGCGTCCGCTCGAATCGGCCGCCATGCTGCTTGCGACGCTCGACGTCGAGACCGGCGAGGATCTCGCCGAGTACACGCGAGAGATGCGCGCCCTGCTCGTCGACGTCGCATCGCGTCTGTCGCATCCGGCGCGCGCGCTCAGAAACCTCGAAAAATACCTCGCATCGCTGTCGACGCTCGATCCGGAGGTTGCCGAGGGTGTTTTCGCCGGCGGTGTCGACAAGCTCGAGCAGCTGGTCAGACTGCTCGGCTCGGGCGCGTTCTTTGCGGAGATCCTGACGGGCCAGCCCGCGCTCGCCGCCGACATCCCGGGGTCGCTGTTCTGTTCGGTGACGCGCTCGCGCGCCGAGTTTCACGCGTCGATCCTCGAGCCGGTCGCAGCCGAAGCATCGCTCGCCACCCGGATGGCCGCGCTCCGTCGCGCGTGGTATCGCGAGATCGTCGCGGTCGGCAGCCACGACGTGCTCGGCCGTGTTCCGCTCTTCGAGATCAACCGCGAACAGACCGATCTTGCCGAAGCCGCGCTCGACGTCGCGTTCCGGATCGCGGCGACCGAACTGCTCGGCCCGAACTGTCTCGATCCGCTCGCCGTGAGTTTTCTTGCGCTCGGGCGGCTCGGCCACGCGGGGATGGACTACGGGTCGGATCTCGACCTGCTTGCGGTGTACGACCCCGACGCGAGGCAGGAGTTTGGCAGCGTCGACGCGTCACAGTTCTTTGCGCGTCTCGCGCAGCTGGTCGCACGGGTGCTCTCGGCGCTCACTCGCGAAGGGTATGTCTACCGCGTCGATTTCCGGTTGCGGCCCGAGGGGCGCGCCGGTCGCATGGCGTCGAGTATGCGCAGGCTGAGCGAGTACATACTCGAGCGCGCTTCGGCGTGGGAGCTGACAGCCTATCTGAAGCTGCGGCCCGTTGCGGGTGATGCGGAGGTCGGGGAGCGGGCGCGCGCCGAGGTGATCGCGTGTGTGTTCGAGGCGACCCGTGCGCGCGGTTCGTTTGACGAAGTGCGGTCCGAACTGCGCGACGTGAGGGCGGCGCTCGAAGTCGGCCGTGGGCGCAAGGGCCGGAACATCAAGTGGGGGCGCGGTGGGATGCTGGACGTCTATTTTGTCACGCGCTTTGCGCAGCTCGAGACGCAGACGGATTTTCCGCCGGAGCTTGGGACGCGCGCGTTGATCGCGCACCTGGGCGAGGCGGGGATCCTGGGTGTGGACGACGCGGTGGCGCTCGGATCCGGGTATGAGTTTTTGCGCACGATCGACCATGCGTTGCGGTTGATCGGCGACCGGGCGGAGGCGGCGCTGCCGGAGGAGCCGGAGTTGCTGGAGGAGATCGCGGCGTATTGCGGGATCGGTCATACGCCGGATTTCGAGGTGCGGTACCGCGAGGCAATCGAGGGAATCCGCGAGGTGTACGACCGGGTGTTCGGGTAGCAAGCCGGACCCTTTCAGGGTCCTGGCCCGTGTGGTACGCCTACCGGGGGTCGTCGTCGCGCTTTGCGCTCCTTGACCCCCGGCTATTCCAGCGCACCCCTTCGGGGTGCTTCGGAGACCGTCGCGCTCGTTGACCCCCGGCTATTCCAGCGCACCCCTTCGGGGCGCTTCGGACATTGACTCTGAGAATTCCGCCCACCCCTGCGGCGTGCCTCGGACATCGTCGCCGAGAATTCCGAGCACCCCGAAGGGGTGCCGAGCAATAGCCGGGGGTTGAGGAGCGAAGCGACGACAACCCCCGGTACGCAGCCCCATCCGATGCGACCCTGAAAGGGTCGGCCTGCCACCGCGCAACCTCAGCGCCACGATTCCCGATCATGTCGCGTGTTCACCCGTCGCAAGACACCACGCCAACGCCTCGGCGCGCATGGCGAACGGCTCGCCGTGCGCTACCTCGCCGGCCTCGGCTACCGCATCGCCGCGCGCAACGTCACCGTCCTGCTCGACGCACGCCCCGGCGCACCCTCCGCGCTCGGCGAGCTCGACATCGTCGCGTACGACCGCACGACGCTCGTGTTCGTCGAGGTCAAAACCCGCCGGCGCGCCGGACTCCTACCGGCCGAACGCGCGGTCGACACGCGCAAACGCGCGCTCCTCGTGCGATCGGCCGCGCGCTATCGCAGCGCCCTTGGACTCCGCGGCGAGCCGTACCGGTTCGACGTCGTGACGGTCCTCCTGCCCAAGCGCGGAGCGCCGATGGTCAGACACCTGCGCAACTACTTTCTTGCGCCGGGAATTCGACGTCTGCCACACTTTGACACATGAGACTCGCAGCGCTCGTCATCGCACTCCTCGCCGTTGTTCCGGTCACATCGGCCATGGCGCAACAACTCCCGGCGTCGAAAAAGGACAGGTCGGACGTCGTCAAGTACGCCGTTGCCCTCGAGAGCGATCCGCTGTCCAAGCAAGCCAAGAAGAATCGCGTGAAGGTGCTGACGATCATCAACCGGTCGCCCGACCTCCTCGTGCCGCCATGCCGGGCGCTTCTCGGCGAGCTGCTGCTCTCAAAGCAGCTCGGCGCCGCGGAACTCCGCGTCCAGCTTCAGATCTCGGCCGCCAAGTACCTCGCCGAACATCCGGGCGCGTCACCCGACCAGGAGGAAGCGCTCGCCGCGGGCCTCGACGGCGCGCTCACCGCGTACGCGTCGATGCACAACGTGAATCCTCTGATCCAGATCGACGTGATGGACGAGCTTACGGAACGCAGGGCGCGCGGCGAGATTCGCGACGTCGTGCGCGACGCCCTCGCCGACTGCGAAGCCTGAGCATACCTGCCATAAATATTACTCATTTGACCGGCCTGCGCGGCGCGTGCGACCGTGTGCCCAGTTGTTTTCACATTTCGTTCGTGGCGATTTAGAACGACTTGCTCCACGTAAAAAACTGCTAAAGGGCTCCATGGTTCTCCTGTTCGACCCCGCGCTCCGCAGGCGCGGGGTCTTTGGTTTCCAGGTGCCGGGAACATACGGAGACGCAGGTCGTAGTCGCGAATCGCCGCTGACAAGGAGATCGCATGGCAGACTCGAATGACGCAGCTTCACGGCAACCGTACCTCGGCACGGTCGCAATCCACGGCGGGCAGGAGCCCGACACCGCGACCAACGCGCGCGCGGTGCCCATCTACCAGACCACGTCCTACGTGTTCGACGACGCCGACCACGCGGCGCGACTGTTCGCGCTCAAGGAGTTCGGCAACATCTACACGCGGATCATGAATCCGACGACGGACGTGCTCGAGAAGCGTGTCGCGGCGCTCGAAGGCGGTGTGGCCGCGCTTGCGACCGCTTCGGGACAGGCCGCCGAAACGCTGGCGATCCTCACGCTCGCACAGGCGGGCGACGAGATAGTCTCCACCACGTCGCTCTACGGCGGCACCTACAACCTGTTCCACTACACGCTGCCGCGGCTCGGGATCACGGTCCGCTTCGTCGACGCCGAGGACTTTGACGGAATTCGCGCCGCGATAAACGACCGCACGCGGGCCGTCTACACCGAGTCGGTCGGGAACCCAAAGCTCGACGTCGTGGACATCGAGCGCATCGCCGCTGTGGCGCACGACGCCGGAGTCCCGCTGATCGTCGACAACACGACGCCATCGCCGGCGCTGTCGCGGCCGATCGCGTGGGGCGCCGACATCGTCATCCAGTCGGCCACCAAGTTCATCGGAGGCCATGGAACGGCGATCGGCGGCGTGATCATCGACGCCGGAACATTTGACTGGAAAGCCTCCGGCCGTTTCCCCGAATTCACCGAACCGGATCCGTCGTATCACGGCATCTCGTACACCGACGCATTCGGGCCGCTCGCATTCATCCTCAAGGCGCGCGTCCAGGGCCTCCGCGACACGGGCGCGTGCCTGTCGCCGTTCAACGCGTTCCTGCTGTTGCAGGGCGCCGAGACGCTGCACCTCAGGCTCCAGCGCCACTCCGAGAACGCGCTCGCGGTCGCGCGGCACCTCGCGGATCATCCCGATGTCGCGTGGGTGAACTACCCGGGACTCGAGTCGAGCCCGTACTTCGAGCTTGCGCAGAAGTACCTTCCGGACGGTGCTGGAGCGCTCGTGACGTTTGGCATCAAGGGCGGTTACGAAGCCGGCAAACGGTTCATCGAATCGCTCAAGCTGTTCAGTCTGCTCGCGAACATCGGCGATGCAAAGTCGCTCGTGATCCATCCGGCGTCGACGACCCACCAGCAGCTGAGCGACGCGGAGCAGCGCGCGACCGGCGTGACACCCGATCTCGTGCGGCTCTCGATCGGCATCGAGGACGTGCGCGACATCATCGGCGACATCGACGGCGCGCTGCGTGCGTCGCGCGTGCCCGACGGGGTCAAGGCGCGGAGTGTATGAGCGTGGCGCTCCAAGCACCGGCGCTCGCGCCCGCGCGCGAGGCTGATTTTGTGTTCTCCCGGCGCGAGCCCTTCAGGCTCGCGGCCGGCGGGACGCTCCAGCCCGTGACGCTCCGGTACGCGGTCTACGGCGAACCGAACGCGCGCCGCGACAACGTGGTGCTCGTCTGCCACGCGCTGTCCGGCTCGCATCGAGCCGCCGAGTGGTGGTCCGAGCTGTTCGGGCCGGGGAACGTCTTCGACCCGGGCCGCGATTGTGTGGTGTGCGTGAACTGCCTCGGATCGTGCTACGGATCGACGGGTCCTGGGTCGACCGATCCCGCGACGGGTAGGCCGTTCGGCGCGGCGTTTCCCGTCGTCACGGTCGAGGACAACGTGCGCGCACAGGCGGCGCTCCTCGATCACCTGGGCGTCGAACGACTGAAGCTCGTGATCGGCGGGTCCATTGGCGGGATGCAGGTTTTGCGCTGGGCCGTCGAGTTTCCCGAGCGCGTCGCACGGTGCGTCGCGATCGGTGCGGCCCCGCTCGGCGCGCTCGGTCTGGCGCTCAATCACGTGCAGCGCGCGGCCATTCACGCCGACCCCATTGCTGGTTTGCATATCGCGCGAGCAGTCGCGATGTGCACGTACAAGTCGCCGGAGCTGTTCGCCGAGCGGTTCGGCCGCCGCCCGAACCGCGACGGCGAGGACCCGCGCCGTTCGGCCAGTGATCGATTCGACGTTGCGGGCTACCTTGATCACCAGGGCGACATATTCACGCGGCGGTTTACGGCGGAGTCCTACGTCGCGCTCACAAAGACGATGGACCTCTTCGAGCCATGGTCGGGCTATGAGTGCGAAGGAGCGGCGCTCGCGCGTATCGAGGCCGCGGTGCTGCTGGTGGGCATCTCGTCGGACTGGCTGTTTCCCGCGTCCGACGTGCGGAACCTCGCGCGGCGGCTGCGCGATGCGGGAGTCGACGCGCGTTACGCCGAACTTCCGTCGTCGCACGGCCACGACGGATTCCTGGCGGACGCGCGGGACGTCGCGGCGATCGTCCTTGGCGAAAGGTGGTGACGGGCGTGTCGGGTCACAAGGTGTACAAGTTCGGAGGCGCGTCGCTCGCGGATCCCGATTCGATCGCGACGGCGCTCCGTCTCGTCGAGCGCGGCGCGGGCCGGCACGGCGTGGTGGTGGTCGTGTCGGCTCCGCGAGGCGTGACGGACGGGCTGATCTCGATCGCCGAGAGGGCGGCGCAGCTCGGAGCCGAGGGCGTCGACGACCTCGCCGGATCGGTCGGTCTGCGATTTCGGACGCTTGCGCGTCGTACGATCGGCGCGGGCGAAGATCTTCAGGACTTCGTGCGCGAAGCGGACCGTGTCGTCGGCGAATTGCGCAGCATCCTTCGAACAGTGGCCGGGTCGGGCTCTGCCACTCCGCGGCAACTGGATACCGTCATCGCGGCCGGCGAGCGATTGAGCGCGCCGCTGTTCGCAGCCGCGTTGCGTCGGATCGGACTTGATGCGGAATTCGTCGACGCGGGCGAACTGATCGTGACGGATCCGGGCCACGGCGATGCCGTGCCCGACCTGGTGACCTCCGGTGAGCGGATTCGCCGAGTCGTCGGCTCAATGCTCGACCGGGGGTGCATTCCCGTCGTGCCTGGATTCGTCGGCGCGACACCCTGCGGCATCACGACGACGCTCGGCCGGGGCGGGAGCGACTTCACCGCAGCGATCATCGCGCACTCGCTCGAATCGCAGGGCGTCGATTTCTTCAAAGAGGTCGCGGGCGTGCTGACTGCAGACCCGGACGTCGTCGACGACGCGCAGCACGTGGCGTCGATCAGCTATTCGGAGCTGTCCGAACTGTCGTGCTTTGGCGGAAAGGTGCTCCAGTACCGTGCGTCACGGCTTCTCGCGGAGGGGAGCATTCCGGTGCGAATTCGCAGTGCGTTCGATCCACACGCCGAGGGCACGGCGGTCGTGCGCAGGCACGCGCCGGAGGAGGGCATTGTGCGTGCGGTGACGTCGATCTCGGGTCTGGGTTCGGTCCGGGTCGGAGGTTACGGTGCGTCTCGCGCGCCCGTGGCGGCAGTCCGGGAGCTGCTAGCGTCCGGTCAGCCGGCGATTCGGATCTCGCACGCATCGGCAGAGTCCGAATCGAGCCTCGTCGTCGTGCCGGCGGACCGTGTCGACGAGGTGGCGGCCGATCTCGGACGGATCGGGGAGATAGACGTGCGCAGGGGGCTCGCCATCGTGAGCGTCGTCGGCGATCGAATCGATCGGGACGCAGAGACGATCGGACGGTTGTTCGAGTCCATCGGTCGCAGCCGTGTCGCGGTGCGCGCGGTCGAGCTCGGCGGCACGGGGAGCGCAATCAGGCTCGTCGTCGACGAGACAGACGCCGCCCGCGCGGTGCGGGCGGCACACGCCCTCACCGAGAGCGTGTGCGTCACCCGCGCCTGACAAATCAGTCCGCAGATCTGCGCAGATCCGCATGATCTGCGTTCATCCGCGGCCTGTCTTCACCTGCGGTACAGGAACGTCCCGATCCCCGAGTCTTCGTTCAACACACTGATCAGCGCCACGCCGCCCTGGCCCGAGATGTACGCCTGGACGGTCTGACCAGTCAGCAGCTTGCCCTTCTGCTGGATCTTGGTTCCGGCCCGCTTCACCTTTGCCGTCTTGGCGAACGGAATGCCGTCGACGAACACCGACACGGTGTCGCTGAAGTCCGCGCCGTTGACGATCAGCTTGCCAGCGCGGAACTGGATCCCGGAAATCGCTGGCTGTGGCAGCCCGCCGCTTGCGGCGTTGGTCGCACCGCTCTCGCCGTTCGGATACTGCGCCGTGACCGTGAAGTACGAGCCCGAAGGCGCCGTTCCCGCGACGAGCATCGTCACGCCAGGGCCGACCGTCGTGAACAGGTTTGCGGGCGTCGCCTGAACGTTCGACTGGTTCGAACGGTAGACGTTGTAACCGACGAGCGAATTGCGCAGCAGCTTGGGCAGCTGACCCGTGAACCCTTGGTTGTTCGCTGTGACCGGCCGAGTCTGCAGGTGTAGTGGCGGATTGAGCGAATCGTCTGTGGTCTGGATCGGTGGATCCCACGTGAGCAGCGTGTCCATTCCGGCCGTGACCGTGCCCATCGTGTCGGACGTGTTGTTGGCGCCGTTCGGATCGTTGGTCGAGCTGCTCACGGCAACGGAGTTGTTGACCGAGGAGCCGCCCGGCGCGAGGACGTTGACGACGAGCGAGACCGTGACGGTGTGGTGCGACTCGATCGTTCCAATGCTGACGGTGAACGAACCCGACCCGCCGACTGGCGGGCCGTCGACGCTTCCCTGCGGTGTCGACAGCGACACGAGTCGGGTGCCGATGGGCGTCGAGCCCATGACCACGACCTCGTCGGCGTCGTTCGGGCCGTTGTTGCTGACGGCGATCGAGTACTCGACGAACGTGCCGGTGACGATCTCGCCGGTACCGCCCGTCATCGACACGCCGACGTCGGCGCGAGGCTGGCCTTGGTCGACCTCGATCGTGTTGGTGCGTGTGGAGGTGTTGTTGCTGAGGTCGGGATCCGGCGACGAGCTCGACACCGTCGCCGTGTTGGCAATGGTCGTCGTCTGGGACGGGCTCGTGCTCGCGGTCGTGACGATCGTCAGCGTGCGCGTCTCGCCCGCTGCCGTCGGTCCCGCCCACGTGCAGGTTACCGTGCCCGTCTGTCCGACGGTCGGGGCCGTCACGGAACCGCCCGCGCTCGCCGATGCCGAGACGAACGTGGTCAGCGATGCCATCGGATCGGTGACGACGACGTCCATCGCCGCGGCCGGTCCGTTGTTCGTGATTTCGAGCGAATAGGTAAGCGTTCCGCCGGCCACGACCGAGTCGGGCGTGCTCGACTTCAGCAGCACGAGATCGGCGTCGGTCGGGTTTCCGACCGTGACCGATCCCGACGCGGTGTTGTTGTTGGTGTTCGGATCGGGGAGGTTGCCCTCGACACTCGCCGAGCACGTCAGCACCGTGCCGATCGCCGTGCCGGAATCGACCAGCACGACGAGATCGAACGTCACGGACTGGCCGCTTGCAAGGAGTTGCGTACTGCACCCGATCGAACCTGTCCCGCCCGGTCCGGGTGTCTTGCAGCTCCAGCCAGGCACGGTGGAGAGCGAGACGAACGTCGTGTTGTCCGGAACGTTTGCGTTCAGGAACACGCCGGTGTCGATCGGTCCGTTGTTCGTGACCATGATCGAATACGTGGCCTCAAAGCCGGCGCCGACGGGATCCGGTGATCCGCTGACCGTCACACCTATGTCTGCACTTGGAGCCGCCGTCACGGTGACGGTCGCCGTGTCCGTGTTGTCCGCCGGGTTCGGCTCCGGGTCGGCCTGCGTCAAGGTGACCGTCGTGTCGATGTCCGTGTTGTCCGGCACGCCGGGGTCGACGCGCAGCACGAGCGTAAACGTCGTGGTGCCGAAAAAGAGCATCGCGGTCGACGCGGTGAATGCGCCCGTGCCGCCTGGCCCTGGATCGGTCGTCGACCAGCCGCCCGGCGCCGAGAGCGACTGAAACGTCATTCCCGCGGGAGTGGTCCCGCTGAGTTGAACCGAGGTTGCGATAGATTTCAGGTCGGGGTTCGTAACGTCGATCGTGTACGTCACGTCGTTGCCCTGCACCACGGGATTCGGCACGCCGCTGATCGTCACGGACAGGTCCGGGCCGTTGGGCGTGATGAGCGGCACGCACGCCGAGAACTCGGACGTGTCCATCGGGACGTTGACCTGCGTTGCGGGGCGTCCGGGTCTGCCCGAACGTCCAGGAGGCGGGAGCAGAGGGCTCGCCGTGGCCGTCACCACTTCGCCGGGGCTGATCGAGAACCCATTGGGAAAGACGTCCAGCGAAAAGAACGCGTCGCCGCCGAGTCCCGTCGTGGTGTCGACCGTACCGGCGGGATAGTAGCCCTCGCCAAATCCCGAGAGCTCGCACGTGGGACTGACAAAGAACTCGATCCGGTAATCCTGGCTGGGAGCGCTGTTGAGCGTTCCAGTGAAGTGCAGCAAGCCGTCGTAGGACGCCGACGTGATGACCGGGAAGTTCTGGAGCCCGTCCGGCCCCGGGTCGGTGTCGCCGGGGTCGTTCATGGTCACGTCGTCGTTCCCGAGGTCGATGCCGAGCTCGAGGTTGAAGTAACAGCTGTTGGACTCGAGCGCGCACGATGCCGAATCCGTGATCGCAATGCCGTTGGCAGAGCTGCCAAAGACTCGGTTGGCAACGATGTCCGCCATGGAAAAGTCCGAGACCAGGATGCCGTTCCCGCCGTTTCCGATCGTCGTGTTGCCGATGGGATCCGTGCCGATCAGGTTGCCGCCGATGAAGATGCTGAAGGACGAGCCCGCAACGACGACGCCACCTCCGTCGTTCCCGGAAATGGTGTTGCCCGTAGCGAATCCCAGATCGCCGACCGTGCCGTTCGGGACGTCCTGGATGTACACACCGGCGAGCGTATTCCCTGCGTCGAGCAGCCCGGACGAGTCGGTGCCGATGTAGTTGTCGGTGGCCCATATTCCGCTGCCGCTCGACAGGCACAGGATTCCGTTGCCGGTGTTGCCCGAGATGATGTTCAGCCCGTTGATCGCCAACTGGGAGGCGTCGTCGAGGACGCCGTTCGCGCCGTTCGCGAGCGGCGTTGCGCCGTCCGCCGCGAGACCGATGATGTTGCCCTGGATCAGTCCGAATGCCGAGAACCCGTGCACGTACACGCCGTTCGAGAGGGTCGTGGACGCGGTGTTGCCCGAGATCACGTTTCCGGCGCCAACGGCCGTTCCGCCGACCGTGTTGCTTGCCGCATCCTCGATCTCGACGCCGTTGAAGGTGTTCGATAGCGCCGCCGTGCCCGCCGCGTTCGTGCCGATGTAGTTACCCAGGACCATGTTGCCGTTCGACATGAAGCTCGAGATATGAATGCCCTGGGCGCCATTCCCCGAGATGACGTTTCGCGCGGCTGTCGTAGTTCCGCCGACGACGTTCGCGGACGAGTCGATGATGGTGACACCGGACGCGCCGTTTCCGGCCGCCGTCGTGCCCGACGTCGTCACGCCGATGTAGTTCGCTTCGATCGTCGTCGCCGACGCGCCTGCCGTGATCACGATGCCGTCGCCCATCCAGTTGATGATCGAAAATCCCCGGATGACCACGCCGGACGCGACGACGACGTCGAATGACTGCGTGTTCACCGACGCCGACGTTCCATCGAGCGTGACGATCGGCGTTCCGGCATACCCGGTCTGCGTCGTCGCGTCGATCGTGACCGCCTCGGACGGTACGAATCCCACCGTCGGCTGGATGAGCGTCGAGCCCGGGAGCGCAAAGTCGATCATGTCGGGACCCGACGACCCGTTTGCCTGCGTGATGGCATCGGCGAGCGATCCCGCGCCCATGGCGGCGTTCGTCGTCACGGTAAAGGTCAGGCGCGGGCGCGAGACGATGAACGACGGCTCCGTCGAGCCCTTCCGCAGCACGACGAGATCGTCCATTCCGTCCGAGTTCAGTCGCATCGGCAGCACCGCGACGGGCGCCGATGACACGTCGAGATCCGCGCTTGCCGTCTGGTCCTGCGACGCCTCGCGAATCGAGATGCGCCTCGAAGCGCCGTCCACGAGCACCAGATCGTCTCCAGGCCGCGACGTCGCGTTGGCAGCAACGAGCGAGCCTCCGGCCGCGACAGTGCCTTGCGCAATGCCATGAATCGCCATGTCGCGCAGACCGGCCGCGACGCCGTCAGACGGAGGCTCGGCGAGCCGGATGCGGCCGTCGACGCCGACGAGCGAGATCTCGACGTGACCGGGGTGCGCAAACCCACCGAGCGCGATTGCCTCAACCGAAAAGTCGAGCTGCCGACGGTCGACCTTTCGATTGGCGTCATCGTGAGCGTGAACGAACGTCAGGCTCGCGCCCGCCGCGATCACGACGCCTGGCTGTTCGTTCGCGGCGAGCCGGCCGATCGCCATGGACGTCGGCGCTGCCGCGACCTTGAACGCCTCCGGTTTGCCTGACAGGCCGTGGGTCTTCGACGGATAGAGCAGGACGCGATTGCCGCCCGATCCCGTCACGCCCACGGCGACGTCGGCAGTGCCGTCCGGCGTGTCGATTTCGCCTGCGGCGATCGTCGTGATCGCTCCACCGGTTTCGACAGTTCGCGAATGCTTGAGCGCGCCCTTGCCGTCGCCCGAAAACAGCACGAGGCTGCTGCCGCCCTTCTGCGCGACGAGCACGTCCTGATGCCGGTCGCCGTCAAAGTCGCCCGCTACCGAGAGGTCGGCCGACACCGGTGTCGCTACCATACGGGCCGGACCGACAAACGGCGCGTCCCCGGGGTCGCCGGCGCCGGCCGGAAGCGGCGCGTGCGGATACACGGCGCGCAGATTGCCGCTCGTGACGCTGATGGCGCCGCCGGTCGCGCTTGCGTAGGTGACGACGAGGTCGGGCACGCCATCCTCGTCGATATCCGCGCTCGCGAGCGTCGCCGCCTCGAGCGCGCCGGTCTTCAGACCCGCGCACGCGGCCGTGTCGCCCATCGTGGTGCGGGCGATTTCGACACCGTCCTGGTACGAGATCCACGGAGCTCCTCGTTCGGCCGCCTCGATGACCTTGACCCCGTCGGCAAGACGGCTTGGTCCCTGTGCCGGCGCGGGCGTTTCGCTGCGGGCGGGTAAGGCGGGTCGAGTACATATGAAAATTCGTCACAAGGGATCTCCTGGATGTGTGGTCGAGTGTCTTTGCAGTCTGCCTTTGGTGTATCGGCATCGCGACCCGGACCCATTAGTACAAAATGGGTTGGGGGCGCAAAGAAAACCACCCCGTAAGCTGTTACAGATCAACGACTTAAAACTAATGTCCAAATGATGCGATGCGAAGGGACGGCGCATCGCCAAGGATTTGAAAAAGGTAATGCATTGACGCAGGTTTTGCGAGGCCCAATGGGGCGGCCTCTGGTGGAACTACGCGTCCGCACGCGTGCGCGGTTCTTTGGGTTGCATGAGGACGGGCGACCCCTACAGGGTCGCCAAGCGGTTTGTGGTGACACCGGGGGTCGTCGTCGCTTCGCTCCTCGACCCCCGGCTATTGTGACGCACCCCTTCGGGGTGCTCGGAGCCGGGAGCGCGAACAATCGGTCGCGCGAAACACGGAGTGGATGCCCCCTTCGGGGTGCTCGGACTCGGGAGCGCGAACAATCGGTCGCACGAAACACGGAGTGGATGCCCCCTTCTGGGTGCTCGGACCCGGGAGCGCGAACAATCGGTCGCACGAAACACGGAGTGGATGCCCCCTTCTGGGTGCTCGGACCCGGGAGCTTGGACAATCGGTCGCGCGAAACACGGAGTGGATGCCCCCTTCTGGGTGCTCCGATCCGGGAGCTTGGACAATCGGTCGCGCTGCGATCTGCGTTGCCACCGCGTCCGAAGCACCCCGAAGGGGTGCGTCACAATAGCCGGGGGTCGAGACGCGCGCAGCGCGACGACGACCCCCGGACAACCAGCCAATTCGCGAGGACCCTGAAAGGGTCCGGCTAGCGAGCCAGCTCCGGAAACACCCGCCGGTACGCCACGACCCACGCCGCCAGCGTCACCGGCGTCACCAGAAACGCACCGACATAGCACACCAGCGATCCCAGCAGGCTGACCAGCGTCGTCGTCGCCATCAACACCGCCGCGCCCCGAAAGTTGTCCCGCGAAGCCCGTGCGCTCAACTTCACCGCATCCCACCCCCGCATCTTCCGGTCGACGATCAGCGGATAGCTGAACATGAAGAACGTCCCGAAAAACACGCTCAGCAGAAACACCACAACCGACGCGATCGCAACGATGACGAACATCTCGCGGGGTCCCATCATGTCCGCCAGCTCGCGATATGGTCCGCCCATCCACGTGTAGACCCGCTTGACGAACTGCAGCGCGAGCAGCAGGTTCACCGGGATCGTCATCGCCATGATCGGCACAAGCTGCACGAGCGTGGCGATCAGGCTCTGGACAAAGTAGTCCATCCCGCGGAACAGGTCGCGAAACGCTATCTCCTCTTTCTTCAGGCGCTTGAACAGGCAGATATAGATCCCGCACACCATCGGCCCCATCAGAACCCCGAGCGGCGCCAGGCTTCCGATGATCAGTCCCGTCACGGTGATCGCGAGCAGCAGCCAGTAGCGGTCCCGCACGATCGCCCAGCCCTCGCGAAGACACGCGACCGGCTCGAGCGTGACGATTCGATAGTCCATCGGCGCCTACCCGACGTGCACTCGCGGACGCTGCGTCGGCTCGTCGATCGTCTGCCGCAGCACTTCGCGCGTCACCGGCGCCGTGTCGCCCTCGCCGAACGCGATGAACTTGAGCACGTACGCGATCGGGTTGCCCTCGGTCCACCCAAAGTAGACGTGCGGCAACTTGCCCGTCATGTCGCGAATGTGGATCAGCAGCGCCGCGATCGCGTTCGGAACGGCAGGACTCTCGCACCGCAGGATCCGGTACGGGCCGATCCGGACACCACAGACGTCGAGCTCGTTCGTGAACTCGGACGCGTCGCCCGGCTGGACCTCGAGGATGATGATCTGCTCGCCCGGAGGAATGTGGTGGTCCTGACGCGCGTCGCGCTCCTTCCGCTTGTACTCGGACTCGAGGCCGCGGTCCGGCCGGTTCGTGACGATGCGGACGGTGCCGATCGACGCCTCCTGAATGAAGCGTTGCGCCTGCTCGTCGAGCCGCACGCGCGTGATGCGCAGCTCAGTCGAGCGCGCCACCCGCGAGATGAACGACGTAACGACAATAGCCACAATGAATACCGAGGCGATCTTCATGCCCTCGGGCCGGACATAGATGTTGTCGATCGTCGTGTAGATGAACACAAGCGTGATCAGCAGGAAGGCATAGCGCCGCCAGCCCGCATTCCACATCGACAACGTCACGGCAAAAGCCGCCGACGTCATCAGGACGAGGACTCCGGTCGCGTACGCTCCGCCCTGGGCCTCGACGTTCGCCTTGAAGTACCACGTGACGACCACCGTGATCAGCGTGAGCACCGCGACGAGTGGCCGCATCGCGCGCGCCCACTCGGGCGCCATGCCATACCGCGGCAGATACCGGGGCACCAGGTTCAGCAGACCGGCCATGGCCGACGCGCCGGCAAACCACAGGATCGCGATGGTGCTCAGGTCGTACAGCGTTCCGAAAGTGTCGCCATAGAAGTGATGGAACAGGTACGACAGCGCGCGGCCGCTCGCGGCGCCGCCCGTCTCAAACTCTGCAGGAGGAATCAACAGCGTCGTGACCCAGCTCGATCCGATCAATGCGACGCTCATGATAAGCGCGGCGGTCCGTAACAGCTTGCGCGTGTTGCGGATGCGGCCGGTGGGTTTTGAATGCGTGTCCATCGGGTCGCCCGAGACGAGCGGCATGACGGCGACGCCCGTCTCGAACCCCGACAGGCCCAGCGCGAGCTTTGGAAAGACCAGCACCGCCAGCAAAGCGATCCCCCAGATGTCGCCGTGGGTCGGGCCGGTCATAAGCGCGTTCTTCCAGTTCGCGAAAACCGTAGGATGGCTGAAGATCTCCCAGCCGCCGCGCAAGATGATCACCGCGTTCAGCACCAGGTACACGGCCACAAGGATCACCGCGAGGCCGATCGCCTCCTTGAACCCCTTAAGGAAGATGGCTCCGAGGATCAGCAGCAGCACCAGCGTGACGACAACCGGATGGTCCATCCAGCGAGGCGCAAAGGGATTCTCGATGATGTGTGCCGTCGCGTCGGCGGCGGACAGGGTGATCGTGATCACGAAATCGGTTGCCGCAAACCCCAGCAGGATGAGGACGATCGCCTTGCCCTTCCACCGTGACAGCAGGTGTTCGAGCATCGAGATGCTGCCCTGTCCGTGCGGGCTCTCCTGTGCGACGTGCGAGTAGATCGGCAGCGCGCCGAGCAGCGTGAGCGCCACGAGGACAAGTGTGGCGATCGGCGACAGCAATCCCGCGGCGAGAAACGCGATTCCCGGCTGGTATCCGAGCGTCGAGAAGTAGTCGACGCCCGTCAGGCACATGACCTGCCACCACGGATGCGTCGGGTGCTTCCTGGCGAACTGGGTTCCGCTGATGTCCGGGGTCTGTGTCAGACCCTTCATGAACCATTCGCGGATGGCGGATGGTCCGGGCACGATCGGCGGGCGGTAACCGCTGCTTCTTCGTCTCGAGTTGGGCATGAAAGCTGACGGAGCTGGTGCAGGATCCTTCTGGGACGTTCGTCCGGGCGTCGAGTTCAAGCGGTCAGGTCACCATGCTACGCCACCACGGGCAACCACCGGGGACCGGGAGAGTTTCGCCCTGCGATCGAACATTGTCAATCGGACTACATTTGCCCGGTGCGACCCGCCGTTCCGGCGTCGGGCGGGAACCGGCGGGCGCTTCGTGGCGTAGTGTACGCGGAGCAGGTCGCGAAGCCGGCACGCCGGGTATTCGCGGTCACGCCGATGACGACAGGAGCACCGGGATGAAGCGCATCGCAGTTCTTACCATTGTTGCCGTGATGACGCTGTCGGCTGTTGCCGGCGCGAACGGCGGCGCAATCGCGTCGCAACCCGCGGCGCAGGCGCCGGACCATCGGTTCTTGCGAGGCACGAGCGCGACCGACATTCCGTTCGAGATGAACAGCAACCACATCTATGTCACCGCGACCGTCAACGGCTCGCGGCCATTGTCGTTCATCTTCGACACCGGCGCCGAGATGACCGTTCTCGACAGCGCCGTTGCGCGCGACCTCGGGCTCGAAACTGCCGGTGCGCTGACCGCACAGGGCTCGGGCGAGAAGACGGCCGACGGCACGTTCGCCAAAGGCGTGTCGCTCACCATCGGAGGCGCAACGGCAGTGGATTTGAGCGTCGTCGCGATATCGCTCGACGACCTGACAACCATCGAAGGGCGCAAGCTCGACGGCATCGCCGGCTACGATTTCCTGAGCCGATTTCTCGTCGAGATCGACTATCCCCGCCAGCGAATCAACCTGTTCGACCGCAAGTCGTTTGTTTACAAGGGGAAGGGGGAGCACGTCCCGTTCACGCTCGTGCAGAACGTGCCGCGGGTCCGCGCGACGGTCACGACAACTGCCGGCTCTGAATTCGCGGGCGAGTTCACCGTGGATACGGGGTCGCGGTCGGCGCTCTCGCTGAACACGCCCTTCGTCGACCGGAACCCGGCGCTTCTCGCGCTGGCCAACGAGTCGCGGCTGGCGCCCTTCGGGTTTGGAATCGGCGGAGAGACAAAGACTCGAGTCGGACGAGTTGCCGGTTTCCGGATTGGACGATTCACGCTCGCGAACGTCGTGACGGGGTTCTCGCGCGATGCAAAGGGCGCCGACTCGACCGCGGACCTCGCCGGAAACATCGGAGGAGAGATACTCCGGCGGTTCAGGGTGACGATCGACTACGACCACCTCGACATGGTCCTCGAGCCGACCTCGGCACTGTCCCAGCCATTCGAGTACGACATGTTCGGAGCGCTTCTCGTGAAGGACGGCGGCGACGTCGTGATCTTCCGGGTCGTCGATGCATCGCCGGCGAGCGATGCCGGTCTCGCGTCAGGCGACGCGATCGTCGCGATCGGCGGCCGTGCGACCAGCGCGATGACGCTCGACGCCGTTCAGCGGCTGTTACGCTCGAAGCCGGGCAAGCGGTTGCGGTTGACGATTCGCACAAAGACCGACGAGCGGCGGGTCGATGTGACACTCAGGCGACTCGTGTAGTTGGGGACGTGTGAGGCGCGCGCACGTCGGCGCGCGGGCGATTGTTCGATTGCGCGTGATTCGGGACTGTGTTTGAATCGCGGGCACTCGGAGATCCCGCACATGAAAAGGCTCCTCGTCGGACTGCTGCTTGCAGTGCTCGCGTCGACTCCTGTCGAGTCCGCCGGCCGTGACGATGCTGGCGCGCGAGCGCTCGCTCGCGAGACGCACATTGCGCAGGCGGCAGAGGCGATGCGGCCGGAGCTCGTGTCGCGACGGCGTGACATGCATACGCATCCGGAGCTGTCGAATCGAGAAGTGCGCACGGGCAAGCTCGTTGCCGACCGGCTGCGCGAGCTTGGTCTCGAAGTGCAGACCGGCGTCGCGGGAAACGGCGTCGTCGGGATCCTGAAGGGCGGGCGACCGGGCCCGGTCGTTGCCGTTCGCGCCGACATGGACGCGCTACCGATCCAGGAGGTCAACGACGTCCCGTACAAGTCGGTGAACCCGGGCGTGAAACACGCGTGCGGTCACGACGCGCACACGACGATCGAGCTCGGCGTCGCCGAGGTCCTTGTCGGTATGCGCGCGCAGATTCCCGGAACGATCAAGTTCATATTCCAGCCCGCCGAGGAAGGCGCACCGCCGGGCGAAGAGGGTGGTGCGGCCCTGATGATCAAGCAGGGTGTGCTCGACAACCCGAGGCCGGCGGCGATCTTCGGGCTGCACGTCCTTCCGTACCTTCAGGTCGGCAAGGTCTCATACAAGTCCGGTCCGGTCATGGCGTCGGCAGACAAATTCACGATTCACATCCACGGCAAGGGCAGTCACGGCGCGCTTCCCGAGAACGGCGTCGACGCGGTCGTGGTCGCCTCCGAATGCGTCGCGGCTCTCCAGACCATTCGCAGCCGGCGCGTGGGTACACTCGAACCGCTCGTCCTGTCGATAGGCACGATCAAGGGCGGATTGCGTCACAACATCATCGCCGACGAAGTCACGATGGAGGGAACGCTCCGTACGCTGAACGAGACCATTCGCAGCGAAGTCAAGGAGACGATGCGAACGACGCTCGCTGGCATCACGTCGGCATACGGCGCAACGTTCGACCTCTCGTTCGACGAATCGGCCGCCGTGACATTCAACGACCCGGGACTTGTCGAAGAGACGGTGCCAGAGTTCGAGCGCGTCCTCGGCAAGTCCTCCGTGACGGTGACGCCGGCGACGCTCGTCTCCGAGGACTTCAGCTACTACCAGAAGGTCATACCCGGGTTCTTCTTCTTTCTGGGTGTCGGCAACGAGTCGCGGGGATTCACGGCCCAGCTGCACACGGCGGAGTTCGACCTCGACGAGGATGCCCTCGTCATCGGCGTCAAGGTGATGTCGAACGTCATACTCGACTATCTCGAACGCCACGCCGTGAGTTGACCTCGCGGACGACGACGACTACATGAGTCCTGGGGGATCGTGCCATGGGTTCAGTTGCTTCCTCCCGATTCACAGCCTCCCAGCTTCTTGCGCTCGCAATCGTCGTGACGGCCTCGGTCGTCGCACTTGCTCAGGAACCGCATGGAAGTCGCACCGCGCCGTTCGATAC
>JBGAKX010000064.1:0-24309 GCA_044224215.1 Blastocatellia bacterium
GACGTCGAGTCTAGGAACTTCTGGCGCGTGACTGCGTCCACCACGGTGCTCGGCATCGTGTCGGCGCACGTGAGCCTGCTGTGGCTCCCGCGCCTCGTGCGCCGGTTCGAATGGGTTCAATGGGCGGCGCTCGCCGTCATGTACGCGCTCGGCGGAATCGTGGTCTGGATGATCGTCGGCGAGCCGGGCGAGGAGACCGTCCGGCGGCCTCTCGCTGTGCTCGGGATTCTGGCGGGGGCGCTGACGATCCTCGTGCCGGTGCTCTACAAGCTCGGCGGACCTGCTGGAGAGACGGTCGAGGCGGTCGCCATCCGCGTGACGTGTCCCGACTGCGGCGCCGAGCTGGAGGCGTCAACCGGCGAGACGGAATGCTCCACGTGCGGATGCCGGCTCTCGATCGCCGTGCTCAGACGCGGACGACGCGATGATGCGCCCGACGCTGCGGACCCGATCGGCGCACACTAGCGCGGTTCACGCAACGCGCATCGGGATGTGCTTCGTACGAATGATCTGAACCCACTGCTCGGGTCCCGACGTGTGCACCGAGTCTCCGCGCGAATCGACCGCGACCGTCACCGGCATGTCGCGAACGTCGAACTCGTAGATCGCCTCCATGCCGAGGTCTTCGAATGCTACGACGCGCGCCGACCGGATCGCCTTGGACACCAGGTACGCCGCGCCGCCGACGGCGATCAGGTACGCGGCCTTGTGCTTTCGAATGGACTCGATCGCCACGGGACCGCGCTCGGCCTTGCCGATCATCACGATCAGACCCGTCTGAGCGAGCAGCGTTTCGGTGAACTTGTCCATCCGCGTACCTGTCGTCGGTCCCGCGGGGCCGACGGCCTCGTCGCGCACCGGATCGACGGGACCCACATAGTAGATCGCACGGTTTGTGAAGCTGACGCCGTCGGGAAGTCCCTCGCCCCGGTCGAATCGCTCGACAATCCGCTTGTGCGCCGCGTCGCGGCCGGTCAGCATCCTTCCCGACAGGAGCAGGGTTTCGCCCGGCGTCCACGTCTCGACCTCCTCCCGCGTGAGCGTGTCGAGGTTCACTCGTCGCGAATTCGCATCGGCCGTCCAGGTCACGGCGGGCCAGTCGTCGAGCGACGGGGGCTCGAGGAATGCGGGTCCGCTTCCGTCGAGCGTGAAGTGCGCGTGACGCGTTGCCGCGCAGTTCGGAATCATCGCGATGGGCTTGCCGGCGGCGTGTGTCGGGTAGTCGCGAATCTTCACATCGAGCACGGTCGACAGCCCCCCGAGCCCCTGGGCGCCGATTCCGAGCGCGTTCACCTTCTCGTAGAGCTCGATGCGGAGCTCCTCGGCGCGGGTCTGCGCGCCGTGTGCAATCAGCTCGGCCATGTCGATCGGCTCCATCAGCGATTCCTTGGCCATGAGCATCGCCTTCTCGGCCGTTCCTCCGATGCCGATACCGAGCATCCCCGGCGGGCACCAGCCGGCGCCCATCGTCGGGACGGTCTTGAGCACCCAGTCGACGATCGAATCCGACGGATTGAGCATCGCGAACTTGGACTTGTTCTCGGAGCCTCCGCCCTTGGCTGCGACGTCGACATCGACGCGCTCGCCGGGAACGAGCGTGACGTGCATGACCGCCGGCGTATTGTCGCGCGTGTTGCGGCGTGCGCCGGCGGGATCCGCAAGCACCGACGCTCGCAATGGGTTCTCGGCATTGGTGTAGGCGCGGCGGACACCTTCGTCGACAGCTTCCTGAAGCGTCCCGTCGAGCTCCCACCGCACGTCCATGCCGACCTTCATCAGCACGTTGACGATGCCCGTGTCCTGGCAGATCGGACGATGGCCTTCCGCGCACATCCGGCTGTTGGTCAGGATCTGCGCGATTGCGTCGCGCGCGGCGGGCGACTGCTCGCGATCGTACGCACGTCCCAGCGCGCGAATGTAATCGGGCGGATGATAGATGCTGATGTACTGAAGGGCGTCGGCGATCGATTCGACGAGATCCTGCTGGCGGATGACGGTCATGGCGTAGCTCCTTGGATCCAGCTGCAGTCCGAAAGGCTATCCGATGGCGGAGCCGGCCGACAACTCTGACCAACGAGGCGAGGTGGCCGGCTCAGCGGGGCGCGGCCAGTGAGAGCGCATCCTGGAGCGCCGCGGGCAACTCGCGTTGCACGGCGGCCGCCATTCCCGGATGTTCGTGCTCGAAATCGGCGAGGGTCTGATTGACAGTGTCGAGCATCGGCCCCGGGCGGGATGCGAGCCCGTTTCGGGACTCGAGAAGGCACGCGGCAACAAGGCGCGGAGGCGCGGCTTCCTTCTTGAGCAGCTGCCCGTAGTTGAACCATTCGATCGCCGTAGCCGTTGTGTCCTGCGCCTTCCGATCGCATCCGATCGCCTGTCTGTACGCTTCGGCGGCGTCGTCAGCCTTTCCGGCGAGTTCGAGTAGCGCCGCGAGTCGCCCGTATGCAGCGCCCTCGAGCGACGCGTCGCCGGCTGTGTGTGCGAATTCGGCGGCTCGCGCGAAATAGGTCGCAGCCTGCGCCGGTTTCTGAACGTCGGCATATGCGTCGCCGGTCTCGATGAGCACCGTCGCGAAGTGCTTGACGTCGCCGATGACGTCGTTGCTGGACGCGGACAGCGCGATGTAGCGCTCGTAATGCGGAATGGCGGCGGCGGACGATCCTGAATACGCGAGCGCTTCGGCGAGCTTGAGGTGCGCGAGCGGCTGCGTGTCGTCAAGCGCAAGCGCGCGCTGGAACGCGTCGATGGCTTCGGTGTAGTTGCCGGCGCGAACCGCGAGCGTGCCAAAGTTGACGAGCGTATCCGTGTCCTCGGGCACACGGTCGAGCATCGCCTTGTGGTGACGATACGCGTCATCGAAACGATCGTCCGCGAGCAGCAGCCGCGCCAGGGCACGGTTCGCTTCGACATCGTAGGGATCGATCGCGACGGCCGCTTTCAATGTGTCGATCGCCTCGTCGGGCATCGACGCATCGGCCTGCTTGATGGCGATGGCGGTGCGGACCGGCACGTCGAACGGATTCAGCCTCAATGCGCGCTCGAGACTCCTCGTGCGATCGCGATCCTGCGCGAGGGCGAATCGCGCGAGATCCACGGCCGCAACTGCAAGGACGGCGATGACGGCGACGGCTCTGAGGATCCGAAAGGCGGGCCGCCAGCCCTCGGTCCACGGCCGGTCCGCCGCGGCGTCACCTGGTTTCTCGCCCCGCAAACCGAGGAGCATCGACGCAACGCTTCCGTCCCTCAGTTTCCAGATGACGCCGTCGATCACGAAGTGGTGGATATTGACGAGCGCGCCAAAGATGAGAAACGTCGCCGTGAAGTCGTAGTGAAACGCGTAGCTGACGATCCACGGTCCCGGCAGGAAGAGCGCCGCGCCGCCGGCAACGAGCGAGAGGGAATAGACCCACGGGCGCCAGCGAACGTGATCCCGTTCGGCTTCGCGGCGCGCATAGTAACTCGTGATCCACAGATACTGTGCGCAGTGCATGAAGGCAAGTGCGCCGACGCTGTAACTCGTGCGTTGCAGCTCAAATCCGAGCGCTCCGATCAGCAGGTTCGGAACGACGAACCAGATGATCTGCGTCGAGAGCACGACGAGCGGCGCGAGGGTCGCCCGGGGCCCGGCGCGAGCGACCATCGGCCACAATGCACGCAGGGCGCCGGCGATGAAGACCGCAAGACACACCAGGCTCGCTGCGTTCGAGACCCGGGTCGGAATGTCGAGCGACAGGACGTACGGTTCGTTGGACACCCCCGTGTGGAGGGTCAGAAAGATCATCAGGTACGACGCGATGAAGGCGGCGTAGAGCCAGTTGCGTTCGGTTCTCGTCGGCGCCGCGCCGTTGCGTCGCGCAAACATCATCGCGATCCCGAAGTTCTGCCCGGTGTAGTGCCACGGCGACCACGTCGTGTAGATCGTGAAGAACAGGGGAGCCCACCGCGGCGACCAGTGGACGAACGCGGCCGTCAGAACGAGGAGCAGCGTGACGTACAGTGTGAAGAACCTGTACTTGTCGAATTCGGCCGGCGTTCGGTACGCGCGATAGAGCGTCGCCATGTAATGCGGATAGTTGCAGACGATGCTGAGGGCATAGAACGCGATGGCTATCCCAGCGTCGTGGGACGAGCCGAGGATGAAGACGATCCCGATGAGGACGATGCTCCACGCACCGCACCCGACGATAAGGTCGAGCGTCGGCCCGTAGTACCACGCGGGCGACGGCCCGATTCCATCTCGATTGATGCTTGCGTCCACGGTCCTGCGAGCCTAGCACGAATGGCCGTACGCCGTGAAAATGTGGTAGGTGTGCTGCATTGTCCCGAACAGGCGGCGGCTGATCCGGGGTCATGGCGAATCCCTTTGAGGAGTCATTGGAGGAGCGATGTCGAAGATGCGAGCGGTGCAGGTGTCACGCAAGGACGGCCCGTTGGAACTCGTCGAGCGCGAGATTCCGGAGCCGGGACCAGGGGCGGTTCGAATCAGGGTAGAGGCGTGTGGCATCTGCCACAGCGACTCGTTCACAAAGGAAGGGACGTTTCCCGGTGTTTTGTATCCGCGAGTTCCGGGCCACGAATTAGCCGGCGTGGTCGATGCGGTCGGCGCCGGTGTCGTACAGTGGGAGCCCGGACAGAGGGTTGCGGTCGGCTGGCATGGAGGGCATTGCGGATACTGCGATTCGTGCCGCCGTGGCGACTTTGTCACGTGCCAGGTCGCGGCGCAGGTGCCGGGAATCCATTACGACGGTGGCTACGCGGACTATGTGATCGCCCCCGCATCGACGTTGGCGTTGATCCCCGACGAGCTCTCGGCGGTCGAGGCCGGACCGCTCATGTGCGCCGGGATCACGACGTTCAATTCGCTCAGGAACAGCGGTGCGAGGCCGGGCGACGTCGTCGCGATTCTCGGCATCGGCGGGCTCGGCCATCTTGGCATCCAGTTCGCGGCAAAGATGGGGTTCAAGACGATTGCCATCGCGCGCGGCGCTGACAAGGAGCCGCTCGCGCGGCAGCTCGGCGCGGCGCACTACATCGACAGCAGGGCGCAGGATCCGGGCGCGGAACTGCAGAAGCTTGGGGGTGCGAGCGTCGTGCTTGCAACCGTGACGAACGGTGCCGCGATGCAGGCGGTGCTCGGCGGTCTTGGAATCAATGGAAAGTTGCTGATTGTCGGAGCCGCCGACCCGTTCGAGGTGTCGCCGTTGTTGCTCCTCGGCGGTCGTCGCTCGATATCGGGATGGCCGTCGGGTGCGTCGATCGATTCGCAGGACACGCTCAACTTCAGCGTGCTTTCCGGCGTGCGGTCGATGAATGAGGTATATCCGCTGGAACGCGCTGCCGAGGCATACGACCGCATGATGAGCGGCAACGCGCGGTTCCGTGTGGTGTTGACGACCGGGTAGGGAATTCAACTTACGGTGGCGACACCGTGCGGACCAGGGGCCTTCTGGAGTCAGCGTGATCCGCGCGTACTTCGCAGGTTCAGTGCGAGTGCCGTAGCCGCCCAGTTCGTTGCCGCTGCGGAAATGAACTGGTGACGTCCGTGCGGAAATCCACTCTCGAAGTAGGGCTGGATTGGAATCGCGCGGCTCTTCACGTACCACGATCCGTCCTCGAGTTGCGTCTTCAGAAGAAACTCGATCCCTCTCTTGCAGGACGGATCGCTCATGCTTACGGCGCCGGCCTGCCTCAACGCCACTAACGCCTGACCCGTGGCATAGGCATCGCTCGCCAGCGAGGGGAGTTGCGCCCAACCACCGTCGGGTCGCTGTTCCCGAATGAGGTCGCGCACGGCCTTCTTGACGATTTCGTCGCGGGCGTCCACACCAGCCCACCCGAGCCCGAGAAGTTGGAACGCGCGCTCCTGTGTTGTCCTGGGTTGCGCTCTCATCAGCCACGCCGTCGCTCGCTTCACAGCCGCCTCGTACGTCGCACGCTGTGCTTTTGGCCCATAAACCTGAAGCGCCCTCAACGAAATGGAAGTAAGAGGAATGTCGTCGTTCGCTTCAATCGGCGGGCGCTGAGCAAGTAGTTGCCATCGTCCATCCGAGAGCTGCCGAGATCCAAGAAAGCGCGCCATAGCATCTGTCGTCGAGTCGGGTGAGTAATTCTCGGCAGCCAGACCAAGCAAGTCATAGGCGACGACGACGTCTTCACCCGCGCCGACCCCTTGCAGATAACGCTCCCGCAACGTCGCAAGATACGACCCAATCTTGTCCTTCTGGTCGCGTGCCATCCGTTCGTCGACTGAGAATCCGTTCCTGCGGGCAGTCGCAACGGTCATCGCGGTCAGGCTGTTGCTGTGGCACGAGACGCAACTCGCCATCCGGGTAAACGTCGAAGCCGAACTCTGCAGCAGAGGAATGCTCCGTTCGAGTGCGGCTCGAATGGAACGCGCCGGTCTGCGAGTCAGAGTCGGTTCCGCATCAGACGCGCCTGCTTTCGCCCCAGCATTCACAAGCAGGTCAACGACGGGTGTAGAGCCTCTCTGCTTCGCAAGGTCGAGCGCCGTTCTCCCTTCGAGGTTCTGCGCGTTGAGGTCGACGCCGCGTCCGACCAGAGCTCTGACGGCTTCCACCGGGATCGCATCGGAACTCGCTGTGAGCATCAGGACGGTGTTGCACTTCGCGTCTTTTGCGTTTGCGTCGGCCCCCCGATCGAGCAGCGTTGTTGTCGCGTGCGTATCTCCTCGCTGAGCAACGACCAGAAGAGCAGCGGTCAGGGTGTTCCTGTCAGCACTCTCTACAAGCAGGTCGAGACACTTCGCGTACTTGTACGCATTCGCCAGCGCAAGGACCCCAGTGCCTTTCGCGACAGCGCCGCGCTCGATAAGCAACCGAACACGCGCTTCGTCGCCTACGCGCGCCGCCTCAGAGAGCACTGTCGAATAACCGATCAAGCTCGGCGACCTTGCCGAGAGACTGGCGCCGCGATCCAGCAGGAGCATCACGACTTCATCGTTTCCGAACTGCTCTGCCGCGATCAGAAGCGGTGTTCGCCCATCGCTCGAGCATGCGTTCACATCGGCTCCATGGTCGAGCAGCAGGCGAGTCTTCTCAGGATCAGCCACGGCCCACATGAGCGCCGTGGCGCCAGCCTCATTCGAGATGTTGGGATCGGCGCCGTTCGCGAGCAGGAGTCGGACAGACCCCGGGTCCCCATAGAGCACTGCTTGCATCAGCGGCGTCGTGCCGCCCGGACCTTTCAGGTTTCCAATGCTGTGATCTTCTCTCGCAAGATTCCTGAACGCCTGTCTGTCGCCGTCGCGTAGCGCCTCCATGATTCGAATTGCCCTCGGGTCCGGCGGTGGGACCTGCGTATCCCCCGAGAGATCGTCCGGCCATTCGGCTCCCTGATCGATCCAGGCTTTGAGGATGCTGATCTCCTCGGGATTCAGTGGACCCGTCAGCGGCATCTGTGGTCCGTACTGGCTACCGATCAACTTGAGGTAGAGCCTGCTGATCGCACTTTGGCCGGGCTTGATCATCTGTACCGTACCGCCCCTCATGGCATCGCGGCGGCGGTCGAGCCGAAACCCGTGCATCTGCTGCGACGGACCATGGCACTCAATGCAGTATTGCTTCAGGATTGGCTGAACATCCCGACGGAAGTCAACTTTGGCGGGGTCCTGGTACGACAATGCCGTACCCATAGTCAGTGTCCCGAAGAACACTCCGCAGACGCACAATTCCAGTATCTTGACTCGTCTCGACCACATCACTTGATCCTCTCTCCACTGATCAACACAGATCTGTGTTCATCGGCGTTCATCTGCGGCTAATCAATTCCCGTCCCAGTCGCCGATGAGCGGTGTGACACTGACGGGTCCGTACCCGAAGACGAGGTCTGCAGCCCCTGGTGCGTTCTGGTTCTTGAGAAAGAAGAACCCGTTGGCAGGGTTGTAGAGCCCGACGGTGTCGGCCCCGTTGACGTCGTAGTCGCCAGAAAGCGGCGTCCACCCCGCGCCCGCCGGACCATACCCGAACACCAGGTCCGCCGGGCCGGATGCGTTCGTGTTCTTGAGGAAGAAGTTCGAGTTCACCGGCTCGTAGAGGCCGACCGTGTCGATACCGTCGCCGTTCCAGTCACCCGAGAGCGGTTTCCACCCCAGGTTGCCGGGGCCGAAGCTGAAGGTGAGGTCGGCCGCGCCCGACGAGTTCGCGTTGCGCAGGAAGAACGTCCCCGCTACTGGCTGGTAGAGCCCTATCGTGTCGGTTCCGTCGCCGTTCCAGTCGCCGACCATCGGCACGTATCCCGCGCCTCCGGCGCCGAAGCTGAAGACGATGTCGGCTCCGCCAGGCGCATTCGAGTTCGAAAGGAAAAAGGCTCCGGTCGTCGGATCATACAGTCCCGGCGTATCGTCACCGTCGCCGTCCCAGTCACCGTGAAGAGGCACGAGACCGGCGCCGCCCGCGCCATAGGTAAAGACCGTATCGGCGCCACCGGCCTGGTTGGTGTTTCTCAGAAACCACGCACCGATCGCTGGCACATAGATGCCGACCGTGTCGGATCCGGATGGCGCGACGACCGGTCGCTGAAGGTTGTAGACGAACGCGCTGCCTTCCTGTTGCTCGCCGTGCGAATAGTCCGGCGAGCCGACGATGATGTCGTCATATCCGTCGCCGTCGACGTCGCCAGCCCCTGCCACGTCAATGAGATCGAGCTGATCAAACCTCCCGAGGGTGGCGGCCGCCGTTGCCGGTGTGCCATTCGCGACGCCCGTGACCCCGCCAAGGAACACGAGTGCCACGCTGATTTGCGGGCCGCCGTACCATGTGCCGACGACAAGGTCGTCGTACCCATCGCCGTTGACGTCGCCCGCCCCCGCGACACTGAAGCCGAAGATTCGATTCTGTGTGTCTGCCTGCAGGATTGTGTCGGCGTTTGTCGGGTTGCCATTGCCGACGCCAGTCGGCCCGCCGAGGAACACGAGCGCTGCGCCTCTACGGCCGTAGTAGGGCACCCCGACGATGACGTCGTCGTACCCGTCGCCGTTCACGTCACCGGCTCCGGCGACGCTCGCGCCCAAATTGTTAGCCGCGAGGTCTGACTGCAAGGTGGCGTCGGCGTTCGACGGGTTACCGTTGCCGACGCCGGTCGGGCCGCCGAGGAATACGAATGCCGCTCCCTCGTCTAGCTGCCCGGCGTTGTACTGGGAGATTCCGAAGATGACGTCGTCATATCCGTCGCCATTTGTGTCTCCCGCTCCGGCGACACTGTATCCGGATTGTATGAAGAACTGGTCCGACTGCAGAGTAGCGTCGGCGTTTGACGGGCTGCCGTTGCCGACGCCCCCGGGGCCGCCGTGGAAGACGAACGCGGCTCCATTGGCCGTCGGGCTGAGCGTGTAGAATGGCGCCGCGACGATGACGTCGTCGTAGCCGTCGTTGTTGACATCGCCCGCGCCCGCGGCGCACGAGCCCAGGTGATCGCCCGCCTGGTCCGACTGCAGGACAGCACTGGCATTTGACGGGCCACCGCTGGCGATACCGGTCGGGCCGCCAAGGAACACGAATGCCGCTCCTTCGTCCGTCTGGCCAGAGTCGTAGAGGGGCGCCGTGACGATAACGTCGTCGTAGCCGTCGCCGTTCGTGTCGCCCGCACCCGCGACGCTGCTGCCCAGGTTGGCGCTGATCTGGTCGGACTGCAGGATGGTGGCCGCGTGCCCCAGACTGCCGTTGCCAATACCGCCGGGACCGCCGAGAAACACATAGGCCTCCCCCTCGTCGATCTGACCCGAGTCATAAAATGGCGCCCCCACGACAACATCGTCGTAGCCGTCGTTGTTGACATCACCCGCGCCCGCCACGCTGAAGCCCATGCCGGCGAAGCTCTGGTTTGGGTCGAGCAATGCACTCGCGACGGGGTGGCCGCTGAGCCCGTCGCGGCTGCCGAGGTAGACAAACGCCGCCCCCTCGTCTGTTTGACCAGAGTCGTAAAGCGACGCCCCCGCTCCCACGTCGTCGTACCCGTCTCCGTTGAGGTCGCCCAGCCCGGCGACGCACACGCCGAGCCGGGCCCCAGCCTGGTCCGACTGCAGGAGGGCCGATGCGCTCGACACCACGGTTTCAAACGGAACACCGGAGGCGCTGCCCAGAATCAGCAGCGCTACGCCTTCGTCCACTTGATCGGAGTCGTACAGGTGCGAGCCCACCATCGCATCGTCGTATCCGTCGCCGTTGACGTCGCCCACTCCAGCGACCGAAATGCCCATGTTCGAACCGGGTTGCTGCGAAGTCACGGTGCCGTCGGCGTTCGATGGATTGCCATCGCCGATTCCGAACGGTCCACCATTGAAAACGAGCGCGATACCCGCGTCGATCCCGTCGACGTCGTACGAGTTTGCGCCGACGATGACGTCGTCGAACCCGTCATTGTTGAGGTCGCCTGCCCCCGCGACCGAGATACCCAGATGGGCGCCCGACTCACTCCCGCGAATCACGGCGTCCGCCGACACCGGGCTCCCGCTTGCGACGCCGGCCGCGCCACCGAGAAACACGAACGCCGCCCCCTCGTCCGTGGAAAGCGTTATCTCGTAGAGGCGTGCACCCGCGATCACGTCATCGTAGCCGTCGCCGTTCGTGTCGCCCGCTCCCGCCACCGAGATGCCAAGTCCGGCGACAGCCTGGTCCGACTGCAACACCGTGTTCGCCGTCGATGGATTCCCGCTCGGAATGCCCGACGGCGAGCCGAGAAAGACAAACGCCCCGCCTTCCTGAGTCTGCCCCGCGCTGTAGTCCGGCGCCCCGACGATGACATCCGCGAATCCGTCGTCGTTGACGTCGCCCGCCGACGCCACGCTGTAGCCGAACGTCGCGTTCGTCTGGTTCGACTGAAGTGTCGTTGCCGCCGTCGATGGATCGCCGTTCGCGATCCCCGATGGCCCGCCCAGAAACACGAACGCCGCGCCCTCGTTCGTCTGCCCCGAGTCGTAGTACAGCGCACCGACAATGACATCGTCGTAGCCGTCGTTGTTGACATCGCCCGCGCCCGCGACCGAAACGCCAAGTTCCGCGCCGGCCTGATTTGACTCGAGTTGCGCGCTGGCCGCCGCTGGCCCGCCGCTCGCGATTCCGTTCGGTCCGCCAAGATAGACGAACGCCGCGCCTTCGTCCGTCTGCCCGGAGTCGTAAAGACCCGCCCCGACGATGACGTCATCGAAACCATCGTTGTTGACGTCGCCCGCGCCTGCAATGGAGTAGCCCATCGCCGCCGACGGTTGATCCGCCATCAAGGTCGCAAACGCCGGCTGCGTCAGCACCGGGTCGACCGTCACCGGGTAGGCAGCTTTCGAGTCGTCGACGACGAGCCGCACGCGACTCGTCTGCGAGGCGGCCTCCATGTGTACAGGAACCGGCGTACCAGCCGCGTCCCACGCCGCAAGGCCGCCGTATTCGAGCTGGCGGCCGTCGGCAGACATGAACGTTGCAAGGTCGTCCCCGACGGTCAGGAGAGGACCGCCGAGGTCGACCTCGATCGTGAGCGGCTGATCCCCGTCAAACCGCTCAGATATCGTGTAGCCGTGCTCGAGCCCTCGCTCCGAGTTCTCGTACCATTCAACGAAGCCTGCGTGTCGTACCTCGACGCGGGCGCCTTCTGCCACGACCTCTCCCGGTGCAACCCGACGCGTGGTATCGCCTCGTCCGATCGCGAGTGTCTGGATGTGCGCCAGCATGGTCGTGTCGTCCTCGCGATCAACCATTCGCGCCCCGGAAGATTCAAAGTAGGTGCGGACACCCATGGCCCGGTTCGGCGCCTGAAGGCCGGTCCCCGCATCTGTTGCCTCATACTCGCGCTCGGAGATCGACCGCTCTGCTTCGGTCAGCGGGTCTGGTGTTGCCGGTGCGGCGCATGGCTGCGAGACCTCGACCGTTGGTATCTGTGAGGGCTCCATCGCCGTCGGAACCGCGTGGAAGCTCATCACCGCGGCGCAACCCCATATCAGCGCCCGCTGAGTCGCGTACCAGAACCGTCGTGCCATCGCGTATACCTCGCTGTTCGCTCCATCAAGTAGTCGCCAGGGAGCAGCAAGGTCAGTTCTAGCAGGACGGAAACGGTGCGGTAACTGTCTTGGTGGACAGGGTAGGGCAGGTCAGATCAGGCGTTCGCGGAGTGCTTTGGCGACGGCCTCACTCTTTGAGTGCACGCACAATTTGGAATACACGTTTCGCAGATGGAAGGCCACGGTGCTGCGCGAGATACCCATCGTATCGGCCGCCGTCTTGTAGTAGTGCCCCTCGACGATGAGCCGGAGTAATTCCGTCTCCTGAGGCGTCAGGTGATACGCAGCGTGGTCCGGCGGTCGGAACTGGCGAAAGAGCACTACGACTCGCCGCGCGACCTCGGGCGACATCGGCGCGCCGCCCTCAACGACCTCGCGAATCGCTTCGAGAAGTCGTGCGGGGGGTGTGTTCTTGAGCAGGTACCCCACCGCGCCGGCGCAGAGCGCGTCGAACACGTCGTCGTCGTCGTCATAGACCGTGAGCGCGAGGATGGGCAGATTCGGATATCGCTCGCGAAGAATACGGATGCCCTCGACGCCAGACATTCCCGGAAGCCCGATATCGCTGAGGACAACGTCCGGAAGATTCGACTCAATCTTCGCAAGCGCGTCCTCCATTGTCCGGTACGCGGCGACGCAACGAAATCCGGGCGTACCGTTCACGAGCACCACGAGCCCCTCGCGAAGGTCGCGCAGGTCTTCGACGATCGCGACGGCGATTGTTGCCCCGTCAATTGAGGGACTGCTTGACGCAATGCGCTCGACGTTCACGTATGCCGACCTCCGGATGAGAGCTTTTCGCATCCAGCGTACGCCGTCATGCTCCGCGCGTCACCTCTCCGTTCGGACAGGGTGGCGGCGACGCATGGAACCGGCGAGCGGAACCGAGAGCGTCACTCGAGTCCCGCGCCCGGGCGCTGTGTCAGTGCCCGACGCTTCATGCTCTCCATCCCGTTGCCCTCGCTGGGTATCGACGGATCGAAGCCATGCCCGTCATCGGCAACCGAGAGCACGAGTTGACGGCCATCGACACGCAGATCGACCTCGGCGCGCCTGCCGCCTGAGTGCCGAATGGCGTTCATCACACTCTCCTTGAAGATAAGGAAGAGCTGCCGCCGCGTCTCGTGATCGAGTTTCAGGCTCTGCTCGTGCTCCGGACCGTGGAACTCCAGCTCAATACCACCGGATGCGTATGCCTCGCCGGCGAACCGCCGCATGCGGCGCACGAGGTCGTCGAGGCTGTCCTTCCTGGGATTGATCGCCCACACGATGTCACTCATCGCCGCGACCGACTCGCGCGAGATGCTGGCAATCGACGCGAGCGGCCCGCCCGGCTCCTCGACGTGGCCGGCGCGGTTGTACTGCGCTACTTCGCTCAAAATGGCGATGCGCGTCAGGTTCGACCCGATGTCGTCGTGGAGGTCGGTCGCTATGTGCATGCGCACGCGCTCAATCTCCACCACTCGCGCAAGCCGGTACCGAAAGATCACGTACGCAGCGCCGCAGAGGGCGAGGCCGGCGAGCACGAGAAACCACCACCTCTGCCAAACCGGCGCCGCGACCGTGAACGACACCTCGGCCGGGACCGGACTTGCGACACCGTCAGCGTCGACGGCCCTCACCAGCAGGCGATACGCACCCGGCGCGAGGTTGGCAAATGTCACCGTGCGTTCGTCGCTCGGCGCACTCCAATCCGTGTCCGCGCCCTCGAGACGGTGCTGATACCGTAACTCTTCGCCGAGGCTCGATCCAAGGCCAACAAAGTCCAGGCTCACGTTGTTTTCGTTTGGGCCGAGCTCGAGCGATGGAAGCACTACTTCGCCGAGCGCCGATACCGGCTTCGTGACTCCTGCCACGCGAAGAGCTGTCACAAGTGTGTGCGGCGGCTCGCGTTCCCGCTCAGGCTCCGGGTCGAACCGCACGAGGCCAAATCCTGAGCCGAACCAAAGACTCCCGTGCCGGTCGCGGAATGCGCATTGAGGCTGACTCTTCGGCAGTCCGTCGGCCGAGGTATAGTGCTTGACCGAACCGGTCGCCGGGTCGAGCCGGTCGACACCACGCGTGGTCCCGGCGTAAATCCGCCCCCACGTGTCTTCGACAACGCTCCAGACGTTGTCGCTCGAAAGCCCTTCGGCAGTTGTATAGGTGACGAAACGCGGCCGGCTAGATGTCATGTCGTCCATGCGCGCGAGCCCACCGAGGCTCGCCGCGATCCACATCCGATCGGTGTGGTCGATGAAGAAGGCGCGCAGCCAGCCCGTTGGCACGCCGTCGGCCTCGGTAAACCTCTCGAATTGCCCGCTCCGATACCGCAGGAGGTCTCCGCCGCTCGTTCCGACCCACACCGCGCCGTCGCCGCCTTCGCAGAACGCCGAGTACTCGGCGGTAGTTACGCCCGTCTCGCCCGTCAGCTCGACGACGCGCCCCGACGCGCGCTCCCACCGATGCAAACCCGGAGGAGCCGTCGTCGAGAACCACACATCGCCGCGCGAGTCCTCGAAAACACGAAATACCTCGCGACCGGCGAAGACTGGCTCGGGCCGCGCTCGAAGGACTGCGTCGGGTCGCTCCGCCGCCGGATAGCGATACAAGCCCAACCCGATCGGGACCCACCACGCGCCCTCGTGATCCTGCAATACCGTCTGTCCCCAGCCCCAGCCAGGGTAACTCACCGGGAGGTTTCTCGGCGTGACGGAAGAGAACGTCACGCCCTCGAATCTGTAAATGCGCCGCTCGGAATCGTTCGTAGTAACAATCAGGTCGCCGGCACGACTTTCGAAAATCGAGTTGACGAATGGCTGCGTGAGCCCGTCGGACTGGGTGTAGCCCGTAAAGCCATAACGGTCGATACACAGCACCCCGCACGAGGTGGCGAGCCAGAGGTTTCCGTCGCGGTCCTCGGCGACATCCCAAACCTCGCGGTCGCAGGCGCCGTCGACAGCGGCGCGGCGTTCGAACGAGGATTCGTCCGACCCCGTCTTGCGCCACAGTCCCTTCGTGCTCGCGACCCACAACGTCCCGTCCCGGGCTTCGAAGAACGCGTTGCACCATCCCTCCGGCGCGCCGCGCCCCGCGTCGGACAAGGTGACTGGCGCGTCTGCCGAGGCGCGCGACCCCGAGCGGCAGACCCCGAGCCACGTACCGACCCATAATCCGCCATCGCCGCCGACGTGCACGCAGGCGACACCCGCACTGCGGCTCGCAGGGAGCGAGTGTGCCTCGACGCGTCCGTCGGACCGCACAAGCCGCACTTCGCCGACTGTCCCCGCCCATACGCCGCTCCATGTGTCCTCGGCGAGCGCCCCAACCCCGTCTGCCGTTCCGAGTTCCACGCGCGCCGAGATCCAGTGCCCATCACGCTCCACGAGCCTGTAGAGTCCACCTTCGGTTCCACACCAAAGCGCTCCGTCGCGCGTCTCGAGGAGACAGTTTGCCTTGTTCGACTTCGGATCGTCGCCGAGCCGCTCGACGATGAACAGCGAGCCGCCGGCCGCCCCGTGAGGGTCGAAGCGACACAGACCGCCCGCGGTCGCAACCCAAACAACCCCGCGTTGCGTGGCAAGCACGTCCGAGACACGCCTGTCTGGAAGCCCCTCTCTCGTGGTAAAGCTTGCGAACGTGTAGCCGTCGAAGCGGGAGAGCCCGTCGCTCGTGCAGAACCACAGGAATCCGCGCGGGTCCGCCACGACGCGATAGACCGAGTCCGACGCGAGCCCGTCTGCCGTCGTATACGTCCTGATCGGCAACCGCTCGGCCCGGCTCGTAATTGCCGCAAACACGAGCAGGCAGAGGAGCAGGCCAATCTTGAGCGGGCTGCGTACCGACATGCCCGAGGAGGTTCCTTTCGCGATCGTCGCGAGTATACACGCTGCGCGTCGGGTGCCGCGTCGGCCGAGGGACTCTCGCAAAGGTTCCATCGTGCACGCGGGGACGGTACGCATCATGACAACCGTTGTCGGACGGCCGATGGCAACCGGTTTGAGTTGGTCCAACCGAGGCGACGTGCTTGCGAGATCATAATGCTCGACTATGATTCCATTCGGGGCGGTCGCTCTCGGACACGTCGATCGCCTACGTCGAATGGTCACCTGCACTGGTAGTTTGTCACCAGCATACTGGAGTGTCTCATGGTGAGAATCGCCTGTACTCGGGCCGCGTCGCGTGTGCTCGTGATCGTCGCGGCATTCGGTAGCGCTGTATCAGCGGCGCCGCAATTCGAGGCGCCTGCCCGGAGCTCCGCTGTCATCTCGATTCCGGCCGAGGGCCTGTATCGCTTCGGAAGCGAGAAGGTCGAGCGCCGCGAGTTGCCGCAGCGACTCTACGATGCCCTCCACGATGCTCCTCCAGAGGCTCAGGTCGTCGAGCTCATTGCAGGAGAGGACGTGCGCTATGGTGCGGTCAGGGATGCACTGTGCATCATCCGCGAGCTCGGCTTCGACTCTGTTCGCCTCGAGGTGCTCCGCGCGGACGCTGCTGATCCCGATGCCCTCCTGGAAGCCAGGATCGTCAGTTGTCCGGTCGGAGTCCGAGCGGAATCGTCCGGCCTGCCGCCACCAACATATCCCGAGCGAGCCTCAGACGATCCACCGCCGCTTCCTCTACCCCCGCCACCACCGAAAGCTCCGCCACGCACCGTGGCCGAGGCTCAGCCGGTGCCTGAGGTGATGGATCCGTCCACACTGTTTGTCGATGTGAGGGCGGCCAGCGGATCCCAGACGATCGCGGTCAACAGTCGTGCGGTGCAGCCTGCTGAGTTGCGGACGTTTCTGAAGGGCTTCATAGCGGATCGGCCCCGTGACGACAGGCACGTTGCGCTCAAGGCGTCCAGAGAGATTGCTTTTGGCGAGGTTGCGGGCGTCATGGCTGACATCGAAGCCGCGGGCGCCAGCGTGATCTGGCTTGTCGTCGACGACATTGAGGGACCCACTGAAATCGCTCCCGTTCTGCCGCACCCACCGTCGGAAGCTGGCGGTATCCCCGGGGGGGTAAAGGGGTTGGAGACTGCCCCTCTACCGCCGAATATCGTGCGGGTCTCGGGCGGCGTGCTCCGGGGCAAGGCGATTCGGAAGCCGCAACCGTCCTACCCGGGAATGGCAAAGGCAGCGGGGGTGGAGGGCGCTGTCGCTGTCGAGGTGACAGTCGACGAGTCGGGAACCGTTTATTCGGCCAGAGCCATCTCGGGCCACCCCTTGCTCCGCGATGCCGCCGTAACCGCTGCGCGTGGGTGGACGTTCAAGCCGACCCTGCGGCAAGGCAAGCGGGTGATGGTCATCGGGACGATCACATTCGACTTTCGCGCGCCGCAGAGACCGCCTCAGGACTAGCTGACCTGCGGCGGAGATCGGCCCTCGCGAGGCGGCTCAATGCCCTTGCTGTCACACAGGTTCATAGCGACCGCGCGAACGACGGCACCTCTTTGGAGCCTGCTCGAGAGCTTGAGCCTCCTCCGTGCGCCAAATTGATTCGGGGTTGCCGGTTTGCTACGGTCGCCCTCATGTCCGAGGGTTCCACTGACCGGATACGCGAATTGCTCGATTCGCTGTATCGCGCGGATTCGGGACGAATCCTGGCAACGCTGATCCGCCTGCTCGGTGATTTTGATCTTGCCGAGGAGGCGATGCACGAAGCCTTTGCGGCTGCGTTGAGCCTGTGGCCTGAGAGTGGAGTACCCGACAACCCGCGACCATGGTTGATCTCGACGGCCCGATTCAAGGCCATCGATACGCTGCGTCGACGGTCACGATTCGATGCGGCGCACGACGAGCTCGTGCGACATCTCGAAGCGCATGGAAGCTCGACGGAAGGCACCGCTGAAGAGGAGAGCCTCGAGGATGATCGGCTGCGTCTGATCTTTACCTGCTGTCATCCATCGCTCGCGCCGGAAGCGCGCGTTGCGCTCACCTTGCGTGAGGTCTGCGGGCTGACCACCGAGGAGATCGCCAAGGCCTTCCTCATCACTCCGCGCACGCTGGCGCAGCGCATTGTGCGCGCCAAGGCCAAGATCCGTGACACACCGATCCCGTACGAAGTACCTGGTCCGCAGGAATTGCCGGAGCGGCTGGGCGCCGTGCTCCATGTCATCTATCTCGTCTTCAACGAGGGTTACTCGGCAGCGGCGGGAGCGGAGGTAACACGCGCCGAACTGACCGGCGAAGCGATCCGGCTGGGCCGGTTGCTGGCCGAACTCCAGCCAGAGCCGGAAGTCGTTGGGCTGCTTGCCCTGATGTTGTTACAGGAATCGCGTCGGGCCGCGAGAACCTCTCCGACCGGAGAGCTGATATTGCTGGAGAAGCAGGACCGCTCGCTCTGGAACCGGGAGCAGATCGCGGAGGGAGTGGCTTTGCTGGAGAAAGCCCTGAGTTCCCGCCGCTTCGGCTCGTACACACTGCAGGCCGCGATTGCGGCCGTCCATGCAGAGGCGGAATCGCCCGCGGCGACCGACTGGCGGCAGGTTGTTGCGCTCTACGACCGATTGGTGCGAATTCAGCCGTCGCCGGTGGTGCAGCTCAATCGTGCGGTGGCCATTGCGATGCGCGATGGTCCCGAGGTCGGTCTGACGCATATCGACACGGTGTTGGAGGATGGCGAATTGGCCAACTACTACCTGGCGCATTCGGCCCGTGCGGACATGTGCCGCAGGCTCGGCAGGACGGCCGAGGCCCGGTCGTCCTATGAGAAGGCTCTGGCGCTGACCCAGCAGGAACCGGAGCGGCAGTTCCTGCAGGAGCGGATTCGGCAGCTGAAATAAAATTTGGGAGCGCTGTCGATATTCCGTCTCCCCAACGACTATAGGGCAGAAGAACGATGCGCTACGGTTCCCGAGTGAAAGGGAAGCGAGCCATCGGGAACAGACCAAAGACAACAAGGAGACATCATGCCGCAATACTTGGTTGCTGGTTACCTCCCCGACGACTTCGACCCGTCCCAAATGGACGAATCCGTGGGCCGCGAGATCCACGCGCTCAACAACGAGATGATTGCTGCCGGCGTCAGGAAATTCGCGTGCGGCCTTGGGGCCGCGAAGTCGCTGCGCGGGCAGGCCGATGGCAAAGTCCTGATCACCGACGGGCCGTACCTTGAGACCAAGGAACACATCGGCGGTTTCTGGATATTGGAATGCGCTGACATGGACGAGGCGGTGGCGTGGGCGCGCAAGGGAGTCGCCGCCACTCGGGGACAGGTCGAGGTGCGAGAGATTTTCTTCGTGCCGGACCCGGATAGAGCGACGGAGTAGTCTGGCCGCAGCGCGCTGGCGTGGGGGCGGAACGCGGTGGTTCGCTTGCCGGGCGCCGGTCGAGGTGTGAGCGTTGTTTCGATGCCGGCCTGACGGGCCGGCATCGCGTGACGCCTACGAGATTGTGTGGGTGTGGAACGTATGCGTCGCGACGCCGCCAGGCGCACCGCCGGCTTTGGTCTGGCGTTGGGACTCGCGCTGACAACCTCTGCAAGCGGTTGCAGACCGATATGCCCTCGTCTGTCCGCAATCCCTGCCTGCGCTCGAGCAGCTCCTCACCCTTGATCTCTGACCGAGGGGAGACGAACGAGGCGAAGAACAATGAAATACGTCTGTTTGGGATATATGGAGCCAGGGAAATTCGACCGGATGACCGAGGACGCGCAACACACATTGTTCGACGAGTGCTTTGAGTACAACGACCGGCTGCGCGCCAACGGACATCTTGCTACCGAAGTGCCGCTTCAGCCCCCGGAGACCGCTGTGACGCTGTACTGGAAAGACGGCAAAGTCGAAACCGCCGACGGCCCCTGTGCGGAAACCGGGGAACAGCTCTCCGGCTTTCTCATCCTCGAGGCGCGCGATCTCAATCATGCCATTCAGCTCATCTCGCAGCATCCGGGCACGAAGTTGGGAACGAACGAGATACGTCCGGTTGCGGATCTGAGCGAAATCATGAAGGCGAGCGAGCGGCGACGACGGATGGATACCGAGGGATGAGGGCGGCCTCGAGGGGAAGACTGATCCGTATCGTGGCACCTGGAGAGTGTCGCCTCTCCGACTGTTGGCGTCATAATGACCGTTATCGGACGCCTGAACGTCGTCACTCGGGACGGCCTGGCTGCAACCCACGTCCCCAGACTTTCAGTTACCTAGATTCCCGGCCGGTCCCTATTTGTACTTCGTTTGCCTGCGCACCGGTGTCGCGAACTTCGGCGCGTCAGCTGCGCGCCGCACTTCGTCGTGGGTGAAAACGGCGAAAACAAACGGCTGCGCTTCAAGGAAGCGTGCCAAGTCGTCCAAGGTCAGCCCGAGACGCAATAACCGGTCCTCATCGACGAACATCTGCGCGTTTTCCGGTTCGTAGCCTGTTACGAGCTGCTTGGCCTGTGGGTCAAACTTTTGATGCAGCAGGTCTACGAGCTCGGGCGCGAAGTGCCGGCGTTCCGGCGGTGCGGAGGGCATGCCGTGGTCAGCGGTCACCGCCAGGAGATATTCAGTTCCCACCTTGGCCTCGAGCGCGTCGATGATTCGCGCAAGATTGCGGTCCATTTCGCCGAGTGTCAAATGCAGCTCGTTCGAATCCGGTCCGTAGCGATGCCCCACGAAATCCGCGCCTTTGTAGTTCAGCAGAAGAAGGTCTGCGACATTGTCTTCGCCCAGCGGCTCGTGCTCGATCATGGCAACCATCGCATCGGCCTCGAAGGCTGGGAAGAGCGCCGAACGACGCACCGCCGCAGGCGAATCGATTCTGTGATGCAACCACTCGCTGTCCCCCGACCACAGTGTGCGTGCATTGCGATCCTTCATATATTCGGGTAGCCGGAAACATTCGCTGTTCGAGTGCCAGGCACCGGTCGCCTCGTCGTAACTGACGACCACCACCGGTGCGCCATTGGGTTGACACGCGCCATGGCCGGCGAGCGGCGTCGCAGCTCGATCTATGCTCCCCTGCGCCAAGACGATCGCACGGCCCGACGTAGCGAGTTGCCATACGTCAGCAAGCGTCAATGCCATCAGAACCTGCGGCATCATCCCGCCGAACAGGTCTTGGCGCCTCCGGTGGAACCGGTCATAAATGTTGTTGCCCGTGACACCGTGGATACGCGGATCGGTGCCAGTTGCTATTGTCGAGTGTCCGACGGCGGTGTTCGTAGGCAGAACGTTCATGCGCGCCTGGCTGAACCACGCAGCGCGCCGGCGTAGCGCGGACAGTGTCGGCATCACATCGGCGTACCGATCGAAGTAATCGCGCCGCATACCATCCAGAACGATGAGGATGACAACGCGCGGACGAGCAAAACCAGAGCGCAAGACCGGTAATACATGGCCTGTCGCAGTCGGGGGCATCGACACGCCCAGCGCCGCCGCAAGCGTTGGTGCAACATCCTGCTGCACGGACGGCATCGAGTACACTCCCGCTCTCACTGCGGGACCCACAAACATTAGCGGGATCGAGACGTCATATTTCCATGGGGAACCGTGCATGTATGCCACGTCCGGGTCAGGCCGTGTGATGAAATAGCCTTCCCGCGGCACGATCATGAGTTGGCCGGTTCGTCCGGGAAAGTATGCTCGAGCGAACATCTTGAGGAAGCGCTGCCGCGTCGCGGCGGCGGTGGCATCGGCCGGCCCCGTAAGTTGGATTCGACGCCCGTCGCTCGCTGAAGATCGCTTGGACTGCTGGCCTGAAACCGTGCAAGCCATAGCGACCAGGGTAAGGACGAGGACGGGGGCACGGCAGGCGCTCAACCACGAGGAGATTGCAAAGGTTCGCGGCGGCGTCATGGCGCCCGCATCACTTCAAACCGGATGACCGTGACGGGACCCGATCCGACCAATCCGCAGACCCAGCGTACTCCTTGCATTTCAAAGCCAGGCTTCATCTCTTCCTCCTGCCGCAGGCCGCGTGAGAGGCTGCACATATGGGACAGTTACTAACAGACAGTTGCTTTATGGCAAACCTCGCCGGGCTGGCTATAAAAGGTTTGTCGTGTAGATCCGCATCAGGACCATTACTTACCCCGTGCGCTCGGAGCGATCACGGAGCGGTCGGCGGCCTCGCTAGCCGGTCGGGATCGTACTTGCCAGTATCGGACGCGTCGCCTTGCGGCATATTCGGCCAGCTGCTGGCCGACGTAGTGCTAATCGAGCCGAAGAAGTTCCTCACGCAGTTGACGAACATCGGCAATCCGAACGCTGTCATACTCCGCGCCGAGCGAGAGGATGCTCTGGTCGTTCGATGCAACGAAGTCCGCTCGCCCATCGACGGCGCAAGCCAGGTAGATTGCGTCATCAGTATCTCGCGCACGGACTCGCGCCGACTGCGAAATTCTCGACCGAGCAGCAGCAATTGTTCCAGCGGTCACCTCGACAGGAGGTGATTGATAGAACAGACCTTGAAGTAGTTCAAAGCCCTGGTGGTCAAACTCGGCGCGAGCTCGAAACCGGGGTTCCGAAACCATCACCGCGGCGCCGTCCCGGTAGTCCTCGAGGATCTCTGGTGTCCAGAGCCAGCTAAGCTGCGGCGTGCCGACATGGCGGAGCAGGATTCGTGTTGGAGGTTCGTAGTCCGGGCGGTCGAGTGGTACCACGAACATGCGAAGCACGAGTTGGGCGTCTATAACGACGCGCAGCGGCCGCTCACGGCTCACGACCGGGTGCCCTCACCCCGGACCTCTTTGGCTCGACGGGCACGTGCCTGGCCAATCGATTCACCGACAATCTCCTCGATTTCGTCCTCTGTACTAGGCATCGCTTCGGCCGCGCGCTGGCGGGCCCGCTCCCGAGTCGCTTCCCAGCTCACATCAAGCGCGTCCACGAGCAAACCGATGACGGCCTGGCGCATACTCTCGTAGCGCTGGTACGAGATAAGCGCGGCCTGCGGCTCCCCGTGGGATGTAAGGACTACGCTCCTCTCGTCGGCTGCATCAACGGCGTCACGAAAATGGGAGCGCGCCTCCTTCACAGAAAGAAACTCCTGTGGAACGCCGAAGTATTTCGCCACCTCGAGTAGCGATCCAATCTGCATCTCACGGTCTCGATCGGTAGACATCACAATCTCCCTCCGCAATCAAGTGTACCTAATTGTGTACACAAAAGGAAGATTGTCAACCTTGCCAAGGCGGGTCGAAACGAAACCTAAGCCCGGTGTTCGCAGCGGCGATCCGTTACGCGTGTGTGCGTTGACGGTAATTCCAGATCCAACGTCTTTAGATACAGTAACTTAATATGGGAATACAGTGCTCCAAGATTGCTCGGGTGCCCGCATGACTGGCCGGTCGAGTTCATAATTGCCACTATCGGACGGCATCTTACCGACGCGAGCCCCTCTCGCCTAACTGCTCGCGCAGGACGGACCCGAAGAGATCACAGTGCGGAATGTCGTGGGATTGGCAGAACGCCCAAGCCGTTGAAGGCTCACACCGTGACGCTGCATAGCTATCAACGGATGCTCGCCAACACTCTCTTAATCGAACCAATCCCGCACTAGCTCTTTCGGAAGTTGAACGTGATCGTGCCGATGACCTTGACCGTCACGCCCTGCAGTTGCGTCGGTTCGAAGACCCAGGCACGCGCCGCCTCCACCGCAGCGTCGCGCAGGAGCGGGTGGCCCGAGATGGCACGCGCCATGATGACACGCCCGCTGAAGCCAACGACCACCTCGACGACGACCGCGCCCTCGACCCCGGCAGCTCGAGCCATCGCCGGATATGCCGGTTGGGGTCTTTCAATTGCCCGACCCGCAAGCACCCCGCCTGACGCGCGGTGCGCATCGGCGGGCGGGTTCCAAGGCTCGGGGGGCGCGGGAACGTCGTTTGGAGAGCGGCCGGATACGCCCTCCGTGACCAAGCTTGGATTGCCCTCGGGAACGCCGCCCGGTATACCTCCCGGTACACCTCCAGGAACCCCGGTGGGCTCGCCACCAGCCAACTGGCCAAACGCGTTGACCGGCACGCGCTCACCTTTCACCCCGACGATCCACACCGACGGACCTGCATCGCTTTGACCAAAGCGCAGCAACACCACGCCCGTCGCGTCACGTGGTTCGCCACTGAACTCAACGGCTATGAACGTCCACGATTTGACTGCATCGGTCGCCGCGCTGCGTAGCGCGACCGGACCGGAAACCGCCTCGACGCTCTTGGTCGCGCCGGATGAAGACACGACGACGCGCACCCGCACGACGCCCTTGATGCCGGATGTGGCGGCCCGCTCGGGGTATTCGGGCAACTCGGCCGGTGGCATTACGTGGGCATAGAGTGTCTTCGTCGACACGGGCGTCGGGCGCACTGGCTTCACCTGGCCCGATACCGTTAGTGCGCACAAGACGCCGAGCGTGGCGGCGAGCGCC
>JBGAKX010000065.1:0-24226 GCA_044224215.1 Blastocatellia bacterium
AGCCGGCGCACGTCCGACGCATTGGCGGGCGGACCCTCGCAGAACTCGACGCCGCGAATACCGTCGATCTCGAGGAGGCGGACCTCGATGTACCGTCCCGCCGTCTGCTCGCCAAGCGCCTGCCTGTACATCGCGGCGAGGCTCTGCTCGTACGGGAACGACGCCGGCAGCGGCGACACCGACACATTCAGCCATCCCGCGTCGGATGCACCGGTCGACTTCACCGTAAACGAGCTGTCGTCGTTGGTCACGATGCTCCATCCGGGCGGGACGGTCCACGTCAAGCCGTAACGACTCCACGCGACCTCGGTACCGTGTGCAAGCGCTGCGGTCTGTGCAGGCGTCGGCGACGGCTTCTCGGCTGGCGCCGTGGATTGACCTGCCGGAGCGCCGATGACCGGTGTCTCGTTGATTGTGGGGACGCCCTGGCGTGCGCGCAGAAATTCCGTCCGGTAGAACGCGACGGCGAGCAATCCGAGCCCGGCCGCAAGAAAGCCAGCGATGCAGAGTCCGATGACGATGCATCCGGCCGAGAAGAGCGGTTTCTTGTCCGTGGTCAATGAGGTCTCACTTGTTCGATGGTGGCAGTGCGTCGACGATGGCGCGTACCAGCCCTTCGTCGGTGTGGTCGTCGGCTTGCACCCAGACTTCGAGGCCGTAGCCTTGCACGGTGTTGGCAGTAACGGGCCCGATACACGCGATCTGGACGTTTCGCGCGACGTCCGTCGGGAGGAACGTTGCGAGCGCGTGGACCGCCGAACTGCTGGCGAAGGTCACGATGTCGACCGCCTGTCGACCGATCAGATCGGCGAGACGGCGGGCTTCGTGGTCGTTTGAGAGCGTCCGGTACGCATGGACTGTCTCGACATTGGCGCCGGCCTCGCGCAGCGCGTCCGGGAGCACGTCCCTCGCGGCCGCTGCGCGTGCCACGAGGATTCGCGCGCCGGCGAGTGACGCGCCGCTACGGAACGCGTCCGCGAGCGACTCGGCAACAAACCGGTCGGGGATAATGCTGACTTCGCCACCTCTCTCGCGTACGGTACGTGCCGTCGCCGGACCGACGGCGGCGATCCGTGTGCTGGAAAGAGTTGAGGCGGAACGTCCGAGCGCGGCGAGTCTGTCGAGAACCTGCGAAGCGCCGTTCGCGCTCGTAAACACAAGCCAGTCAAAGGAATCTATCCGGGCGATCGCATCATCCAGGGCCGCCGGATCGGCTGGTGACTCGATCCGGATCAGGGGCGCCGCAATCACCGTGGCGCCGAGTCCCGCAAGCGAGTCTGCGAGATGGGCCGACTGCCCGACGGGCCTGGTAACGGCGACCGTCCGGCCGCCAAATGGCCCGTTTTCGGCCGTTGTTCGCTCGCCGACAACGTTGGCGTGGCGGTTTTCAGCTGGGTCGGACACCGGAATCAACTCATATCACGATTTGTTTCGAGGCGGTCGGAAAGCAATGCTACTATAACGGCAAGCCTCAACATTTTCGTGTGCTTACGAACGTCGAATGGCAGACGAGACACGACCGAACGAGACTCCTGAAGAGCGTCGAAAGCGACGGATCGAGGAGGCTCGCGCAAAGCTCAAGAGTCAGAACGCTGCGGAAGGTACTCCGTCCGAGTCGACGCCGTCGACTCCTACGGAGAGCGCCGCGGCCACGCCGCCCGCGGCTTCGGGCGAGGAGACGGTCGAAGAGCGCCGCGCGCGCCGAATCGCCGAGGCGCGGGAAAAGCTGAAGTCTCAGCAGGCCCAAGGCGAGGCGGCCGCCGCACCACCCGCGGCGGCTTCGGGCGAGGAGACGGTCGAAGAGCGTCGGGCTCGCCGGATCGCTGAGGCGCGGGAAAAGCTGAAGTCTCAGCAAGCCGAAGGCGCTCCAGCGGCCGCGCCGCCCGCGGCGGCTTCTGGCGAGGAGACGGTCGAAGAGCGCCGCGCGCGCAGGATCGCCGAGGCTCGTGCCAAGGTGAAAGGCACGGGCGCGCCGGCCGAGGCTGCCGCACAGCCCGTTGCACAGGCGCCGGCGGCTCCCGCCGTGAAGAAGCCGAAAGGCGGCGCCGAGACGTCGGACGTCGGCGACGACCCGCTCATTCGCGCGCTCAGGGAACGGTTTGGCGACTCGATCGTTTCGGCGATCGCGATGGTTGGCCAGCGGATCGTGGTGGTGACAAAGGATTCGTCGACCGAAGTGCTCGAATTCCTCCGAGACGACCCGGCTGCGGGATTCGACCTCCTGCTGGACGTCACCGCGGTGCACCGGCCCGAGGAGGAGCGTCAGTTTGAAATCGTCTACCAGTTGGTGTCGACGACGACCTGTGCGCGGCTGAGGGTCAAGGCGCTGCTCGTGGACGGCGAGTCCATCCGCACGGCAACCGCGTTGTGGCCGACAGCAAACTGGCTCGAGCGTGAGTGTTACGACATGTTCGGGATCGTGTTCGACGGCCATCCGGACCTGCGGCGGATCCTTCTTCCCGAGGACTGGGAGGGTCATCCGCTCCGGAAGGAGTACCCGGTCGAGTTCCGCGAGAACCGCTGGGTGCGCGAGCACCTCAATATCGTGGAAATTCCTGCGGACGCTGACTTTACCGGCAAGTTCGAAGCTTGATGGATCGCAATGCACAAGACCGACATCGCCCTCACTGACACGTCCCTCTTTGACGCGCAGGAGATGGTGCTCAACATGGGGCCCCAGCATCCGTCGACCCACGGCGTGCTGCGCGTGCTGCTGAAGCTGGACGGCGAGACGGTGATCGACCTCGACTGCGACGTGGGCTACCTGCATCGCGGCGTCGAGAAGATCTGCGAGCACGACCAGTATCCGATGATCACGCCGTACTTTGACCGCCTGGATTATGTGGCCGCGGTCAACGGCGACCTTGTGTACGTCGAAGCGGTTGAGAAGCTGATGGGGATCGAGGTTCCGCGGCGCGCCCAGTACCTGCGGGTCATCCTCGCTGAGTTGCAGCGGATCGCGTCGCACCTGTTGTGGCTGGCCACGCACGCGCTGGACATCGGCGCCGCGACGATCTTTCTGTATGCATTCCGCGAGCGCGAAGAGATTCTCAAGATTCTGGAGAACTTCATCGGCGCGCGGCTGACGGCGCACGCGTTTCGCATCGGCGGTCTCGAGTGGGATGTCTATCCCGAGTTCGAGAAGCACGTTCGCGACTTCATGGCTATGCTGCCGGGCCGCGTCGACGAGTACGAGACGATCCTGAACGAGAACCGGATCTGGCTTGGCCGAACGGTCGGCATCGGCATCCTGTCGGGGGCGGAAGCGGTCGCGATCGGGCTCACGGGACCCGTCCTGCGCGGTTCGGGGGTGAACTACGACGTGCGCAGGGCGGCGCCGTATTCGTCGTACGGCGATTTCGATTTTGTCATTCCGATCGGCGAGAGCGGCGACACGTACGACAGATACCTTTGCCGGATGGCCGAGATCCGGCAGTCGCGTCTGATCGTTCTTCAGGCGCTCGACGGTCTCCCCGAGGGGCCGCACATGGCAGAGCGCGTGCCAAAGGTCATCAAGCCGCCGGCTGGAGAGGTCTTTCATACGAACGAGAGCCCCAAGGGAGAGATCGGCGTGTACCTTGTGAGCGACGGGACGAACAAGCCGTACCGGCTTCATATTCGGCCGCCGTGTTTTGTGAATCTTCAGGCGCTCAAACAGATGGCGATCGGCCATCTCGTGGCGGACGTCGTGGCAATCATCGGCACGATCGACATCGTGCTTGGCGAGGTGGATCGATAGAGGTGTGTGATGGGAACGACGAGTGTCAAGACTGCGCGAAGCGAGGATCTCGAGGTTGTGCGTGTGCCCGTTCAGGAGCTGACTGCCGATGCGTTCGCTCCGTATGGTGAAGTGTCTCGTCCCGGCGCGGGACTCGCGGTGGACGTGGCCGACGGCGCGCTGAGCACGTGCCATGTGCGCTGCACGGTCCAGCCCGCGACGGTTGAATTCCTTGCGCGTCACAAAATGACGACGCAGGTCTACGCGCCGCTTGGCGCGGGTGAATCGATCCTGATCGTCGCGCCTGCGTCGCCCGAGATCGAGGATTCGCCCGCAATCGATCGAGCGCGAATCGCTGCGTTCCGGCTCGACGGATCGTGCGCGATCAACCTGCACCGGGGCACGTGGCATCGAGCGCCGATGCCGGTCTCGGGCACCGCGGATTTTCTGGTCATCGACCGCGAGGGCACGCTCGACGATCTCGAGCTCCTCGACCTTGGCAGTGAGCTTGGCGTGGCACTCGAGGTCGCCGGGTGACACACTCCGTCTTCTTTTCGGTAGCACCTGCCGCGCCCGCTCCGTGGGAACCTTGGCGTCTGTTCGAACAGCTGGGCATCCCGGCGTTCTGGGCTGAGCACGTCGTGTGGCCGGTCGTGCAGCTTGCGATCATCCTTGGCGTCGTCCTGACCGTTGTGGCGTACCTGGTCTATCTCGAGCGCAAGGTGTCGGCTTTCATGCAGGCGCGCCTTGGCCCGATGCGGGTCGGACCGCTTGGCCTGCTCCAGCCGCTCGCCGACGGGCTGAAGCTGCTCGCAAAAGAGGACATCGTTCCCGACAATGCGGACAGGTTCCTGTTCCTCCTCGCGCCTGTCATCGCAACGGGCGCCGCGCTTGGTTTGCTGGCGCTCGTTCCGTTCGGCGCGGGCTGGGCGACGGTGGCGGACGTCAACATCGGTCTGTTGCTGATTCTCTCGGTGTCGTCGATTGGGGTCTTTGGCATCGTTCTCGCCGGATGGTCGTCAAATTCGAAGTACGCGCTGCTTGGCGCCGTCCGATCATCCGCCCAGCTGGTCTCGTACGAAGTGGCCGTCGGACTTGCGCTCATCGGGCCGCTGTTGTTCTCGCGTTCGCTGTCGATGCAGACAATCGTCGACGCGCAGCGCGAGACTGGAGCGTGGTTCATTCTGTTCCAGCCGCTCGCGTTCGGTATCTATTTCGTCTGTGCGCTTGCCGAGACGAATCGCGCGCCGTTCGATCTCCCCGAAAGCGAGAGCGAGCTCGTCGCCGGATTTCACGTCGAGTACTCGGGCTTCAGGTGGGCGCTCTTCTTCACGGCCGAGTACACGAACATCATCATCACGACTGCGATCGCCGTGACCCTCTTTCTGGGCGGATGGTGGGTGCCCGGGCTCGAGACCGCAACCGGATGGATCGCGGGCCTGTTTGGCGGCACGGACGCGTCGTCCGCCGCGTGGTCGGTCACGTACACGCTGCTGTCGGTCGGAGTCTTCTCGATCAAGGTCCTTGCGTTGATATACGCAATCATGTGGATCCGCTGGACGCTTCCCCGATACCGGTACGACCAGCTGATGGACCTCGGGTGGAAGTGGATGATTCCTGCCGCGCTTGCGAACATCGTCGCAACGGCCGTTTTCTACACGATCGCGCTCGAGTGGCAGACGCCGATGGGCCAGGGCCTGTTGATGAAGACACAGCCGGTGGGCATTTGGTTGAGCGCAGGCGGTTACGCCTACTTTGTCGTGACGGGACTGCTGACGGTCGGTGTGGCGTGGCTGCTGCTTGCACGGATCAATCGGCACACGGCCGATTTCAATCTCCACGCGCAGCGGCAGCTGCAGATCCAGAAGCGTGCTGACCGCCTGGCCGAGGCGGGAAGGGGAGTCTCGTGATGGCCGAACGGCGCACCATTGGCGAGATTCTCCGCCGGCTGCTGTTCATCGACCTGTTCTCGGGTCTCGCGGTGACAATGCGATACAGCCTCCGCGCGCTGATCGAGCCGCGCGACGGCGCGAATCCGTTGCAGTCGATCTACACCGAGCAGTACCCGCGGGAACGGCCGCGTGTCGGCGAGCGGTTTCGCGGCGCGCCCAAACTCAACAACGATCCGCAGACGGGCGAGAGTCTCTGCATCGGCTGCAACCTGTGCGCGCTCGTCTGCCCGGTCGACGTGATCAACGTCGGCACGACGAATCGGGAATACGTCGATGGCGAGAAGAAGAAAAAGAAGAAGGTGTTGACGACCTTTGTGTTCGACACCTCGCGTTGTATGTTCTGCGCTCTGTGCCAGGAGACCTGCCCTACCTATTGCATCGAGCTGACGCAGGAATTCGAGATGGCTGTCGACTCTCGCGCGGGACTGGTATGGGACCGCGAGATGCTCGAGAAGGGCATCGAAATCGTCAAGTACAAGAAGTAGCCCGGGCCGCAGGTCGTCGCGCGGCGCGCATCGCTTTCAATCCGATACAAGGCTTATGAATCAGGCTGGTTGGGAGATGGGGTTTTCCTACGCGCTCGGCATCGCTGCGCTGTGCGCGGGCGTGCTCGTCATCTCGCTCAGGAATCCGGTGCACTCGGCCCTCGCGCTCGTATCGTGTCTGCTGTCGGTCGCGGGGCTGTTCGTGCTGCTCGACGCCGAGTTTCTCGCGGGCGTTCAGGTGCTTGTCTACGTTGGCGGGGTGATGGTGCTCTTCCTGTTCGTCATCATGCTTGTCAGCGTGGAACGCGCGGGGCTTGCGACGGGACGCGTATATTCGTCACAGGCGTTGCCGGCCGTGCTGTGCGTCGCGGTGCTCGTCGCAAGTTTCGAGGTTGCGGTTCGGCTTGCGGGCCCGGCGCTCGGCGGTGGATCGCCGGCCGGACGCATCGACGGCGGGAATACGGAGTCCGTTGGAGCCGACCTTTACATGCGCGCCGCGTTGCCGTTCGAAATAGCGTCGGTGCTGTTGCTCGTGGCGATCGTGGGCGCGGTGCTGCTTGCGCGCGAGCGCAGATCCGAGCAGGCGCTCGACTGAGAGGCGGACGGTCATGTCGTTCTACGTAGTGCTCAGCTTTCTCCTTTTTGGAATCGGCGTCGCCGGCGTTCTGACGCGTCGGAACATCATCGTCATCATGATGTCGATCGAATTGATGCTGAACGCGGTCAACGTCAACCTCGTGGCCTTTTCGCACAACTGGGAACTGCGGGGAGCGATCGACCCGCACACGGGACAGGTATTTGCGATCTTCGTGATCGTCGTCGCTGCCGCCGAGGCAGCAATCGGCCTGGGGATCGTCGTCTCGGTCTTCCGAAATCGCGAGACCGTCGCGATCGACGAGATCGACCTGTTGAAGTGGTAGGCATGCTCAAGTTCATCTGGCTTGTTCCAATGGTGCCCCTGCTTGGGGCGGTCGCGTGCGGGCTGCTGGCGCGGCGGTCCGATGTGTCTGAACGAGTCGTCTCGCTCATCGCATGCATAGCCATCGCCGTGTCGTTTGCCGTTTCGATCGGCGCGGTGGTGGAGTTCGGCCGTGAACGCTGGTCGCACGAGCATTACGCCGTCTATGTGTCGTCCGAGGACGGAAAGACCTTTCCAAACTCGTTCGTCTGGATTCCCGGCGGGGCCGCGGTCACGTCGCTCGGCGAGGATGCGGGCAGACCGATCGACGGCGGGCTGACGATCACGTGGGCGTATCAGCTCGACGCGCTCGGTTCCGTGATGCTGCTGATCGTGACGGGTGTCGGATTGCTGATCCACGTGTTTGCCGTGGGCTACATGCGCGGCGACCCCGGCTACGCGCGGTTCTTCGCCTACATGAACCTGTTCATGTTCTCGATGCTCGTGCTTGTGCTCGGGTCGAGCTTTCCCATGCTGTTCGTCGGATGGGAGGGCGTGGGACTGTGCAGCTACCTGCTGATCGGGTTCTGGTACGTCAAGCCCGAGGCTGCCGACGCGGCCAAGAAGGCATTCATCGTCAACCGGATCGGCGACGCGGGATTTCTCCTGGGAATGTTCGGTCTCTTCGCGCTCTTTGGCACGTTCGATTTCACGGCGTTGCGAACGGCCTTCGAGGCAGGTGGCGGGCACGCCGAGGCCTTTGGCCAGTTCGGGTTGATGAGCATGATCGCGCTCGGGCTGTTTATAGGAGCAACCGGCAAGAGCGCGCAGATTCCGCTGTTTGTCTGGCTGCCCGATGCGATGGCAGGCCCCACGCCGGTGTCAGCGCTCATTCACGCGGCCACGATGGTCACCGCAGGCGTGTTCATGGTGGCGCGGGTCAACTTCGTGTTCGAAGCGTCGCCGACGATGATGTTCGTGGTCGCCGTGATCGGCGGGCTGACGGCGCTGTTCGCCGCGACGATCGCCGTCACTCAGTACGACATCAAGAAGGTCCTGGCGTATTCGACCGTGTCGCAGCTCGGTCTGATGTTCCTCGGGTGTGGTGTCGGCGCCTACTCGATGGCGATCTTTCACGTGATGACGCACGCGTTCTTCAAGGCGCTGCTGTTCCTCGGAGCGGGCTCCGTGATTCACGCGATGCACCACGAGCAGGACATGCGCCGGATGGGCGGTCTGAAGAAGTACCTTCCTACGACGTATCTCACGATGGCGTGCGGATGGCTGGCGATCTGCGGCGTGTTCCCGCTGTCGGGGTTCTTCTCCAAGGACGGCATCCTGTGGGAGTCCTGGGCGTCGAGCTCGATACCTCATCCCTACGGAAAGCTCCTGTGGGGCATCGGCCTCGCATCGTCTGCGCTCACGGCGTTCTACATGACCCGGTTGATGGCCATGACGTTTCTCGGAGACTCGCGATTCGACCACGGACACGCTCCGCACGAGTCACCGGGCGTCATGACGTTTCCTCTCATCGTGCTTGCGATCCTCTCGATCGTTGGCGGATGGATCGGAATCGGCGCGGTCGTGCCGGTCGTTGGTAGCCATCAACCTCCGATCCTGCGGTGGCTTGCGCCGATTGTCGAACGAGGTCTCGGGCGCGAACCGGTTGAGGGAGTAGAGACCGAGGCAGTCCTTGCATTCGTCGCGCTCGCCGTCGCCGTCGGCGCGATTGCGCTGGCGCTTCATCTGTATGTCCGCCGCCCGCAGGTGCCGGAACGCCTCGCGGCAAGTCTTGGCCCGCTCTACAAGGCCAGTTTCAACAAGTACTGGGTCGACGAGATGTACGCGTACGTGCCTGTCGGGCTGACGATCGCGCTTTCGAGAATTGCATATCTCGTCGATTCGCGGGTCGTCGACGGAGCCGTGAACGGAGTCGCGTGGACGACGCGGATCGGGTCACGGCTGTCGGGGCTCTTCGACTTCAACATCGTGGACGGATTCGTGAATCTCGTCGCGCGGGTGTCGTATTACGGCTCACTCCTGATCCGCGCGTTGCAGACGGGCCTGTTCCAGAATTACGCGCTCGCCATCGTGCTGGGCGTCGCGGCGATCATCATCGGCTACGAATGGAGCGCCATCGCGGGGCTCGTCGCCGGTCTCGCCGGGGGTGGCCGATGACGCCCGCGTTGCGCGCGGCCCGGGCTTCGACCGAGGCCCAATCACGTTCGAATCTCTGCATGTCCACGTCGGACGACGGTTCTGCGCCATCACATCAATCAGTCATGAACTCCTATGAAGCCTGACTCGCTCGCACAGATCCATCTCCTGTCGATCATCACGTGGCTGCCGCTGGCAGGCGCGGTTGTCCTGCTGCTCGTGCCGCGTGACCGGATCCCGGTGATCAAGTACTTCGCGAACGGCTGGATGCTTCTCGGCTTCGCCGTATCGCTGCCGCTGCTCGCGTACGACAAGGGGCTCGGCGGCGTGCAGTTCGTCGAGGACGCGACGTGGATACCCTCGATCGGGGCCAGGTACTCGCTCGGCGTCGACGGAATCTCGGTCGCGCTCGTACTCCTGACAACCGTCCTCGGCGTCATCGCGACGCTCAGCTCGTGGAACTACATTGCGAAGCGGCAGAAGGAGTTCTACGTCTTCATGCTGGTGATGCAGACGACGATGCTCGGCGTCTTCGTCGCGCAGGACCTGTTCCTCTTCTACGTGTTCTGGGAGATCACGCTCGTCCCGATGTACTTCCTGATCGGCATATGGGGCGGCGACAACAGGCTGTACGCGGCGATCAAGTTCTTCTTGTACACGCTCGTCGGTTCGGTGGTGATGCTGGTCGCGATCATCAAGCTCTACTTCATCACCTCCGACGCCGCAGTGGTTCAGAGCATTGCGTCGCTCCAGGCTGCGGGCAAGACGATGTCGGGTGCGAACGACGCGATGCAGTCGCTGCTCGAGGGTGCGTTCTCGTCGATCCGGGCAGGACACGGCACATTCAGCATTCCTGCGTTGCAGGCGATCGGCGGGGCGCGATTCGTCTCGGGGCTGCCGTTGATCGCCCAGAGCCTTCAGGTGCTCCTGTTCGCGGGACTGTTCGTCGGATTTGCGTTCAAGGTCCCGATGTTCCCGTTCCACACATGGTTGCCGGACGCACACGTCGAGGCGCCGACGGCCGGCTCGGTCATCCTGGCGGGCGTGCTGCTGAAGCTCGGCGGCTACGGCTTTGTGCGACTGAGCCTCCCTGTGCTTCCGGACGCGTGCAAGGATCCTCGCGTGCTTGGCGTCGTCATCGGTCTCGCCATCGCAGGCATCGTCTATGGCGCGCTCTGTTCGATGTACTTTGTCGTCACGTCGGGCGACATGAAGAAGCTCGTCGCGTATTCGTCCGTCTCGCACATGGGAATGGTCATCCTGGGCGTCTTTGCGCTCAATCCGAACGGCATCAACGGAGCCGTGATGCAGATGATCAACCACGGGATCTCGACGAGCGCGCTGTTCCTCATCGTCGGAATTCTCTACGAGCGGCGGCACACGCGCCTCGTGTCGGAGTACGGCGGGCTGTCGTCGGTCATGCCCGGTTTCGCGGCGGTCTTCATGATCATGGTCATGTCGTCGATCGGATTGCCGCTGCTGAACGGCTTCATCGGGGAGTTCCTCGTCCTGAGGGGTGCATTCGAGGCGAATCCGTGGTGGGCCGGATGGGGCGTGCTCGGTATCGTGCTCGGCGCCGCGTACACGCTGTGGCTCTACCAGCGGCTGATGTTCGGTCCCGTCGACAGGGAAGAGAACCGAAGCCTCCCGGACCTCGATCGCCGCGAGTGGGCGTACATGCTCCCGCTGGTTGCGCTCGCCTTCTGGATCGGCCTCTATCCAAAGCCCGTGCTCGACCTCGTCGCGCGTCCCGTGCAGTTGATCGCCTACCAGGTGTGGCACACACCCGGAATGGAAGACCGTTATGCGCCGACACCTGAATTGCAGGAACGGCTCGTGCGCGAGCGGTCGACGCGCGCGACGGATGAGCCTCCGGCCCCGGCCGAGGTTCCAGCCGCCGCAGTCCAACCCGAGGCGCACCCGTGATCGCGGCCGGCATGCTTTCTGCGGCTGCGGCGACGACGTGGGTGACGCTGCTCGGGCAGGCCCGAGACTTGCTGATGCCCGAGATCATCCTCACGGCATTCGGGTGTCTCGCCCTCGTGCTTGCCGTAACGCTCCCACGCGAAAATCAACGGTTCGTTGCATATGCAACGCTTGCGGGAGCCGTGCTCTCGGCCGTCTCGCTCGTGTCGCTCTTCATCGTGCACGGCGGCGAGTTGCCGATCATCGGTTTCTCTCGAATGTTCGTCGTCGACGGGTTCGCCCTTGTACTGAAGGGGCTCTTCCTGGCGGCGCTCTGCGTATCGACGGCGCTCTCGATCAAGTATCTCGACATCGAGGGCGAGCAGCGTGGCGAGTACTACGCGCTGATGGCGTTCGCCACGGTCGGAATGATGTGCCTCGCCGGCGGCAACGATCTGCTGTCGCTCTACATCTCCCTCGAGCTCATGGCGCTGTCCGTGTACGTGCTGGTCGGGTTCACGCGCCGCAGCCGCGAGTCGAACGAAGCGTCGATGAAGTATTTCCTGCTCGGCTCGTTCTCGTCAGCGATATTGCTCTACGGGATGTCGCTGCTGTACGGGCTGACTGGATCGACGAACCTCAGCGACATCAGCAACGCGCTTCCTGCACTCGTGCTCGTGCCTCGTTCGGGGGCGCCTGACGTTCGATACGTACTGATGGTCGCCGTCTGCCTGCTCGCGGCGGGGCTCTTCTTCAAGATTGCAGCGGCGCCGTTTCACATGTGGGCGCCAGATGCATACGAGGGCGCGCCGACGCCCGTGGCGGCATTCATGTCGGTCGGGGTCAAGGCGGCGAGCTTTGCGCTCTTCGCTCGACTGTTTCTCGACGGAATTCCCGGCCTTCGGTCGCTGTCGGATGGCGGGCCGGGCGGGCTTCCAGGATGGGGAGTGTTGCTCGCGATCGCAGCCGCGGTCTCGATGACGTGGGGCAACATCGGGGCGCTGACGCAACGCAACGCAAAACGGCTGTTTGCATACTCCGCGGTATCGCATTCGGGTTTTCTGCTGCTCGGACTCGTCGCGGGGAACCGCACCGGCTACACGGGGCTCGTCATCTATCTCGCCGTCTACGTCGCGATGAACCTCGGTGCGTTCGGCGTGCTCATCACCCTTCACCGCCGTGGCATCGCCGGTGACCGATTAGAAGATTTCGCCGGACTGGCGCAGCGGGCGCCAGGGCTCGCAGCCATCATGACGCTCTTCCTGTTAAGCCTTGGCGGCATTCCGCCGACCGCGGGATTCATCGGCAAGTTCTACATGTTCTATGGTCTCGTCGAAACGGGCGACCCGTGGCTGATCCGGCTCGCCATCCTGGCAGTGCTCAATACGGTGCTGTCGGCGTACTACTACCTCCAGTTCGTCAAGGGAATGTTCATGGGCGAGCCGACCGAGGACGCGCCCGCGTACGCCACGTCCCCGAGCCTGTGGGCAGCGACCGGCCTGGCCGCGCTCGTCACGCTGTTCGCCGGGATCTATCCTCAGCCGGTGATCTCGATTTCCGAGCGCGCGATCCAGGGGTTCTCGGACTCCATCGTCAAGCCGTATTCTCATGGCGCAGGGACCGAGCCGCCCGGTGGAGGCCCCGGCAAAGGGGGAACCGACAGTGAGCGACGAGCCCATCCGCGACGATGACCGCAACCCGTCCTCGTCAGAGGATGATTCTAAGCCGTCCCGGTCGATCACGTGGAATCAGGGGGTCGTCGTCGCCGGCCTTGTGATGTCGCTGCCGTGGCTCATCTTCGGTCCGGCCGCGTTCGGGTACTACCTCGACTACGTCTTTGGCTCGTCGCCGTGGCTCTCGCTCATCGGGTTGGGAATCGGTCTCATCGGGAGCGCGATTGACGTTTTCGTGATCCTCAAACGGGTCGGCCTGATGAAATGACAGGCGCGCGGGCAGACGTCATCGCTTCCCAGGTTCGCGTCGACGGCGACGAATTTCGCCGTCGATACGATGCAATGCGACAGTTGTGCGAGCAGCTTTCGAATCGCGTGGCCGTCGCGCGCGACGGGGGCGGCGCGCGTGCGCGGGAACGCCTTGCGGCGGCCGGAAAGCTCTCGCCGCGCGAGCGCATCGCCGCGCTGCTCGATCCGGGAACCGAGTCGCTCGAGATTGCGCCGCTCGCGGCGTGGGATATGTATGACGGCGAGTCGCCCGCCGCATCGCACATCGACGTCATCGGAACGGTTGCCGGCGTCGACTGCATGGTCATGGCGAACGACGCAACGGTGAAGGGCGGCGCGTTCTATCCGATGAGCGTCCGCAAGAGCCTTCGCTGCCAGCAGATCGCGATGGAGAACCGGCTCGCGACGATCTACCTCGTCGAATCGGCCGGCGCGAATCTCTTCTACCAGGCCGAGTTGTTCGCGGATTCCGGCGGACGGGGCTTCGCCAATCAGGCCCGAATGTCGGCTGCCGGCATTCCGCAGATCGCGCTCGTGTTCGGCAACTGCACGGCAGGCGGAGCGTACGTTCCCGGGCTCTCCGACTACACCGTCATGGTTCGGAATCAGGCAAAGGTCTTTCTCGCCGGGCCGCCGCTCGTCAAGATGGCGACCGGGGAGGAGATCGACGACGAATCGCTCGGCGGCGCGGACATGCACGCGCGCGTCTCGGGCGTCAGCGACTACACGGCGGAGTCCGACGCAGACGCCGTGGCCATTGGCCGCTTGATCGTCGCGCAGCTTCGCTCGGACAAGCGGATTCCCCCGGACCGCGCGGCACCCGAGCCGCCTGCGTACGACGCCGAGGAATTGCTCGGCATCGTTCCGACGGATCTGCGGCGTCCGTTCGATAGCCGCGAAGTCATCGCCCGCATCGTCGACGGCTCGCGCTTTGCGGAGTTCAAGCGGGACTACGCACCGTCGATCGTGACGGGGTTTGCCCGAATCGATGGGTTTCGCGCAGGAATCGTCGCAAGCAATGGCGTGCTGTTCTCGGAGAGCGCGCTCAAGGGTTGCCAGTTCGTGCAGCTCTGCAACCAGTCGCGAACGCCCATCGTGTTTCTGCAGAACGTGCCCGGGTTCATGGTCGGCGGGCGCTATGAGCGCGAGGGAATCATCAAGCACGGCGCGAAACTCGTGAACGCGGTTGCGAATTCAACCGTTCCGCACTTCACGGTGATCATCGGTGGGTCGTTCGGTGCGGGGAACTACGGGATGTGCGGTCGCGGTTTCGACCCCAGACTGATGTTCACGTGGCCGAACAGCCGGATCGCCGTGATGGGAGGCGAACAGGCCGCCGGGGTTCTGGTATCCGTTCAACAGGCTGCGATGGCCGCACGGGGCGAATCGCCCGATGCGGAGCGGCTCGAGGCGATGCGCGCATCGATCACGGAGCAGTTCCTGCGCGAGTCGTCACCGTACTACGCGACGGCGAGGCTGTGGGACGACGGGATCATCGATCCGCGTGAGACGCGCCGCGTTTTGTCGATTGGCATATCAATGTCTTACAATCGTGACTTCACGTCCGAAGCTGCGCCGCGGTACGGCGTCTTCAGGATGTGACAGCCGCTTGCGGCAGCACACCGCGCCGAGACCTCACCGCAATGAACCCCGAGCCTGATCAACTGGTTGGCACCGTACTCTCCGATCGCTATCGGATCGAAAGAGTCGTCGGCGCCGGGGGCGTCGGATCCGTCTATCAGGCCACCCAGCTCGGGCTCGATCGGCGCGTCGCGATCAAGGTGCTGCGGCCTGAATTGTCGGAGTCCGACCTTGCAATGGCCCGTTTCGCACGCGAAGCCAAGACCGCCGCGCAGCTTCAACACCCGAACATCGTGACGGTCCACGATTTCGGGACGACGCCGGACGGACGGGCGTTTCTCGTCATGGAGTTTCTGTCCGGGCTCAACCTTGCCCAGTGGATACGGAAGAACCGTCCGACGAACATCGCAAAGACCATCGGGTTCCTCACGACGGTCTGCGGTGCAATCGAGGCGCTGCATCGTTCGGGGATCATTCACCGTGACATCAAGCCGTCGAACATCGTCATTGCCGAGTCACAGGGCGGAGCGCCCGTCGTAAAGGTGGTCGATTTCGGTCTGGTGCGACCTGGGCTCACGGAATCGCACGAGAACATCACGGGTGGGCTTGTGCTGGGGACGCCGGAATTCATGGCGCCAGAGCTCTTCACCGGCCAGCGGCCGGATGAACGAACCGACATCTATGCGCTTGGCGTGACGGCGTACGAGGCGCTGACCGGGGAGCTTCCGTTCGGCATGGGTCCGTTCAAGGAGATGTATCACCGCCACTCCACGCTCATACCGCGAAGGCCGAGCGAGCTCCGCCCGGACCTGCCCGAGAGCGCCGACTCGGCCCTGTTCCGGGCACTCCACAAGGACCCGAAGAAGCGCTATGCGACGGCCGGCGAGTTCGCTTCGGCGCTCAACCTTGCGTTCTCAATGGGCGCCGAAGCTGCGCATTCAAGCGGCGCTTCGATAAACGTCATCCTCGATACGGTCGAAGTGGCTTCGGACGAGCACGTGACGCGGCTCGCGTCCATACTCGTCGTCGAAGACGACAAGCTCGTTCGCGAGACGCTGATCGAAGGGCTCGAAGAGCGATCGTTCGAGGTCGTCACCGCAACCGACGGTATCGAGGCGTTTCTGCTGCTCGGCAAGCGCGCATTCGACCTGATTCTTTCGGATGTCTCGATGCCGAACCTCGACGGGCTGACGCTGCTGCGACTCAAGTCCGAGAAGGGGATCTCGACGCCCGTTATCTTTCTGACGGCGTCGGTCAGCGAACACGACCAGACGCTGGCGACCACGCTCGGCGCGTCGGCGTTCGTGGCAAAGCCGGTTGTCATGGATGTCCTGGTGCCCGAGATTCGAAGGGTGCTCGGGATACCTGAAGGCGCCGAGGAGGCCTGACTCGCCGTGGCGGGAGGTGTCCGTCACTCTGCGCGTTCACGCTCCACTGGGGGACATATGCAGTTTTCCGACGAGCATCAGCTGTTTCGGGAGTCGTTGCGGAGGTTCATCGCCGAGGAGATCAATCCGCACGTCGACGCGTGGGAGGAGGCCGAGTCGTTTCCGGCGCACGAGGTGCTCGCGAAGATGGGCGACCTCGGCTTTCTGGGTGTGAACTATCCGGAAGAGTACGGCGGACTGGGCCTCGACTTCTGGTACAACGTCGTCCGCGGCGAAGAGCTGGGGCGCATCAACTGTGCCGGTGTGCCAATGGCGATCTCCGTGCACACCGACATGTGCACGCCGGCACTCGCCGAGCATGGCTCGCACGAGCTCAGAAAGGCGTTTCTCGAACCGGCGATCCGGGGACGAATGCTTGGAGCAATTGCAGTCACCGAGCCCGACGCCGGGTCAGACGTCGCGGGGCTGAAATCGCGTGCCGAGGCCGACGGCGATTCCTACATCGTTACCGGGACCAAGACGTACATCACCAACGGAACACAGGCGGACTGGGTCTGCGCGCTCGTGCGGACGTCCCCCGGCACGGGCTACGACGGCATGTCGCTGGTGATGATCCCTACGAACGCGCCGGGGTTCTCGGTCAGTCGGAAGTTTCGCAAGATGGGCAACCACTCGAGCGACACGGCCGAGTTGAATTTTGATCGCGTTCGCATTCCGCAGGCGTTTCGGATCGGGCCGGAGGGGCGCGGCTTTCAGCTCCAGATGCAGCAGTTCCAGAAGGAGCGGCTCATCGGTGCAGTGATCGCGACGTCGGCGGCCGAGCAGGTCGTCCGCATGACGGTGGGCTACCTGAAGACTCGCAAGACGTTTGGCCGCCCGCTGATCGCGCATCAATGGATTCAGTTCAAGATGGCCGAACTTGTCACCGACATCGAGATGCTGCGGCAGATGTGCTACCACTGCACGTCGAATCTCGTGGCAGGGTGCGACATCACCCGCGAGGCCTCGATGGCCAAGCTCAAGGCGGGTCAGATGGTTCGCCAGGTTGCCGACGTGTGTCTTCAGTTCCACGGAGGCCTCGGCTACATGGAGGAGTACCCGATGGCCCGGTACTTCAGGGACGCTCGACTGCTGCCGATCGGCGCCGGAGCGGACGAAGTGATGCTCGGGATCATCGCGCGGCTCGATGGTCTCGTTCCGGATCGGGAGTAGAGCGGAGGCTATGCGCGTCGTGCTGTCCATCGGGGCGGGTCTCGTCGTGTCGTGCGCGCTGTTCGGATTGATCCTCGGCCAGTCCGCCGTGCGACCGGCCACGTCGTATGCGAAGCACCACGCGCACGGTACCTACGTCTGTTCCCGCTGCGGACAGGAGTTGTTCGCCTCCGAAGCAAAGTTCGATTCGACCACGCGGTGGCCGAGTTTTCGAAGCGCCGTCGCATCGGCGGTCACCATGCGTCCCGACAATTCGTACGGGATGCGGCGTGTCGAGGTTCTCTGCGCGCGGTGCGGCGCCCACCTCGGACATGTGTTTCCGGATGGTCGGCTGACAGGCGACACGGCTCCTGATGCGGACATGCGCTATTGCATCCTGTCGGAGTCGCTTGATTTCAGAGGAGACAAATCTCAATAGTCCGTTCGTTCGTGCCACTCTGCCTTGCAAAGCGCTTGTTGACCAAAACCCCGCTACGGTAGCATTCGACCGATGAGCTCGTCGCAACGCATGCCACAGCCGGCGGAACCGCCGGCGCTCCACGACCGCGCAATGGACAATCTGAGGTTCATTCGCGAGACGATGGAGCGGGCGTCGTCGTTCACGGCGGTTTCGGGATGGGGCGAGGTAACCATCGGATGCACAGCGCTTATCGCTGCGGGGATCGCATCTGCACAACCGACAGTGGAACGATGGATCTGGGTGTGGATTGCGGAAGCGGTGCTCTCGTTCGTCATCGCGGGATGCGCGATGGTCCGCAAGGCCCGTGCCGCAGGTGTGCCGCTGCTGTCCGGGCCGGGGCGCAAGTTCGTTCTCAGCTTTGCGCCGGCAATTTCGGTCGGCGCGCTGCTGACGGTTGCACTGTACCGCGGAGGAAATGCGGACGTGCTGCCGGGCACGTGGCTGGCGATGTACGGCACCGCGGTGGTGGCCGGAGGCGCATTCTCTGTCCGCAGCGTCATCGTCATGGGCGTGTCGTTTCTCGCGCTCGGCGCGTGCGCCCTCTTTGCGCCATTCGCGTGGCGCGATATTTCGATGGGACTCGGCTTTGGAGTTTTTCACATAGTTTTCGGCACCGTGATCGCAAGGAGGCATGGTGGGTAGACAACGCGCGACAAAACTCGACAGCGATGCCGTGCGTGCTGGTTCCGCAAAGTCCCGACCGCAGTCGGCGACCTCGAGCGGCGCGGCGCAAAATCTCGATCGCATCATCCACGAGAGGATGCGCCTGGGGATCGTCAGCGCGCTTGCCGTCAACGACACTCTGTCGTTCAACGACCTCAAGACATTGATGGGTACGACGGACGGGAACCTCAGCGTCCACGCGCGCAAGCTCGAGGACGCCGGATACATCGCGTGCAAGAAGTCGTTCGAAGGCCGAATGCCTCGAACCGAGTATCGCCTGACCCAGTCGGGCCGAAAGGCACTTGAGCGGTACCTCAGCCACATGGAGGCGATCATCCGGACAACGCGCCGTTCGTAAGTGATACAGCGCAAACCGGTTGGACATCGCGCCGAAAGTGGTTTACAACCTTTGTGCCCCCGTAACGTCGACTATCAAGGAGGGGGTCCATGGGTGAGAACGCCGTCACGGCGCAGCAACTGCTCGACGAGGCACTATCGCAGTACAACCGGGGTGAGCTCGAGACCGCAATCGCGACATGCAGGCGCGCGATCGCGGCACGCGACACTCCGTTTGCCCGAGCGCTGTACCATCTGGGCAGGATGCTCATCGATGCCGGCGATCAGGACGCCGCGATCGATGCACTGCGCGAATCGGTCGCCGCGCAACCGCAGAATCCCGAGGCGCATTACACGCTCGGGCTGACGCTTCTGCGCATGGGCTCGACCGATGATGCGATTGCGTCGTTTCGACAGGCGATCTCGCAACGCGACGGACGGCACCCGTGGGCATTGCACAACCTCGGCGCAGCACTTCTTAAGTCTGGCGAGGTCGAGGCGGCGATCGAATCGATTCGATCGGCGATCGCGGCGCGGAGCGGCCCGTTCCCGCGGGCGCATCGGAACCTCGGTCTTGCGCTGATGCAGGCTGGTGACTACACCTCCGCGATCAACGAATTCGAAGAGGCTATCAGGGAGCGGCAGGGCTCGTTCGCCGAGGCAAAGCTCGACCTCGCGCGCGCCTGTGCGCGAATCGGCCACGTCGAGCGCGGAATTTCGAGTGCGAAGGAAGCCGTCGCGGAGCGCAGCGGCAGATACCCCGACGCGCGCCACGTGCTCGGCAGGCTTCTGCTCGAATCCGGCCGACCCGCCGAGGCCGTCGCAGAGCTCCGCGCGGCGGTCGCGGAACAGACACGGTTTCCCGAGGCGTACTTCGATCTCGGTAGGGCGCTCGCGCGGCTTGGCGAGTTCGAGGCCGCAATCGTCGACTTCCGGGCCGCGATCGAACAGCGGCCGGACGGGTTCGTTCCCGCGCTCGTCGCGCTCGGCGCCGCCTGCTTCCGCATCGGCCAGCTCGACGAGAGCGAAACCGCCGCGCGTTCTGCGATCGAGCTCAATCCAAAGTCGGCATCGGCCCGATTCGTTCTCGGCCGGACACTCGCGCGATCCGGATCGGAAGTCGAAGCGCTTGAGGAGCTCAATGCGGCCGTCACGGCGCGACGCGGCGTCTATCCGGATGCGCTGCTCGAGATTGGCAACGTCCACAGGTCGCATGGCCGGCTCGAAGAAGCCATCGATGCGTATGCGAGCGCCGTCGCGTCGACGGATGTGTTTCCCGAGGGCAACTTCGAACTTGGCACGGCGCTGCGTGACGCGGGTCGGCTCGAAGAGTCGGTGTCGGCGCTGCGTCGAGCCATCGAACAGCGCCGCGGGGAGTATGCGCGGGCGCATCACAGCCTGGGGCTATCGCTCTTCGAGCTCGATCGCGTGCAGGACGCGCTCGTCGAGTTCCGTGCTGCAATCGCGCAACAGCCGTTCTATCCGCGCGCGTACCGAAGCCTCGGCCGCGGCCTGTTCGCGATCGGCGACATGGACGGGGCGCGCGATGCGCACACAAGCGCCATCGAGCAGCGCGACGGTCACTACCCCGATGCGTGGCACGACCTCGGGCTCGTACAGTTCACCCGCGGTGAGCTCGACGACGCGATTGCGTCCTACAAGAAGGCGATCGACCAGCGACCCGAGGGTTTTCCGCGCGCGCACTACGCGCTCGGCACCGCGTACACGGCCCGCGGGGACCTCGATGCTGCGGTCGAGTCCTACCAGCAGGCGATCGCAGAGCAGGCGGGTTCGTATCCCGAGGCACATTACAGCCTGGGCCTGACGCTCGCGCGACAGGGCGAATTCGAGGCTGCCGTCGGCGCGCATCGGACCGCCATCGAACAGCGTCCCGAGTTCGCGGCCGCGCACTTCAGTCTCGGCGTGGCGCTTGGCGAGATCGACGAGCTCGACGAGGCGATCGTCGAGTTGCGCGAAGCAATCCGACTGAACCCCGTCTTTCCATGGGCGCACCATCGGCTTGGGCAGGAGCTCTATCGCAAGGCGGACCTCACAGGCTCGATATCGGAGTTGCGCACCGCGATTGAACAGCAGCCGGATTTCCCCGAGGCATACATCGATCTCGGACGTTCGCTGTACGACAAGGGGTCGTTGACCGAAGTTGTCACGGTCTACAAACGTGCGATCGATCTGGCGGGCGGCCGGTTCCCGCGTGCGCACCACGGGCTCGGGCTCGCGCTGAGGGATCTCGGAGACCTCGACGGAGCGGAGTTCGCGCTGCGGTCGGCCGTCAACGGTCAGCCCGACCTCGCGGAATCTCATTACGAGCTCGGGAAGGTGCTGCATGCGCAGGGCGATCTCGAAGATGCCGTGACGAGTCTGCGTACCGCGGTTGAACTCGACCCCGCGTATGCGGTTGCGCTGCAGGATCTCGGAGTCGTGGAGTATCAGCTCGGCAATCTGACGGCTGCGGCGATCGCGCTCGAGGGCGCGCTCGAGCACGCGGATGCACCGATGCCGTCTGCGCACCTGCACCTTGGGAACGTACGGTTCGAGCTTGGCGAGATGGATCCGGCGATCGAAGCGTACGGCAAGGCGCTCGAGGAGCGCGACGGACCCTACCCGGCGGCGCACTACAACCTGGGGAACGCGTACTACGCATGCGGTCTGATCGATGATGCGATCGGTGCGTACCACAAGGCGATTACCGACATGCATGGGCGGCTGCCCGGTGCGCATCGCAACCTTGGCAACGCCTTTGCCCGCAAGGGGCTTCTCGACGAGGCGCTCCGGTCGTACCGGCGCGCGATCGAGGAGGGCGACACGTCGGCCGATTTGAAGGTGGACGTCGGGCTGATTCTGCTTGGAAAGGGTCAGATCGATTCGGCAGCCGAGGAGTTTAAGGCCGCGATCGATTCGAGCACGACCGTTGATGCCGGCGCGACACGCAGCCTTGGACTTGCGCTATTCGAGAACGGCGACCTGTCCGGCGCTGAGGAGCAGTTCCGGGCCGCCATCGCTTCGAGTCCCGAGGCGTTTCCGGAGGCGCACCACGACCTCGCTCGCGTTCTCAGCGAGCGAGGACAGTACGAGGCCGCGATCGACGAATTCCGCGTCGCGATTCGCGAGCGCAGCGGATCGTATCCGCGAGCGCAATACGGCGTCGGGAAGACGCTCGCGCGACTCGGCAGATACGAAGAGGCAGCGGTCGAACTTCGCCAGGCGATTTCGGAGCACGAGGGCCCGTTCCCCGCTGCAAGCTTCCAGATGGGCGTGCTGCTGGCGCGAGAAGGGAAGCTCGCGGAGGCGATCGACGCGCTCGACGATGCGATCAGCGGCAGCGGTGGGAGGTTCCCGGAGGCGTACTATCACCTCGGAGTCGTGCAGTCGCGCACGCGGAGCACGGACAACGCCATCCGGTCGTTCCGGACGGCCATTGAACAGCGTGGCGGCGTCTATCCGGAGGCTCACCAGGACCTCGGACGCGCGCTGTATGCAATCGGCGACCTCGACTCTGCGAACGAGGAGTACTCGATTGCCGTTCGCCAGCGCGGGCGTGAGGAGTCGAGCGATCCGGCGGCATTCGATCGCGCGCTCGAGCGGACGCGGCGCGAGGCCGATCTGCGAGAGGAATTCGAGATCGGGCTGCGACAGGCGCCGGCAGCATCGACTGGCCGGCCCGAGAAAGTGTCCACCGCGGCGAGTCGCGCGGACAAGGCGGCGGCGGCATCGGATCTCTCGGAGGCGGAAACCGATCCGCTCGTCGCAGCTCGGACGCTTGAATTGGAGGCGGCCGAGCAGACCGCCGACCTTGATTCGGCCCCGCTTGCAGCGGCAGCCGTCGTGGGAGAGGAGGACGAGTCGGACCGGGCGACGACGGCGACTCTTGCGTCCGAACGAGGGCGGAGTCGAACGGCGCCGCTCGGCAGCGACGAGTCCGGCGACGACGATGACGCGGGTGCTGCGGACGGTACAGCCCTGATATCCTAGGAAGTCACGGCGGCGAGGGAGTAGAGGCGATGGACGGAACAGCGCTCGTGTTCTGCGAGGGTGCGTTCGGGCGGCCTGAAGGCAAGACGGCAAACGGCCTTGTCCGGTTTGGCCAGCGCTACGACGTGCTCGGAGTGATCGACAGCTCGCACGCAGGCCGCGACGCAGGCGATGTCATCGCCGGGGTGACGCGCAAGGTCCCGATCTTCAGTTCGCTTCACCAGGCGGTCGAGGCGCTCCATCGGCAACCTGAGTTTCTGGTGTTCGGCCTGAATCCCGCGGATGGTCGTCTTCCGCCCGAGCATCGGCGCGTTGTTCGCGAAGCACTGCGGCTTGGGATCAGTGTCGACAGCCCGCTCCGACCGTTTCTCCACGAAGACGCCGAGTTTCCCGGACTCGCCATGCAGTCGTCCGCGCGGCTGCGGAGCGTGGGATATCCAAAGCCGCTCGGGCAGCTGCGCGCGTACACGGGCGCCATCGCGGACGTGCGTGCGTTTAGGATTGCGGTCGTCGGGACGCATTCGGTCGTAGGCAAGCGCACGACCGCGGTTCGACTTACGGAACGTCTGGGTGCGCTCGGGCTGAATGCGGAGATGATCGGCACGGGACAGACGTCGTGGCTGCAGGGGGTTCGCTCCACCGTGATACTCAGCTCGATCCTCAGCGGATACGTCGCGGGCGAGCTCGAAGGCGCAATTGTTGATGCATGGTCGAAGTACCGACCGGCGGTGATGGTGCTCGAGGGGCAGGGGAGCGTGTTGAACCGGGCGAACCCGTCAGGGCTCGAATTGCTGACGACGGCCAGGCCGGACGCGATCGTGATGCAGCATGCACCCACGCATTCCAGCATCGCCGCGGACGATCCGTATGGAATCGGCACGCTCGAGCGCCACATTCGTGTTGCCGAATTACTATCAGGCGCTCGAGTTGTTGCTATCACGGTAAACCCGGACGGAACCGACGAAACAAACGTAAAGATTGCAACTGAACGGTTTCTTGACCGATTTGGACTGCTCGTCGTCGATGTGCTGCGCGATCCGTCGGATTCCCTGGCGCGACACGTTGCGGACCTTCTTGGGACGTCCCGTTCCCACGGCGCATGAAGATTCGGCCCGTAATAAGTTTCAATTCCTCGAAAATGCACGATATGCCGCTCGCCATCGGGGCGCGCATGCCCCGCCCTATCTCGAATTTCACACGCAAGTAACAGCAATCATTTGATTTTCCGGCGACCGGCGAAAACCTCTTTCAAGTGAACACGGAAAGTGTTTACACGTTGACCGATGTGGCGGCACGCGACGTGCATTGTTAGTGCGACGCAGGAATCTGCTCTGATTTCATTCAGTTTAACTTTCAACAATTGCACGAGTGCAACTTTTTCGAATGGAGATGGAGATGAGACTCAAGAAGACTCTCTACGCGGTGGTCATGCTGTTGGCCGTGGCGTCGATGGTCGTTCCGCAGGTACGAGCGGACGTGAGGGGACCGAAGCGGTTCGCTCTCGACCGTTCGTTTGCGGG
>JBGAKX010000234.1:0-3597 GCA_044224215.1 Blastocatellia bacterium
TGCCCGGGCCATCCACAGGGCGGCCTTCCGTGGCGGCTCGGCTACACGGAGGGTTTCCGCGACGCATACCCGGACGCCGGTTACCTGCAGGTTGATGCGGGCCACTCGATGTCGAACGGGCTCGACATGAACGGCAAGCTCCACGCGGATCAGTACGTCAAGAACGAGTGGGTGCTGAACGCGCTCGGAAAGTTCAATTTCGACGCGGCGAACATCTCGCACAACGACATCTACTACCTCGCCGACTTTCTGAAGGGCGGCGGCGTGTGGGAGCAGGCGGTGGCCAAGTACCCGATGCTCGCACGGTTCGTTTCGGCCAATCTCGTGCCCGATCTGCCGACGTCGGGTCTTGTCGCGCCGCCTCCGTACGTCGTTCGCACGATGACAGGGAAGCGGCTGTCTGGCGGCGCGCTCCGCGTCGCGTTCGTCGGGCTCACCGAAAACAATCCCGTGCTGCCGATGCAGACCGGGTTCCGCGTGATTCCTGCCGAGGTCGCGCTCGAAAAGGTACTCCCCAAGGCGCGCAGCGAGAGCGATCTCGTGTGCGTGCTCTTCTACGGCGCGCCCGATGCGGCCGATGCGCTCGCAAAGCGATTCATCGGCAAGGTCGACGTCTTCATCGTCGCGCACCCTCGCGCGCGCGAGAAGGACCCCGTGCTCGGCGGTCAGTACAACATCGTGTACTGCAAGTACCAGACGCGCCAGCTCGGCGAGTTGCGCATGCAGTTCGACGGCACGACGCTCACGTCCGCGACGAATCGCTATGTGACGCTCGACGAACAGCTGCCAAAGGATCCCGTCGCCGAGGCCATGGCCGCCGAGGCCAAGGAGTCGATTCGAACCGCGCAGGAGGCGCGGTTCAACGCCAGCAACCCACCGCCGGCCGCGCCGGCTGGGAGCAACTGACGGTGGCCGACGAACAACCGTCACCGCTCGAAGCCGCGGCACTGACAGCGGCGGAGAACGTCGTCGGAACGTCGCGGGGCGTGTGGATCGCCGGGCTTTGCGGACGCATCGCCAGCCGTCTCCTCGGCGCGCTGTTCCTTGCCGCAGGCCTTCTGAAGGCGGTCGAGCCGGCGCTGTTTGCGCAGCAGATCGCGGGGTACGGCATCGTGACGAATCCTGTCGGCACCGCGCTGATCGGATACGCGATCGTGATTCTCGAATGCGGCCTCGGCGCGGCGCTGCTCGTGAACCTGAAGCCACGGATCACGCTCTCGATCGCCATCGCGGTCCTCGCCGGATTCCTCGCGTTGCTCGGCTGGGCATGGTCGACGAACTCAACCGCCGATTGCGGGTGCTTCGGGCCGTGGACTCGAACGCCGGCACAGGCGTTCTTTGAGGATCTCGCACTGCTGGCCATTGCCGCGTGGGCGTGGTGGGGCCAGCGGTCTGGCCAGGCGCCGACCAATGCGCTCAAGCTCGGCATCGTGGGCGTGGCGGTCGCGGCAGGCATCATGGTGCCCGCGGTCGCCGGGATGGCCTCTGCGCCAGCACAGGGATCGGCGGCGAAAGTCGGTTCCACGGTCTTCAAGACCATGGAGGTCACGGACCTCCCGTCGAGCCTCGCAGCCGGCGACAAGCTCGTGCTGTTGATGAGCACCGACTGCCCGCATTGCAAGGACGCCGTGCCGGCCGTGAACGCGCTCGCGTCCGATCAGCGCCTGCCGGGGCTCGTCGCGATCGCGTTCGAGGATCGCGTCGACCGCGGTCTCTTCCGCGAAGACTACAAGGCACAGTTTCCCATCGGCCAGGTATCGAAACAGACGGTGTTCTCGCTCCTCGACAAGCAGTTCCCGCGGCTGTTTCTCGTGCGTGAAGGCGTGATCGTCGCGGTGTGGGACGAGCTGCCGACTCCGGACGACGTCCTGGCCACACGCGCGCGCAGCTGACGCCGGCGGCGCTCTAATTTACTGAATCAAAGGCTTTTGCTGCCTCAGAATCGCTGTCGTACGTCTCAAAGATGTCGACCAGCTTGGTGATCCTGAGCACGTCCATCAACCGCTGGTTGAGGTTCGTCAGACCCATCCGGCCCCCGCTCTTGCGGATCGACGTAAAGCAGCGCACGAGCTCGCCCAGACCCGAGCTGTCGATGTAGGGCACGCCGGCAAGGTTGATGATCAGACGGTTGTGGCCGTCCTCGTGCAGATCGAGAATGTGGTCGCGCAGAGCGGCTTCGCTCTCGCCCTTGGTGACCTTGCCCTTCAGGTCGAGCACCTTGATGCCCTTCAGATCACGTTCGACGATCTCCATGCACCACTCCTTGCCGTTCGACTGGCGCGAGCGTATCACCGGCCGAAAAACGTGTCAAAGTAGCGATTCCCGGCGAATCTAGACCTTCGCGGACCGCGTGGTACAATGCGCGAGGTTCGCCTGACCCCCTCGGACTCGATATGGTACTGCTGTCGTTCGCCCTTGCCGCGATTCTTGGCGCGGGAATCGGAGCGGCCCTGGTGTGGGCGGCATTCAGGCGTCGCGCTCAGAGCCGGCGTCAGCAGGCACCGCCCGAGCATCCGGCCTTGCCGGCACGCGACGTGCCGTTTGCACAGTCGATCGACGAGATCGCGACGGGGCTCGACTTTGTACTGGCGGCCGCGAGCGAGCTGCGCCTGCTGGGAATCTACGCCGGCCGCGAGGACGACGATTCGCTCGACGCGCGGTGGCGGGCGCCGCACGTCGATCCAGGCTATCTGCCTCGCGCGGCGCCGGTGGTGCTGACGCTCCAGCTGAACCGGGCGCGACTGGTCGACCCGGCCGAGCTTGCGACCGGTCTACGCCTCGCGCTCGGTCCTGCGTCCGCCGATGCCGAGGCAATCGCGAACGCCGATCAGCCTGCGCCGCCCGCGCAAGCACCGCACCCGCAGATCAGCGAGAATCCGTTTGAGCTCGAAGACGACGCGACGATGCGCGGAGGCGGCCCCCACGGATCGGCCTCGAACTTTCCGGACGAGGAGTCGATCGCGGCGCGTATCGTGGCGGTTCCGTGGACGGGTCCGTTCGGATGGCGGGGCATCGTCGTCGCGCAGCCGATGGGCGCCGACCGGGGTCGCGATCTCGAACGTCTCGACGAGGCGATCGGCGAGATCGGCATGCGCCTGGGAGTTCACTGTGAAGTGTCGTCGCGTCCCGTCCCGCCTGCGCCCGCACGGGCGCCCGAGCCGCCCGGCTGGACAATTGCGCAGCCCGCAACCGAACCGGCGCCTCCCGAACCCGAGCCCGTCATGCCCGAACCAGTCGCGCCCATTCCGGCCGCCGAGATCCCCGTCGCGCAGGCACGTCTGCAGCGCGCGACCGGGCGCGTCGCGGACGCGCTCATGTCGCCGCGCCGCGTGCGCGACGTCGTTCGCGCAACGGTCGGGCTGCTATCGGACGGTCTGGCGACGGATCGATGCTATGCGATCGAAGTCGAGGGGCTTCATCCCCAACCCGTCGAGCACGAGAAGCGGAGCGAGGCCGCGAGCTCGGCGATCGGCGTCGATTTCGGCGACAGCTTTCTGCAGGCCGTGCGGTCGCGCGTCGGTCAGACGATCACGGCCATTTCACTCGATGCGAACAGCGGACAGCTGGTCGTGCCCGAGCACGCGGCGGTGCGGCTCG
>JBGAKX010000066.1:0-24509 GCA_044224215.1 Blastocatellia bacterium
GTTCGTTGTGCCGGATGTGACGACGCTCGACCGGACGCCGAAGATGACCTTCAAGCCGTAAAGCGCGGTGTCCGGAACTTGCGACCGAGCGCTACCGCGCCCGGCTCTGGCTCACAACGTGCGCACGACCATAGACCCAGAGCCGGGTGCGGTAGCGCTCGGCCCGCAACACCCGTCACCACGCAACGACGGGCGGAAGATTCGAATGTGAATCTTCCGCCCGCGCGTTTGGGTATCCTGTGAAATCGATTTACTTGGGTGCCAGGATGATCTCCCGGCCCTGACGCGTGCCGAGCACTTCACGAATCTCGGAGCGATCCTTGTACCCCTGCATCTGCTTCTGGTCGTCGCCGGCGACCTTCTGCATCAGCGCATCCATCTTGTCCTGGTTAGCCTCCATGGTCGCGAGGTCCTTGTACTCGGTCATCAGCAGCATGTTGAAGTCCTGCGGTCCGTGGGCCTCGGTCTCGATCACCTTGTACGACAGGATGAGTCCGGCGCTCTTGGCGGCATCCTGCTGCGACTTCCACTGTCCCGCGAGATAGCTCATGTAGGCTTCGCCCATTCCGGGTTTGACGCGGATCTGCGAGATCTGCCACACGCTACCGTCGTGGTACGGGCGTGCGACCTGCGCATAGACGGTGAGACCGACGAGCAGCAACGAAACCGCTGCCAGCGAGAGAAAAAGACGATTGAATTTCATGTCGGGGACTCCTTTTCAAAAAGGGGATTGTGACGGAAGTCGGAACAAGTCACGCCGCGGACTGTGAGTTGTTGCGAGTTGTGACCACGGCGATGACTGGGACAAGGCGGTCACCTGGCGGAGAGGGCACCAGCTTAGTTGTCGGGATCGATCGAGTCAACGACGTCCGTGCGCCCGCGCACATACTGCCCGCGCGCCTAGAACGTGATCGTGCCTGTGAGTCCCATCGAATGCGTGTGGCGCTCGGCGAACGGCAATATGCTGATCGTCGTCTTCTTGACGTCGGCCGAACCGCGCTTCGCAACGTGATGGCCGATCAGGTATCCGATGATGCCGCCGACGAACACGTCCGACGCGGAATGCTTCACCGCAGTCACGCGCGCTACGCACACCGCCGAAGCCAGCCCGTACGCGACCCACGGAACGTACTTGTGATCCGAATACTGTTCGGCGAAGACCGTCGCGAGCGTCCAGCTCGCCGCCGCGTGCCCCGACGGAAACCCGGTGCCACCATCGTAGAAATCCGAATTGCCATTCGGCTTGTTCGGTCGCTCGCGGTTCGTGATCTGTTTGAGCGCCTGGACGACGATCGTCTCGTCGATGAGCGCCTCGATGCCGAGCAGACCCGTCGCCCGGGCGCGTTCGTTGTGCGCCGCGCGCCCTATGAGGTACGTCGCCCCCGCCGCCCCAAACACCGCGTAGCCAGAGCCGATGTACGAAATGGCGTTCGACACGTCGACGGACGCGCCCGTCTTTGGCACCTCCTCGTTGATCTCCCGGTCGCTCGCGATGAATGCAGCGGTGCCGACGAGCGCGGGCACGGCCCACTTGGCGTCACCGCGGTTCATGTGAAATGGGCTGGTCCAGATCTCCTTCTGATCGATGAGGATGTCCTTGAAGAACCGGCGCTCCTGAACGGATTGCGCCGGCGGAGGCGTTTGGTCGGATGCGGCGACCACGGCTGCGACGTTCTGCGCATGGGCGATCGACGGCGTCGTCAAAAAAAGGAGTCCGAGACAGAGCGCAACACGGACACGGGCGGAGAAGTAGCTTCGCATTATGAGTGCCCCCAGGTGGGTCGGATTGTGGTGAATCGTGCGCTGCATGCGAAGGCAGAGGGGACAGCGCGGAACATAGGAACTATAGCGGTCTTGTAAAGCGCCGTCGCGCCCTGCGGGCTTGCCGGCGCACTCCAAAGGCGCGCACAACTCCATGGAGTGCGCCGGCAAGCGAAGCGCGACGGCGCTTTACCTTCAGGCTCGCCTCTGTCCACGCCGGGGAAACAGAAACTCGAGCATCGGACCGAACCGGCGAGACCACGCCCGCTCGTTATGACGCGCGTTCGCCGCCTCGACGTACCGAAGGTCGCGGCCTTCACGCCAGCCCTTCGCCACGAGCTCGTCCCGCAGCGATCGCGTCAGGACCGTCAGGCCCTTCGCCTCGCGCGTTCCGACGTCGACCCAGACCCTCTGATTCGTCCGCGTCGGCAGCTGGCGCACCAGATCGATCGCGTGCCGGTTGTCCCACCACACCGACGGAGACATCACGCCGAGCCTTCCAAAGAACCCCGGATGGGCGAGCCCGATCGTCAACGCCGCGAGCCCGCCGAGCGACGAGCCGGCGATCCCCGTCCACGCGGGCCCGCTTCGCAGCCTGTACGACGTGTGGAGCGCAATCGACAGCTCCTCGACCAGCATCCAGCCGTACTCGCGCGACTTTCCGCCGCGCCGGTACCGGTGCTCGACCGTTGGCGTGTACTCGTCGACGCGATGCTCGCCCGTGTTGTAGATCCCCACGACGACGAGCGGCTCGACGGCTCGCCGCTCGATCAGGCCGGCCGCAATGTCGTCGACGCCCCAGCTCTGTCCGAGGAACGCCGTTCGCCTGTCGAACAGGTTCTGCCCGTCGTGCATGTAGAGTACGGGATAGCTCGTACGCGCCCGGTCGTACCCGCGCGGCAGCCACACGACGATTCCGCGCTCCCGGGGCAGGTGCCTGAATCGGACGTTGTCGTAGACGTGGAGCGTCCCCGTGGCGCGTTCCGTGACCGTCGGCTTCGGAAGGCGCCCCGTCACTGAGGCGGGAACTGCAGCAGAGCGATCTTCTCGGCCATGTCGTGCCACGGGCAGAAGCCCAGCTCGACGGCGGCGGTCCGGCTTGCGCGCGCACGCAGCGTGGTGACGTGGCCCTGGCCGATTCCGTCGACGTAGGCGTTCAGCGGCCGCTTGTCGCCGCCGAGCGTCGTGAATTCCACCGTCGTGTCGAGCGACAGCAGCGCCGACTTGAATCCAGGTGGATCCATGACGTTCGACCCCACGAGCCGCAGCGCGGGTGTTCCCGCAAGCAGCGGCGGAGCCCCCATCGATCGCGCATACGCCGTCGAGCCGGCCGCCGTCGCCATCAGGATGCCGTCCGCGACCAGCTTCTTGATCCGCACCTGGCCGTTGATCTTCACTTCGAGCCAAGCGGCCTGGCTCGCCGCGCGCTCGATCCACGTGTCGTTGAACGCAAGGTCGCTCGTTGTCTCGCCCGACGCCGTCACCATTTCGACGTAGAGCAGCGGCAGGTGGTACGTGATGATTCCCTCGGGAGGAAAGAGCGAGTCGGGCACGCCGTCGCGCGAGTTCATCAGAAAGCCGAGATGGCCGGCGTTGACGCCAAAGAACGGCAGCCGCAGGCGCCAGTGCTTCCTGATGGCCTGGAGCATCGTTCCGTCGCCGCCAATCGCAAGGATGCAGTTCGGATCGTCCGACACGAACTTTGAGTACTTGTTGGCTAGATCGACCGAGATGGGGTTCCGCTCGTCATGCACGATGCGAACCCGCGGTTCGGCCTGCCAGCTGGCCGTTCGCCCCGAAACGGTTCCTCGGTACAGCCGGTAGCGATCGATATACGCGGCGACGTCGGCCGGGACGTGCTCCCCGAGCGATTCGCGCCGGAATGCCTTCTCGCGGATTGAGAAGCTCGACCCTTCGGCCACAAACGGGATGAACTCGTTGTGCGGCGGAAGGTCCGCGGGGTCGTGCTCGAATCCCACACGCGGGACCACCGCAAAATTGTAGGTGTTCCACAGCGTTTCGCCGTCCTGCCAGTGCTTGTGGATGAACGACGCCCTGTTCTTGCCGCCGCTGATCGTGTCCGCTCCGACGACGTGCCAGACTTCGCCTTCGGGCGCGAACCGGGCCTGCAGCTCGTTGGTTCGGCTGAACGTCGACTGTTCGAGATCGAACAGCTCGACGCGAACCCTGTCGAGGTTGCGGAACGCGAGATCGTTCATGATCGCCCGGTGGATCGGGTCGACGTCGTTCGTGGTCGGCTTGTCGGGACGCGGGCCGCACGGCACGACGACGACCTCGTCGAAATGGCCGGTCAGATGCTCGACGAGCGCTCGGTGATGAAGACCGGGCGGGTTGAAACTCCCGCCAAAAACGGCGATTCGCTTGGACATGGGGCGGCTCCTGGGGTTTTGGTGCTTGTCGTCGGACGCTGCGGGATGCAGGCGCACAGTATCCCTGAAACTGCCCCTCCTGTGAAGATTTCCGCGGCCCGCCGTGTGATATGCTCGCGGGTCGAGCCGATGACGGGAAGGGAAGTACAGCACTATCGCGTTGGCGCGCTGCTTGGCGGCGGCGGGATGGGAGAGGTCTATCGCGCCGAGGACACGCGCCTCGGCCGGGAGGTGGCCCTCAAGTTCCTTCCTGCATCGTTTCGGTACGATCCGGATCGCCGTGAGCGCTTCTTGCGCGAAGCCCGGGCGGCGTCGGCGCTCCGATCGCCGAACATCGCGTCCATCTATGACATTGGCGAGGACGCCGAATCCGTCTTCATCGTTATGGAACTGGTCGACGGCGAGCTGCTGGCGGATCGGATCAAGCGTGGTCCGATCGCGGTGGCCGAGGCCGTCGAGATCGCGCTGCAGATGGCGGACGCGCTCGACGAAGCCGGTGAGAAGGGAATCGTCCATCGCGACATCAAGAGCAGCAACGTGATGGTTACCGAGCGCGGGCTCGTGAAGATCCTCGATTTCGGGCTGGCGAAGATCATCGAACGCGGCGGGGGCGCCGAGACGGACGAGCACGCGCCGACGCTCGCGCTGCCTACAAAGGAGACGCTCGCGGGTTCGCTGCTCGGCACGGTCTCGTACATGTCGCCGGAGCAGGCCTTTGGGCGTCCGATCGATCCCCGCTCCGACATCTTCTCGCTCGGTGTCGTGCTCTACGAGATGCTCGCCGGGAGGCTGCCGTTCGAAGGCAACAGCATGACGGAGGTCATCGACAACATCCTGCACAGCGAGCCGGTCGGACTGATTCGGCTCAACGCGGCGGTACCCGTCGACATCGACCGGATCGTGCGCCGGGCGCTCGCCAAGAATCCTGACCAGCGGTACCAGACGGGTCGCGAGATGTACCTCGAACTGCACGCGCACCGGAGCGGCACCGGACCGGTCTCGACCAACTCGCTGACGCCGACCGAACGGCTCACGCTCGACAGCGGCGTGGGCCGCACGCCGGTATCGGGCGAACTCGAGGTGCGCGTCGTCAACGGCGTGGCGGTGATGACGTTCGCGAACATCACCAAGGAAGCCGCGGACGCGTGGATCGGGACCGGCATCGCCGAAACGGTCACCGCAGACCTGCAGAAGGTTCATGGCGTGTCGGTCTTCAGCCGCGAGCGCGTGTTCGAAATGCTCAAGCACCTTGGCGCCGCCGAGGCGAGCGATTCGGACGAGAAGTTCGCGCTGGAGGTGGGACAACGGCTGGGCGCGAGCTGGATCGTCAGCGGCGGGTTCCAGCGCATCGGGGAGATGGTCCGCATCACGGCCCGCTTTCTCGAGGTGACGAGCGGCGCGCTCGTGACGAGCGTGAAGATCGACGGCAAGGTGGCGGAGATCTTCGAGCTTCAGGACAAGATCGTCTACGAACTGACGAACGGGCTGAACATTCAGCTCGGGGATTCCGAGATCAACGAGATCGAGCGGCACGAGACGACGTCCGTCGACGCGTACGAGTGTTACTCGCGCGGCTTGATGAACCTGAGGAACGCCTCGCGCGAATCGCTGGACCGAGCGATCTTCCTGTTGCAGAAGGCGACGGAGTACGATCCGAACTACGCCGCGGCGTGGGCTGCGCTCGGTGCGGCGTACGATCTGAAGGCCTCGTTCCTCAGCCTGAAGGAGTTGGCGTGGAAGGCGATCGAGTTCGAGAAGAAGTCGATCGAGTTGAACCCCGACGTCTCGCGAACGTGGGACTGGCTGGCCGGCGCGTACCTGACGCTCGGGATGTACGACGATGCCATCGAAACGGTCCAGCGAGCGCTCGAGCTGGACCCGAATTCGTCGAATGCCAGACAGACGCTCGCTCGCGCGTACTGGTACGGCAAGGGAATGATCGACGAGGGGATCGTCGAGATGGAGAAGGTCGTTTCGAGCCGCACGGACGGCGGGTATGCGTTCCTTCAACTCGGGCTGCTCTACACGTTGAAGGGCGACTATGTCCGCGCCGAGGCGATGTGTCGCAAGGCGATCGAACTCCAGGAAGCGCACATCTCGGGGAAGGTTGGATTGCTGATTGTGGGCGCGCGCACGCGGCTCGGATACGTGTACTACCTGCAGGGGCGGTACACGGACGCCATGCGCGAATACGAGCTCGAGCACGATTTCCTGCAGTCGACCGATCACGCGCTGAAGGAGCGCGCGCTCATCGAGCTCGCGCAGAAGATCGGCGCCGTCAAGGTTCGACAGGGCGACCGCGCGGCGGCTGAAAGGTGGTTCGCCAAGGCAATCAAGTCATACGACGATCGAACGGCGAACGGCGCATTCGACTCGAGCACGGCGTACTACATGTCGCTGGTGTATGCGCTGATGGACGACAAGGATCGGGCGCTGCGGCTCCTCGAGGATTCGATGTCCGACCACCGTGCGTTCAACACGCAACGCGCGCACTTTGATCCGGACCTGGACGGGTTGAGGGACGATCCGCGGTTTGTCGAAATCGTACGCGTCCAGGCTTGAGCGAAACCAAAAGGAAGAAAAGCCGCAGATTTCGCAGATTGGATCTCTAATCTGCGGCCCGTCTTCGTGCGTCGGCGAGCCACGCCGCTGATTCAGCGCTCCCAAGGCGCGCGTCGAGACGCTCGAGCGACGGCAGGTACTTGCGCGCGAGGTGCGCCGCAAGTTCGTCCGGGATCGCGCCGTATTCGCGCGCGTAGCGCTTCTCGCCGACCGTCTCAGGCAGGTTCCGGTCCGATGCGTCGAGCTGCAGGAATTCGCAGATCGATCGCAGCAATCCTCGCGGATCGCTCCGCAGCTGTTCGAAGTAGCCGACGAATACGCGGTCACGCGGATAGAAGGTCTCCCACGTTTCGAGCGCGGACGCATAGTCGGCGTGGGTCGTCGTCGACGCTCGGTCCAAGAATTCTCGGATGGCGTCCACGGGCGTCTCCGAGAGGCCCTTGTGGCCGCGCTTGCTGAAATACATCGCCGTCTGCGACCACGTCCGCGAGATCGGGTTTCGCAACAGGTACACGATCCGCAAATCCGGCATCGCGCCGTGAATCCGCGCGACGATCTCGCGGTCGAGACGCGCGTATTCGGGCGAGATCTCGCCCGAGACCTGCCCCGGTGCGGGACGAAACAGGCTGCCGTACCACGCGATGCTTCGCGGCATGCCGAGATACCGCGCATAGAACCCGAACTGCTCGATTCGGCCGGTCCGCGCCAGCTCTCTCAGGCGGTAGCCGATCATCTGGCGCCATCGATAGTTGCCTTCGGCCGGATTCAGCGCGCGAACCGCGACCGGCCACGGCGACGCGGCGCCAAAGTAGTGGATCTCCTTGACGGGCGGCAGCCAGACCTGCGGATGGGGTTCGAGGTTGGCGTGCAACCAGGTCGTGCCGGCCTTCTGGGCCCCGATGCAGAGAAAATCTGGGTACATTCGGAAGTGGCGCGTCGCGGTTTCGTGTCCGCTGCGGACGGTGCATTGTCGTAGAATCGCCGCCGGGAGTCCACGAAACCTGGTCGGCAGCGCACCACGATCGTGCGGTGAGTCGCGGGGTGTGAATTACCCCGAGTTTGGATAACATCACGCCATGGCTCAAGACATACTCCGCAAGAACATCGTCGAAATGCTGCGCGGCGAGTCGGCACACGTCTCGACACAGGCCGCGCTCGAACGGCTCGATCGAAGATCCCGGCATTTGCGCCCGGCGGGTCTGCATTCGGTGTGGGAAGAGCTCGAGCATATGCGTATTGCGCAGCACGACATCCTGCGCTACACGCTCGACAAGTCATGGAAGTCGCCGCCGTTTCCGAACGGCTACTGGCCCCCGGAGGGGACGGAGCTGACGGACGAGATGTGGGACACGACAAAGGCGCGGTTCTTTGCGGACCTCGAGGAGGTCATCGCGCTCGTCGAGAACATCGACGTGGACCTTCTCGAAGAGATCCCGCACGGCGAGGGTCGCACGTACCTGCGCGAAGCCCTGCTGGTCGCCGACCACAACGCGTATCACACCGGACAGATCGTCGCGATTCGCAAGTCGATCGGGGACTGGAAGGGCTAGCCGTCGGACAGCTCCCGGAAATCACCCGACGCGCATCATTCGAACATCCGATGGAGGCTCGATGCCAGACACTTCGCTCGACCGGTTTGCCGTCATTCCGACACCCACGCGTCTCAACGCCCACCCGCAGTTCACGGGGAGCGGCGTCACGATCGCGATGCTCGATGCAGGGTTTCAACGCCACCCGGATTTGACGACGCCCAGGAACCGGATCCTTGCGGTCGTGGATTCGGCCGAAGGCGGCGCTCCGATCGAACCCGGACCGGTCCTGCCGTCGGACTGGCACGGAACGCAGACGTCGACCGTGTGCGCGGGCAACGGCGGGCTCTCGAACGGGCGATATCGCGGAGTGGCGTGCGACGCCAAGCTCGTGCTCGTGAAGATCGGCAACAAGGGCCGCATCTCGGACAAGGACATCGCGCGCGGGATCGAATGGGTCATCGAGCATCGTGACAAGTACCGGATCGACATCGTGAACATCTCGGCGGGTGGCGACGAGCCGATCTCGTACACGTCGAGCTTTGCCGACCAGGCAGCCGAGGAGGCCGTCCGTCGCGGGATCATCGTGGTTGTCGCGGCAGGCAACGCGGGCTTTGAGGCAAATCACCAGCCGATGCCGCCCGCGAACTCGCCGTCGGTGATCACTGTCGGAGGCTACGACGACAACAACGGGCTGCAGGGCGGCGACATCGAGATGTACCGGTCGAGCTTTGGCGTCACGGTCGACGGTCTTTACAAGCCGGAGATCATCGCGCCGGCGGCGTGGGTCGCCGCGCCTGTACTGCGGGACACAAAGGCCGCCGAAGAGGCAGAGGAAATCTGGAAGAAGGGCGACGTCAAGGAGATCGAGGCGCGCAAACTCGTCGGTCCGGCGTACCAGCACGTCGACGGAACGTCGTTCGCCGCGCCGATCGTGGCGTCCGTTGTCGCGCAGATGGTCGAGGCGAACGCGGACCTCAAGCCCGCGGCGATCAAGCACATCCTGCTGTCGTCGGCCGAGCGGTTGCGCGGAGCGGACCTCGTGCGCCAGGGCTACGGTTTGCTCGACGCGCGCGAGGCGGTCGAGCAGGCGCGCCGTGCTCCGGGCGGCCTGCCCGCCGCGTATTTCGCGCTTCCGCACCGCCAGGGCGACGGCGTGGTGTTCTATTTTCTGGATCCGCTTGCGCGGTCGGTTGCGCTGGTTGGCGACTTCAATCGCTGGGACACGTCAAAGACGCCATTCGCGCGAGAGCCCAACGGATTGTGGAAGGTGGCGGTGCCGCTCGAGCAGGGGCTGGTCAAGTACAAGTTCTTTGTGGACGGCGAACGCTGGATCGAGGATCCCAACAACTGGATGAAGATCGACGACGGATATGGCGGGTTTGCGTCGGTGCTCCCGGTGCAGTGAGAGCCGTGGCGCGAGACCTCGCCATCACGTTCGCGGGCGGAGGCAACCGGGCGTTCTATCAGCTCGGACTGATGAACCGTTGGGGTCCCCGGCTGATGGATCGTGTCGGGGCCGTCGCGTCGGTCAGCGCCGGGTCGTGCGTCATCGTGATGTATCTGACCGGCCGGCAGGAAGAGGCGAGCGAATTCTGGCGCGCGCGTCGCGCGCACGTCACACGGAATTTCGAGTGGCGCAGAATGTTGCGCGGCCAGCGGCCGGCGCCGCACGGCGAGGTCCTGCGGGACACGATGATGTTCGTGCTTGGCGAGGGCGGCCTGGCGCGAGTCCGCGACGCGCCGTTCCCGGTCCATATTCTGACGTCGCGTTTTCCGCCGCTGGTTCCGTCCGGGATCGCCGTGGCCGGCGGGATCGGCGCGTATCAGCTCGAGAAGAGGATGCGGAAGCGCATGGTGCATCCGCGGTTTGGACGGGCGCTGGGATTCCGGCCGCTCGCGATCGATGCGCGCGCGTGCGAGACCGCCGAGGAGCTGACAACGCTCATTCTGGCATCGTCGGCGACGCCTCCGTTCACGCCGGTGGGCCGCTTCCGTGGCGAGCGGCTGCTCGACGGCGGCCTTGTCGACAACGTTCCCGCGTTCATCATCAACGGCGCTCCCGGAATCCGTCGAAATCTCGTGTTGTTGACGCGTCCGTATCCGCACGAATCGGTCGGCCGCCGCGGCGACCGCCTGTACATCGCGCCGAGCGGTCCGGTGCCGATTTCGCGATGGGACTACACACGGCCCGAGCTTCTCGACGAGACCATCAGGATGGGCGAACGCGAAGCCGACCTGTATGCTCCCCTGCTCGACGAGTTTCTGACCGGGTCCGACTGAGGAGCCGGGCTTCGCACACGGAGGCCGCATGAGACTGCTCAATGCACTGTTTGGAGTACTTCTGGTTATGTCACCTATCAACGGCTTTGCACAGGGTCCGCCGCCGCCGCCGCGCGACGTGATCCGCGCCATAGGCGAGGCGACGGTGAGCGCCGCGCCGGACCAGGCGATCATCACCGTATCGGTCATGACACAGGCGCCGACGGCGCAGGCTGCCGCCGCCGACAACGCGACAAAGACGAGCGCAGTCCTGGCGGCCGTGAAGAAGGCGCTCGAGCCCGGCGCGGAGGTCAAGACGGTGGGGTATTCGCTCGCGCCCGCGTACACGTATCCGCGCGAGGGCGGCGAGCCCAAGATCACCGGCTATCAGGCGTCGAATTCGGTGCTCGTCAAGACGGCGGACCTTGCCCGGGTCGGACCGGTGATCGACGCGGCGACGGCGGCCGGCGCGAACAACATCCAGGGGCTGCAGTTCACGATCAAGGACACCCGGGCAGTCGAACGCCAGGCGCTCGAGATGGCGGCTCGCAACGCCGTCGAGAAGACAAAGGCTATCGCGGCGGGTCTCGGAGTGACCGTGGGCCGCGTGGTCATGGCCGAGGAGGGTGGGGCTTCGGTACAGCCGGTGTATCGGGACACGATGGCGTTCAAGGCGGCGGCTGCGTCGCCGACGCCGATCGAGTCCGGATCGGTCGAGGTGCACGCAACGGTGACGGTGACGGTGGCGATCGCGCCCTAAGCCCGCCGCAGAGCCGATCCCGTCAGGGATCGGGCGAACCTGACATAGTGCACACCCGACGGTTACCCCGATCCCTGACGGGATCGGCTCTGCATCAGTGCGCCACCCGCCGCACCACCTCCACGGAACAATGCGCGCGGCTCGCCACCGCAGCAGCCACGCTGCCGAGCAGCAACCGCTTCAACCGCCCGAATCCCCGGCTCCCGATGAACACGCAGTCCGCATTGGCGATCAGCGCGTGCTCGCGAATGAGCCGCTTTGGATCGGTTTCGCCCATAACCCGAACACACTCGAGCCCCGCGCTCTCGAGCCGGGCCGCCGCCGTCATCTGCGCCGTCTCGAGGTGATTGAGCGCCGTCACGCGTTCCGCCTCGGGAGGAACCGCTCCGTACAGCGACGTCACCAGTCGAACGTCCGACCCCTTGGGCCATGTCCGCGCGGCAACTGCTTCGACGGCCTCCCACGAGCCTTCGGAGTCGTCAAAAGCAACCACAAGCCGCACGGGCCGAGCGATCTCGCCCAGCCGTCCTCGTGCGACGCGAACCGACGATCGCGCTTCGGTGAGGATTCGCTGCGACACGCTCCCGAGCAGCAACTGTTCGACGCGTGTCAGGCCGTGCGATCCGACGACGATCAGGTGCGGCTCCCACGCGTCCGCATACTCGAGCACCTGGCTCGGTGCGGATCCCGTCTGCGACACCGAGCGTACCGACCAACCGGGAAAGATAACCTGGAGCTGTTTGCAGCCCCGCGCCGCGATCGTCGCTGCATCTTCGCGGTTGGAGGGATGGGGAGGTTCCCCGCCAGGCTCGAGGATTTCTGCCGCCGCCGGCGGAGGGAGCCACGACTCACACACCGTCATGACCACTGCTTCACAGATTGATGGGAGCCCGGCAAGTCTGAGGTCCTGCAGTGCGGCGTCCGATGACTCCGAGCCGTCGTACGAGATGAGTATCTTCATGGTGTGCCTCCAATGCCGGATCCGCCGTGCGGCCAGCAACTACTCGAGCGCAATCCGCGTGCCGGACGATCGTCACGGCTCAGCGCACAAATGTCTGCGTGTCGGAACCTCCGTCCGGGTTCTGAACGCGGATCAGGACGGGAACGCCCTTCGGGAATTCCTGCTTCAAACCCGACCCTTTCATGACGAGCGTCGTCAGGCTCTTGTACTTCACGCTGGGCCACGGCGCGGGCTCCATCGCGATGAACACCTGCACGCCGGGCTGGAAGTTCGACCCGGTGATCTTCACGCGATACGGCTTGCCCGAGACGACGAGGCTCTGCACGCCTGTGATGTCTGGTGGCGTGATGGTGACGACGTCGCGTGTCTCGTACAGTTCGTTGTTCAGGTAGTTGCTGTCGAGCGCGCTCGTGGTGAAGTACGCGAAGACATGAATCGAGTCTGCAGCACTCGGGAGAACGACGTAGTCGACGTGCACGGTTGCCGATGCGCCGTTCGCAAGCCGTCCGATTTCGCACCGAACAACGTCAGTCTCGGGCGTGTAGGGCTCGAGGTAGTAGTCGCCCTGACTGACCTCGGCCGATTGAAACTCGGTACTCTCCATGAACAGCGTCAAGAAGACGTCGCCAGCCGTGTCCGGTCCGGCGTTCGCAACGGAAACGTCGAGCGTCGCCGCAGAGCCGCGAACGAGCGGAACGGGCGCAACGTCAAGCGTCGCAATCCCCACGTCCGCAATGGGCGAACCGATTCGGACGACGAATGCGTCATACGCGGAATCGTTTGGGTCGCCCTCAACTGCATTCGACAGCGGAAAGTTCGTCGAAAGCGTTTGACCCGTCGCAACGACGACATCCGAGCCGCTCACCGCGATGGAGATGCCGGCGTCAGGGAGCCCTCCACCCAGATAGGTTGAAAAGAGCAATTCGGAACCCGAGCCGTTCATTTCGGTGATGAACGCGTCGTACACCGTGCCGTCGCCGTCGTTCTGAAAGAAGTTCACCGTGGGAAAGTTCGTCGACTTGGTCGAGCCGATGACGTAGATATTGCCGTCCTGGCCAATGGCGATGTCGCTCGAGATATCGTCATCATTGCCACCAAGATACGTCGAGAACACGAGCGACGACCCGTTTGGCGCGAGCCGCGTCACATAGACGTCGAGTTTTCCGTCGCTCTGATCGGGAAATATCGCATTGTGCGTCGGAAAATCGATTGATGCCGTGTAGCCCGTGACGACTGCCCCTGCGGCATCGACGGCGATCCGTCCGGCAAACTCGTTCGCCGTCCCGCCGAGATACGTCGAGTACACGAGAGCACCTCCGGCAGGGGCGATCTTTGCGACGAACGCGTCGATTCCGCCGCCGGCCGCCTGCTGCTCAGCCGACACGAGCGGAAAATCGGTCGACGCTGTGTTTCCCGTGACGTACGCCGCGCCCGTACTGTCGATGGCGATCCCGACGGCGCCGTCAGGGGCCGTTCCGCCAAGGTATGTAGAGTATGTCAGCGCGGTACCGTTGGCATTCAGCTCGGCAACAAAGGCGTCTTCGGGTCCCCACGCGGTCGTGCCCTGAAGCGCGTGCGACACCGGGAAGTCCATCGAAGCAGTCACGCCGCCAACGAACGCATTGCCCGACCGGTCGACGGCAATGTCATTCGCATAGTCGCCCCCGCCGCCGCCCAGATATGTCGAGTAGACAAGGTCATCGCCTTCGGAGTTCAGCTTTGCGACGAACGCATCCTGGTCGGTGTCGTTCGGGTCGATCTGGAGCGGATTGTGCGTCGGGAAATCCGTCGAGAACGTTCCGCCGGTTATGTACGCACTCTCGTCACGATCGACGGCGACGCTCGTCGCGACGTCAGCCAGACTGCCGCCCAGGTACGTCGAGTAGTTGAAGACAGGCTGCGGCCCGTGGGTGAACTTTGTGACGAACGCGTCATACCCGCCCTGGGGCAGGGTCTGGTAGGGATGGAACACAAAGAAATCACTCGAGATCGTGAACCCGCACACATAGAAACGCCCGGACTTGTCAACCGCCACGCCGTAGCCGCTGTCGGCGCCGTCACCGCCGAGGTAGGTCGAGAAGCTGAGTACCGGATCGATGACCAACGGTCGTGTCGCGTCGTACGCGCCAACGTCGAATGAGAACACGCCAGCGCCCAACTCGACGAATCGGCTCGGAACTTGCTGTCGCCCTGCTGCAACGTCCTGAAACGCAGCAGGCGCAGCCTGACGCACCACGCCCGCGTCCGTCGTCATCGTGATCTCGCCATTGGGATCGATGACGGCCGGTTGCGGACCCTCGAGCTCGATCCGGATGTCGGACGCGTTCGCGCCGGGTCGGACTTCGAAGTCGTATTCAAACGCTCCTCGTTCGCCGTGAAGCACGAGGTCGATACCCGGATAGACGCTGGGGAAACGAACACTGGCATACCCCGGAACGTGCGTCGCCCACTGCGAGCGGTCGCCCTTCAGGTAGTTGCTCACACCGGGAAGCCGGTCTCCGGGTTCGGCCGCGTGCGAGAGGTCGCCGCCGCGAAGGCGCATCGACACCGCGCCCAGGACAGGCGAGGACATCGTACCGGGCGTCGTGACGGTCGCGATCGCGTCCGAGGTCGTCTCCGGCGCGCCCGCCATCGCAAAGACGAGCCCGTCGGCGGTCACGAACGCGGCGAATCCGGGTCCGCGAGCGACGTAGCGCGTGTGCTCGTCGGCCTGACCGAGGTTCGGCTCAAATCGCAGAGGCTGCGAACGGAATGTTTCAATGGCCGCGTCTCGCCGCGCATTCGACGCGGAATCGGACACACGGTCGTCGGTTCCTTGCAGGGTGGCGGAACTCGTACCGAGGACCGGCACGGCGAGCAGCGAACAGGCGAGTACGCCAAGGAGTTGGGATCGCATGGAAGACCTCCGTGCCAGCGGTCAAGGCGGGCGCAGGCCTCGGGCTGGCTGTCAAACAACCAAACGCAAGGGTCGAACCGGACGGAACGCCCTTCGCCGCTCAGCCGGCGGCAGGTGTCGGGGCGACGGCCCGGGCGGATTCGCTCAGGATACGGCGCACTTCGTCGTCGGTCGTCTGCGTAAAATCGCGGTACCACCGGCCGACTCCAAAGAACGGTTCCGGCCGGGCGACGCAGACACATTCGTCCGCTTCGGCGCCAAGCTCCTCGCACGCATCACGCGCTGCGACGGGCACTGCGACGACGATCCGTCGAGGGCCCGACATCCGAATCGCGCCGACCGCCGCGCGCATCGTCGAACCCGTCGCGAGCCCGTCGTCGACCAGAATGACCACTCGGTCGCGAACGTCGATCGCCGGCCGGCCTTCCCGGTAGAGCTGTTCGCGACGTTCGAGCTCGACGGCCTGGGCGCGCGTTACGTCGTCCACAACGGCCTCGGGCACGCGCAGGTACCGGATGATGTCGTCGTTCAGCACCCTCACGCCTCCCGAGGCGATGGCACCCATCGCCAGTTCCTCCTGGCCCGGGAGTCCGAGTTTGCGAACCACGAACACGTCGAGCGGCGCGTTGAGCGCGTCCGCGACCTCGCGCGCAACGGGGATGCCTCCGCGTGCGAGCGCCAGCACGAGCACGTCCTCACGATCTGCAAAGCGCTGAAGCTGCGCGGCGAGCGCGCGGCCAGCATCCGTTCGGTCGTTGAACATCATGACCGCACCTCCATACAGTAGCCCGCAGTTCGACAGGCACGGCGCCGTCAGCCGTTCCGCGCACCCTTCCAGCAAGACAATTCGCGTGCCGCCGGTCCGGAAACCGGCCGCACATATCGTTGAACAATCGGGACTTGCCGGCCCGCGCGAAGGGCCGACATGGGCGAACCTCCCCATGATCGAGCGGAAAACCGCGCACGCGGATAATCGGAGTTCTGCATTTCATCCGCCGAAATCAGCACCATCCGCACAATCCGCGGTCGTCCGTCGGCTCGCCTCGTCGCGTCGATTGGTGCAAAGTCAGCGCATGACCACGACGTCAAACCCTTCGCGCCGGTCCTTTCTGGGAGCAGTCGGCGCACTCTCGACGGCCACCCTGCTGCCGGATTCGCTTGCGCTCGCACGCAGCTCGGGACTCGCGGGGCTCGCTCCGGCACACGACTTCACGTTTGCGCCGGGTTTGTGCTACCTGCAGACCGCCTCGCTCGGCCCGACGCCGCGCCCGGTGCTGGAGCGTACCGTCGGCGCGTGGAAATCGCTCGAGCTGAACCCGGTGTTCTACGGGTATGGTCGTGACGAAAAGGCGATGGATGGCGTCCGCGCGCGGGCTGCGACGTTTCTCGGCTGCAAGACCGAAGAGATCGTTCTCACGAACTGCACGACCGAAGGAATGAACTGGGTCGCCAGTGGGTTGGGGCTCGCCGCCGGCGACCACGTGCTGACCACCGACCAGGAGCATCCCGGGGGCCGTGTGTGCTGGGACTACGTCGTGCGCAAGTACGGCGTCGTGCTCGACGTCGTCGCCGTACCGCCCGGTGAGAACGATGCGCAGGCGATCGTCGATCGCTTTGCAAAGGCGATCACGCCAAGAACGCGGGCATTCTCGTTTTCGCACCTGCTCTCGTCGACGGGTCTGCGGATGCCGGTCGCCGAGTTGTCGGCGCTTGCGCGCGCGCACGGCTGCATCGCGGTGGTCGACGGCGCGCAGGCGGTCGGCGGCATCGCCGTCGACGTCAAGAAGCTCGGATGCCACGTCTATGCGACGAGCGGTCACAAGTGGCTGCTTGCGCCCAAGGGGACGGGTCTCCTCTATCTGAGCGAGGAGATCGGCGCCACGGTCGATCCGATCTCGCTGCAGGGCGGGCGCGCCGCGTATTCGGAGTCGTCGGGCGTGTGCAACATACCCGGCGTGCTTGGTCTCGGCGCGGCAATCGACTATGTCTCGGCGATCGGAATTGGCAAGATCGAGACCCACAACGTCGCACTGAGAAACCGGACGTTCGAGATGCTCGAGGGCGTGCCGAAACTGCAGGTCGTGAGCCCGCCACCGGGACCGCTCGCGTCGCCGCTCGTGTCGTACAGGTTGCCTGATGCCGTCGAGAGCAGGGACCTCATGACGCGCCTGCTCGACAGACACAAGGTCGTCGTCAAGATGGTTCCGAAGAACTGGTTCAACGGGAACCGGATCTCGACGCACCTGTTCAACTCGGAGCGGGACGTGGATCGCCTTGTCGCCGCGTTGAGGGCCGAGCTCGCGTGAGGTTTCTCGTCACCGGAGTCAACGGCACCGTCGCGCCGGTCGTCGTCCGCCGTCTCGAGGCTGGCGGCCACGAGACGGTCGCGTGGGATCGATCGCGCGTGTCGCCGGATGATCGCGAGGCTGTACGGGGTTTTGTCGCGGAGACGGCGCCGGACTGGATCATCCACGCGGCGATGGGCGCTCCCGAATGGGCCGCGTCGCTTGCCGAGTCATGCGAAACGGGTCCGTCGCGAATGCTCTACGTGAGCTCGTCGTCGGTCTTCTCCGGGAGCGGTGCGGGGCCGTACAGACCGGATGCGGATCCAGACGCGAGCGACGACTACGGGCTGTACAAGATCGCGTGCGAGCGCGCGGTCGCGGCCGCACACCCGCGCGCACTGATCGTGAGGATCGGCTGGCAGATCGGAAGCGCCCCCGGCGGCAACAACATGCTGACGTGGCTTGCGGACAACCAGACCCGCGAGGGCGCCGTACGTGCAAGCACACGATGGTACCCGGCGTGTTCGTTTCTCGACGATACGGCAGGCGCGTTCGTCGATCTGGTCAGCCGTTCGGCCGAGGGCGTCTGGCATGTCGACGCGAATCCGGGGCTGACGATGTTCGAGATCGCATCGCGTCTCAATGTGCTGCATGGACGCCCGTGGGCGGTCGTGCCGGCGGAAGACCCGGTGCTCGACACTCGGCTCGCGGACGATCGCGTGGCGATCGCAGCGATCACGGAACGGCTTCCCGCAATGGCCTGCGACAGCTAACGGGCGGGTGAAATCACGCTCGACGCGAGAACTTGCCGAGCGTTCGATGGCCGGCAGGCGGACGAATCACGTCTGTTTGCAATCATTTATGAGCACTCGGGGGCAGTGTGTCACGGCGCCGCACGTGGTTCAGGAATTGCGTACAGGAATCCGGGTATCCGACCCGCGCGAACGACATGTGACGTCGATTCACCGGACAGTCGCGCAAGCAGATCGCGTGACAGGTCCAGTCCGACGGCCTCATTCCCTCCCTCGTTCTCGCGAATGCCAGGCGCAACTAGCGCTGCGCACCAACCGGCGAATACCTGTCAGGGGGAAACCATGACAAGGATCAGATTGCGGATCCTGCTTGCGACGTCGTTCGCATTCGTCGCGTTGTGTCTTTCGACGGCGATCGCAGCCGGCGACGGTGCGGCGCCCGCATCGGCACAAACCGCAGAATCCGTGGCTTCGGCCAAGAGCCAGTACATCGTGATCGCCTGGAACGACCTCGGAATGCACTGCATCAGCCCGAGCTTTGACCAGATGGCGATCCTTCCGCCATACAACAACCTCTTTGCGCAGGTAATCAAGCGGGGCAACCCTCCGAGCATCGTCACGTCCAACGTCACCGTCGAGTACTCGATCAAGAAGAACACCACGACGGTCGGCAAGACGAATTTCTGGCAGAACGCGCAGGCTTTGTTCGGCGTGAACCTGCCACAAGGCATAGGTCTCACCGGCAACGGCCTGGCGGGATCGATGTCGCTGAACGGCACCCACTTCGAGGCTCGTGGGATTCCAACGGTGCCGTATGACGACCAGATGCAGTTCTACCCGTACCAGAAGGGCGTCGTGAACGTTCGCAACGCCAATGGAACGGTGATCGCAACCACCACGGCGACAATCCCGGTATCGAACGAGCTGCATTGTGACAAGTGCCACAGCAGCGGAGGCCCCGGCGCAATCGGCATCGACACCGGAACTGTCGACGGCAACATTCTGACCGTTCACGACCTCAGGTCGGCAACGGACCTCATGGCCGCCAGGCCTGTGCTCTGTGCGAGCTGTCATGCGGACAATGCGCTCGGCACACCCGGCACTCCCGGTGTCGAGCCGTTGTCACTCGCGATGCACGGCAAGCACGCCACGCTTGGAGCTAACCAGCCCGGCTGTTACGACTGCCATCCGGGCCAGCAGACACAATGCCTGCGAACCGCGATCGAGGGCATGGGTCCTGTCGGTACGGACCCGAAGTGCGAACGGTGCCACGGAAGCCTCGAGAACGTCGCGCAGACGATTCGAGACGGCCGACAACCATGGCTCGACGAGCCGACGTGCGCACAATGCCACGGGACTTCCTTCTCGACAGGGACCGCGCTCTACCGCAACTCGACGGATCACGGAGGCGCGTACTGCGCGGCGTGCCATAACAGTCCGCACGCCTGGTGGCCGTCGCACCTGAAGTTGGACAACAAGCAACCGAACGCCCTGCAGGGACGGCCCGAGTTCCTGGGAGACGAGGGCAAATGCAAGGCGTGCCATACCACCAACCCGGGCGGTGGCGGTCCTCACGGAGGAGGGGGAGGTGACATCCTGCGATGACGCCCGCACGAAGTGCCACGCGCTCGAGCTGTGGCACTTCGTCCTCGGCAGACGAAAGACAACTTGCGTGATAGCCATGCACGCGAGCGCCCGTTTTCAGGCGTGCGCGTGCATGGCGTCGGCATCTACTGCCTGAAGGACGGATCGACCCGGTCCAGCTTCCGCAGCATTGCCGGCCACACCAGCTTGCTGCCGAGACCGAGCGTGACGATGTCCATCTGCTCAGCGTTGGCCTTGATGATCGCCTTGGGGATGCGAGTCAGTGATGCGCCGCCTGACTGCGCCAGCACCTGCACGCGACACGATCGCTCGAGCAGGAACATCGACAGGAACGCGTCGGCGGGCGTCGGTCCGACCGTCAGCAATCCGTGGTTTCTGAGGATCAGGTAGGTGTTCGTGCCGAGGTCCTCCACGAGCCGCGGTTTCTCGTCGTCCGACAGCGCAACACCCTCATAGTCGTGATAGCCGAGCGACGCGACCACGAACATCGCCTGCTGCGAGATCGGCAGCAGCCCTTCAGTTTGGGCCGACACCGCGATGCCGGCCTCCGTATGCAGGTGCATCACGCACAGCGCGTCCTCGCGCGCGGCGTGCACGGCGCTGTGGATGACAAACCCGGCGGGATTGACCGGATACGGGGTTTCTCCTACGGGATTCCCGTCGAGGCCGACCTTGACGAGGCTCGAGGCCGTGATCTCGTCGAAGAGCAACCCGTACGGGTTGATGAGGAAGTGGTGTTCCGGTCCCGGCACGCGCATCGAGATGTGCGTGAACACAAGATCGTCCCAGCCGTGCAACGCGACCAGCCTGTACGCGGCCGCGAGATTGACACGCGCCTCCCATTCCTCGGCCGCCACCGTTTCGCGAAGACTCGGGCTTCCGACTGCACTCATTTGCCACCTCCTGGTTGTAGCGACGAACTCCCTGAGATTGCACCTTTCCGGCGCCGTCCGCAATTGGCGCGGGCTATGGGAGGATCTGGCGTGTCGCCGCAGCGCCGCGTACCATCGGCGGCACGGAGGTGACGTCCGCGTGGCACACAAGGCTTCGGAGGATCCGCGTCTTGAGGCGATCACCCAGATCGCGCTTTCATTGCCGGAGACCACGCGCGAGGTAATCAATCACCACGGGATATTCCGCGTCCGGAAGAAGGCGTTCGCGTACTTCCTCTTCAACCACCACGGCGACGGCATCGTCGGGTTGAGCTGCAAGGCGCTCCGCGGCGACAACACGATTCTGGTCGCTGCACATCCCGAGCGGTTCTATCTTCCCGCGTACACCGCTCGGCAGGGCTGGGTCGCGCTCAGGCTCGACGTCGGCGAGATCGACTGGGACGAAGTCCGCGAGCTCATACACGGCAGCTACGTGCTCGTCGCCCCGAAGGGACTTGCGAGACTCGTCGACTCGACGTCTGCCGAGTAGCTGGACGCTCGGCGTTTGTCGAGTGAGCGCATTATTTATATAGCAATCGATAGAAATACATTGACACGCGATTCCCTTCACTAAAGTGGCGCTCACCAAATGTAGTAAATGCTACATAATTCATGGGAGGCAGCAATGGCAGATCTGAGTGGAAAGGTGGCGTTGGTTACGGGCGGCTCGCGCGGCATCGGTGCGGCGATCGCCAGGCGGTTGGCGGATGAAGGGGCGGCGGTCGCGATCACGTATACGAGCGCGCCCGAAAAGGCCGACGAAGTCGTCCGCGGCATCGAGGCGAACGGCGGCCGCGCGCTCGCGGTGCGTGCCGACAGCGCAGACGCGGAGGCCGTGAGAAACGCGGTGTCCGAGACCGTCAGGGTACTCGGACGCATCGATATCCTGGTCAACAATGCCGGTGTGGCGACCTTCCTCGGTCGGCGATTATTCGCTCGAGGAATTTGACCGGCTTCTCGCGGTCAATGTCCGCGGCGTGTTCGTGGCCTCGCAGGAGGCGTCGCGGCACATGGGTGAAGGTGGGCGCATCATCACCATCGGAAGCGTCAACGCCGATCGCATGCCGACTGCCGGGGGTAGCGTCTACGGCATGACAAAGGCGGCCGTGGCAGGTCTGACGCGCGGACTCGCGCGTGATCTCGGTCCGCGTGGCATCACGGTGAATACCGTGCAGCCGGGTCCTGTCGACACCGACTTGAACCCTGCAACCGGACCGTTTGCGGAAGTGCTGATGCCGTTCCTTGCACTGCCGCGGTACGGCCACGTTGACGAGGTTGCCAGCCTGGTCGCGTACCTGGCGGGTCCCGAAGCTTCGTACATCACCGGCACGGCACTCACGGTCGACGGTGGCTTTTTGGCGTAAGCCACGGGCCGATCGCGTCGGGAATGACGCGCCGCCGCTCGATTGCCGGGGCGAGCGGCGGCGCGAACTCCTTGCCGCGACGCTGCAACAATTCTACGATCGACCACTATGAAAACTTCGACCGCCAAGGTTGTCAGACCGCGTGGACGGCCGCGGTCCTTTGACCGGGACGCAGCGCTCGAGCACGCGATGCAACTGTTCTGGCGCCATGGCTACGAAGCAACGTCCATCAGCGAGCTCACCGCGGCGATGGGAATCACGCCGCCGAGCCTGTACGCCGCGTTCGGCGACAAGGAGCACCTGTTCCTCGAGGCGATCGAGCGGTACACGGCCGGGCCTGGGAATTCGGTGGCGATGCTCGCCGGGGCGTCATCGGCGCGCGGAGCCATCGAGGGTCTCCTCACCGGTGCGTGCGACGAGCTGACGAACCCTGGCCACCCTCCCGGCTGCATGGTCGTCACCGCCGCGACGAACTGTTCGGAGTCGTCGGCGCATCTTCAGTCGGCGCTGGCAAAGATGCGGGCCGCCAACGAGGCTCGAATCAGGACCACGATCGAACGCGGTGTCGCCGAGGGCGAGTTGCCGCAGGGCACGGATTCGGCCGCGCTCGCCAAGTTCTTCATGACCGTGTTGCAGGGAATGACGATCCAGGCCCGGGACGGCGCCGCACGAGACGCTCTTTTGACAGTCGCGCACGCTGCGATGAATGCCTGGCCCGTGCGGGAACACGGTCAGCGACCAGGGACCAGGCCGGGGCCGACGAGCAATCGCGACGGGTCCCAGTCGATCTTGTAACGCGAACGAAACATGGGGCATACAGAGTCCGAACAACCGGGCGGCTGCGGCCAGCGACAAGGAGAGCGTCATGCCCAGACTCGAGAGCGTGGTCATCGAAGCGCCGTGTGATCACGCCGCGAACGTCACCGTCACAAGCGTCCGGCGGCCGGGCGCTGGATGTGTGGATTGCCTCGCGATCGGCGGCCGGTGGGTGCACCTCCGCGAGTGTCTGATCTGCGGCCACGTCGCGTGCTGTGACTCGTCGCCGAACAAGCACGCAACCAAGCACTTTCGAACGAGTGGCCACGCGATCATCACGTCTGTCGAACCGGGCGAATCGTGGGTGTGGTGCTACGCGGACGAGGCGGTCCTGTCCTCATGACGTCGCACGGAGATGATCGGGCGTACCCGGGGCTCTCACCGGGCCAGGTTGCCGACGTACCGCGGGAACACACCTTTCCGAGGCTCGCCACGGGACTGATCGACAGGCTCATGCCACTCGGGCGAGAACGGTCCCTGGCAGACGGCGAAATGCTGTGGCGCGACGGCGACACGAACATCTCGTTCTATGTCGTCCTCGAAGGGGCGGTCGCGATCCTCGCGGGGCCCCACGCGCGGGAAGTGGTGCTCCACGAGCGCGGCGGCTTCACGGGTGACGTCGACATGCTCTCCGGCCGTCCTTCCGCGGTCCAGGCGCGAGCGCACGGCGCTACGCGAGTTCTCGAGATCGATCGAGCGAAGTTCCGAGGACTCGTGCAAACGGACGACGAGTTCGGCGAGATCGTGTTGCGGGCGTTCATTCTCCGCCGCGTCGCCTTGATCGAAAGTGGTCTCGGAAACGTCGTCTTTATCGGCTCGCGCCACACGGCCGACAACCTCAGGCTACAGGAATTCCTGACACGGAACGGCCGTCCGTTCACCTACCTCGATCTCGATCGCGACCGGTCGGTGCGCGAGCTCCTCGATCATTTCCATGTTGAGGTTGACGACCTGCCGGTCGTGGTCTGCTCGGGCGTCAACGTCCTCAAGAAGCCAACCGTCGAGGAGCTTGCCGACTGTCTCGGACTGAGCCGAATCGACGAAGACACGTTGTACGACCTCGTCGTTGTGGGCGCCGGTCCGGCGGGTCTCGCCGCCGCGGTATACGCCGCGTCGGAGGGGCTGAATGTTCTCGTGCTCGAGGCATACGCGCCGGGAGGTCAGGCCGGTTCGAGCTCGCGGATCGAGAACTACCTTGGATTTCCCACCGGCATTTCCGGAAACGAACTGGCAGCGCGCGCCTTCGTGCAGGCCGAGAAGTTCGGCGCATCCATGACCGTCGCACGAACGGCGGCACGGCTCTACTGCGACGAGCGGCCGTACCAGGTTCGCCTGGCGTCCGGCACTACCGTCAAGACGCGCGCCATCGTCATCGCCACCGGAGCCGAGTATCGTCGGCCAGCCTGCTCCGAAATCGCGCGGTTCGAGGGGGTCGGCGTGTACTACGCCGCAACGGCGCTTGAAGCGCGGGTCTGTGAAGGTGAGGAGGTCATCGTGGTTGGCGGCGGGAACTCCGCCGGGCAGGCAGCCGTGTTCTTCTCGCGGAGCGCCCGACACGTCTACATGCTCGTCCGAGGATCCGGGCGGGCGGAGAGCATGTCGCGCTACCTGATCCGGCGCATCGAGGAGACGCC
>JBGAKX010000067.1:0-24026 GCA_044224215.1 Blastocatellia bacterium
GGCAAGCTCAACCCACAGTTACCCCGATCGCGTGCGCGTTCGGGTCTGCGGTCAAAGTGGGTCCCATGGACCGTGTGCTATACTCGGAACAGCACTGTAGTTCTGGAGCTTGCGGCAGCTTCTGCCAGTGATTGCCAACACGCTCCTCGTTGTATCGACAAATCGCCTTTAGCTGTCCCGAGCTGACGCTCGTCGGACCTCCGCGATGTCTGAACGTTGACGGTCGAAGCGGCGCCCTCCGAATTCCCAGGTGATTCGTGGCGCTATGATCCCCTGCGAGCAAGAGGTGAATGACATGACGGACGAGAAACGACCGAATCTGATCGACATGCTCGAGACGCACCGGCGAGACCGCGAACGCCTCGCCTGGGAAGGCACGTTCCGCGACTACTTCGAGCTCGTCACGCAACAGCCGCGCTACGCGCAACTGTCGCACGCGCGCATCTGCGACATGGTGCTCTCGGCCGGCGTCGAAAAGGTCAACGAGGGTACTCCGAACGAGATCCGTCGCTACAAGTTCTTTTCCGATGAGCTTTACGGAATCGAGGAATCCATCGACCGGATCGTCGAGTACTTCAAGTCCGCCGCCCAGCGGCTCGAGGTCCGCAAGCGCATTCTCCTGATCATGGGCCCGGTCGGCGGCGGCAAGTCGACCATCGTCACGATGCTCAAGCGCGGGCTCGAGGACTGGACGCGCCACGACCAGGGAGCCGTCTACGCCATCAAGGACTGTCCGATGCGTGAGGAGCCGTTGCACCTGATCCCGCCCGAGCTGCGCGCCGAGATCGAGAAGCATTACGGCATCTACATCGAAGGCGAACTGTGCCCGCAATGCCGGTACAACCTCGAGAACGTCTATCACGGCCGGCACGAAGACGTGCTCGTGCATCGGGTCGTGTTCTCCGAGAAGGACCGAGTCGGCATCGGCACCTTTGCGCCGTCCGATCCAAAGTCGCAGGACATCACGGAACTGACCGGTTCGATCGACCTGTCGACGATTGGCGACGTTGGCGTCGAGTCGGACCCGCGGGCATACCGGTTCGACGGCGAGCTCAACATCGCGAACCGCGGCCTGATGGAATTCGTCGAGATGCTGAAGGTCGACGACAAGTTCCTGTACTCGCTGCTGACGCTCTCGCAGGAACAGTCGATCAAGACCGGCCGCTACGCCATGATCTATGCGGATGAGGCGATCGTTTCGCATACGAACGAGAACGAGTACACGGCATTCGCGGCGAACCGGAAGAGCGAGGCGCTGCAGGACCGCATCATCCTCATCAAGGTGCCCTACAACCTGAAGGTCTCGCAGGAAGAGCGGATTTACGACAAGCTGCTGCACCAGTCCGAAGCGCTGCGAAATGTCCACATCGCTCCGAACACGCTCAAGGCGGCGGCGATGTTCGCCGTGATGACGCGGCTCGAGGAGCCGAAGCGCGCCAGCATCGACATCGTCAAGAAGATGCGGCTCTACGACGGCGAGGACGTCGAGGGATTCAAGTCCAAGGACGTGCGCGAACTGAAGGAAGAGACCGAGCACGAGGGGATGGAGGGCATCTCGCCACGCTACATCATCAACCGGCTGTCGGGTGCGCTCGTGCGCGACGGCGTCGCGTGTATCAACCCGATCGACGCGCTTCGTGCGATCAAGAACGGGTTCGAGCAGCACACGGGCATCTCGGCCGAGCAGCGCGAGCGGTACCTGAACCTGATCGCTCAGGCCCGCCGCGAATACGACGAGATCGCCAAGGTCGAGGTCCAGAGGGCGTTCGTCTACAGCTTTGAGGAGATGGCGCGGCACTTGTGCGAGAACTACCTCGACAACGTCGAGGCGTACTGCAACAAGGACAAGCTGAAGGACCCGATCACCGAGGACGAGATCGAGCCCGACGAGAAGCTGATGCGCTCGATCGAGGAGCAGATCGGAATTTCGGAGACCGCCAAGAACACGTTCCGACAGGAGATCCTGATCCGGATATCGTCCTATGCACGGAAGGGACGGTCGTTCGACTACACGGCCCACGAGCGGCTGAAGGAGGCGATCGAGAAGAAGATCTTCACCGACTTGAAGGACGTGGTGAAGATCACGACGTCGTCGAAGTCGCCCGAGCCCGATCAGCTGCGACGCATCAACGAGGTCATCGACCGGCTTGTCGGCGAGCACGGATACTGCACGGTCTGCGCGAACGAGCTGCTGACCTACGTCGGTTCGCTGTTGTCGCGCTGACGGCGCGGCCTGAACACTGCGCCGCCACCATGACTGTCAATCGCAACGACTGGTCGCTGCAACGCAAGGGGCAGATCGACCAGGAGCGTCACAAGGAACGCGTCCGGGACGCGATCCGGCAGAACCTCGGCTCGATCGTCTCGAACGAGTCGATCATCATGTCGGACGGCAAGCGGCACGTGAAGGTGCCGATCCGCTCGCTCGACGAGTACAAGTTCCGGTTCGACCACCGGAAGAAGAAGCACGTCGCGCAGGGCGACGGCAAGACCCAGGTCGGCCAGGTCATCGGCCGCGAGCCCGCAGAGGGGCAGGGTGCCGGACGAGGACAGAAGGCGGGTGACCAGGCGGGGGCCGAGTACTTCGAGGTCGAGGTCGAGATCGACGAGCTCGCGAAGCTGATCTTCGAGGATTTGCACCTGCCGTACCTCGAGGAGAAATCGCGGCGCGAGATCCCGTCGCGCACGACGAAATTCACCGAGATCCGGCGTTCCGGGATCATGTCGAATCTCGACAAGCGCCGCAGCATCGTCGAGAACATCAAGCGGACGGCGCGTGAGACCGGCGAGGCGAACCTCGGCCCGTTCAAGCGCGAGGACCTGCGCTACAAGACGTGGGAGGAGTCGAGCACGTACGAATCGAACGCCGTCGTCATCGCGATGATGGACGTCTCGGGCTCGATGGGCGAGTTCAAGAAGTACATCGCGCGCTCGTTCTATTTCTGGATGGTGCGGTTTCTGCGGACGAAGTACGACAACGTCGACATCGTCTTCATCAGCCATCACACCGAGGCGCGCGAGGTCACCGAGGACCAGTTCTTCACGCAGGGCGAATCGGGCGGAACGGTGGTCAGTTCGGCGTATCGCCTCGCGCTCGATACGATCGCGGCGAGGTATCCGACGAAGGACTGGAACGTCTACCCGTTCCACTTCTCGGACGGCGACAACTACTACTCCGACAACGACGAGGCAGTCAAACTCGCCGACGAGCTCGCGACGACCTGCAACCTGTTTGGTTACGGCGAGATCGGCGAGGAGGGCGGGGGCGGCTACCGCAAGGCGTCCGGGGCACTCCTGTCGATCTACAACGACCGGCTGAAGCACCGCGATCGGTACACCGGCGTGCGCATCGACGACAAGACGGACGTGTATCCCGCGTTGCGCGAGTTCTTCAGCAAGCGAGGAAAAGAGATCTAGCCGCAGATTTTCGCAAATCTGCGCAAATCTGCGGCATTTCTGCTTATGGACGCCGAAATCAAGGAACTTGAGCAGGCCATCGAGCGGATCTGGGAGATCGGCCGCGGGTTCGGGCTCGATCCCTTTCCGACGAACTTCGAGATCGTCCCCGCGACGGTCATGTACGAGATCGGCTCGTACGCCCTGCCGGGCCGGTACTCGCACTGGACGTTCGGCAAGGCGTACAACCGGATGAAGCTGATGTACGACTTCGGCCTGTCGCGCATCTACGAAGTCGTCATCAACTCGAACCCGTCGCACGGGTTTCTGCTCGAGACGAACTCGCCGCTGCAGAACAAGCTCGTCATCGCCCACGTGATGGGCCACGTCGACTTCTTCAAGAACAACGTCTACTTCTCAAAGACGAACCGCCGGATGGTCGACGACGCCTCGTCGCACGCGCGCCGAATCAGCGATTACGAATTCAAGTACGGCCGCAAGCTCGTCGAGAAGTACCTCGATGCCGTCCTCTCGATCGAGGAGCACGTCGATCCGAACGTGTTCATCCGCAAGGAGCCGGATCGCACTGACGACGCTCCCGCACAGCATTCGCAAGGTCCGTACGACGACCTGCTCACCGCCGACGAACTGCGCAGGGCCGGCGCGCAGGAGAAGCCCGGTGATCGGAAGGCGCCGCCCGAAAAGGACCTGCTGCACTTCATCGCCGAGCACTCGCCGGTGCTCGAGCCGTGGCAGCGCGACGTCGTGTCGATGATGCGCGAGGAGATGCTCTATTTCGTCCCGCAGATGCAGACCAAGACGATCAACGAGGGCTGGGCGAGCTTCTGGCATTCGCGCATCATGCGCGAGCTCGACCTGAGCAACGCGGACCACCTCGAATTCGCCGAACTGCACGCGGGCGTCGTGTCGCCGCACACGGGCCAGCTGAACCCGTACTACCTCGGGTACAAGATTCTCGAGGACATCGAGCGCAGGTTCGGCCGCGACAGGCTTTTCGAGGTTCGCGAGGTCGACAACGACGTCTCGCTGCTGCGCAACTACCTGACCGAGGATCTCGTGCACGAGCTCGACCTCTTCGTGTTCGAGCTGGTCGACGAGACCGAATGGACGATCACCGAGAAGCGGTGGGAGCGCGTGCGCGACCAGCTCGTCGCCAACATGACGCACTTCGGGTTCCCGTACATCGAGGTCACCGACGGGGACTATGGCGGAAATCGCGAGCTGTACCTGACGCACCGGTACGAGGGCACCGAGCTCGACGTGCGGTACGCCGAGAAGACGCTCGAACACTGCTTCACGCTGTGGGGCCGGCCCGTCCACCTCGAGACGGTGGTCGACGACGAACCGTACGTGATGCGGTACGACGGCACGGAGCACAGCGACAACGGGTGACAGGTGATCGGCCGGCGCCTGATCCGCGAAGATTCGCGGGATCTGCGGCAGGTCCCTACGCCACGACGCCGCGACGCGTTGTCGCGCGATGCGCGGCCGCCCGCAGATTCGTACAGTCGACGACGCCCTCGCGGACCGTCACCGATCCCGTCCCGTCGGTCACGAGCACCCGATACTGCATCGTCGGCGGAAGCGCAGCGAGCTTCTTGAGCTCCTCGATCCCGATTCTCGCGTTGGGCCGCTCTAGCATGCGCTGCAACGCGTTCGCAGCGACCATCTGGTGCTCGGTCTCGAGCACTTCGATCAGCGCCGAGACCGCGCGTCCGTCGCCGATCTTGCCAAGCGCCTCCGCCGCCGCGACGCGCACCACGTCGACATTGTCGGTGAGCGCCGTGACGAGCGCACCGACTGCCTCTGGCGTCTTGATCTCGCCGAGCTCGCTCGCCGCCGCCTGGCGCACGTCAAAGTCGATGTCCGTCAGCGCAGAGACGATCGGTTCGACGATCCGTCCCGAACGGATCCGGCCGAGCGCCTTCACGATGTGCTGGCGACCCTGCCGGTCCTCGTCCTTGAGCGCCGACACGAGCACCTCGATCGACCGGACGTCGCCGATCAGACCGAGCGCGTACGCCGCGGTCCGCCGAACGTCCTTGTCGTCGGAGTCGAGCGCCTGCGACAACGGCCGTACCGCGGCCGCGCCCACGAGGCCCAGCGCCTCGGCCGACGCCTGTTTGACGTCGTTGTCGGGATCGCGAAGCGCCGCGACCAGCTGTTCAACCGCTGGAACGCCCAGCTTGCTGAGCGCCTTGGCAGCAGCTTCGCGGAGTTCCGGATCCTTGCCACGCAGCACCGAGAGGAGCGGGCGTGTCGCGCGCTGGTCGCCCAACAGACCGAGCGAGTGCATGGCCGCGCGGCGCACATCCTTGCTTTCGTCCTTTGTCGCGACGGCGATCAACGGCACGACGCCCTCGGGATCGCCCTCCTGACCGATCTTCTTCGCGGCATCGAATCGAGCCCACTTGTCCTTCGACTTCAGCTTCTGAAGGCTCCACCACAGCATGGACGATCTCCGGATCTGCGAGTTCTTCAGGCGACGCGCGCACGACGCCGCATGCACGCCGGGGCGTTCGCGACCTCGCCGATGCGGCGCGGCGCAAGGAAATGCCCCATACACGGGCATTTCGGCAGATCGGGCGCATGACTTTACACGGATGCTCTGGCAGGCGACCGCGCCCGATCGCGTGTGCGTCGCGCGGATCGATTGTGCATAATACGCGCACGCAAAGGCGGACCGGCTCGCATGCTCGAATCGGGCACCATCCTCCAGTCACGATACAAGATCGTCGAACCCCTCGGTCAGGGCGGGATGGGCGCGGTCTATCGAGCGCTGGACCTGAGACTGCGCACGACGGTCGCGCTCAAGGAAACCACAGTCGAAGGCGAGGCGTTTCGGAAGGCCTTCGAGCGCGAGGCGCACCTGCTCGCCGCGCTCCGCCATCCCGCGCTCCCTGTCGTCAGCGACCATTTCACCGAGAGCAAGGGCCAGTTCCTGGTGATGCAGTTCATTCCTGGCGAGGACCTCTCCAAACTGCTCGAGAAGAGCTGCGGACCGTTTCCGCTGTCGGTCGTCCTGAAATGGGCCGACGACCTGCTCGATGCGCTCGACTATCTGCATTCTCGGTCGCCCGCCGTCCTTCACCGCGACATCAAGCCACAGAACCTGAAGCTCACGGAACGCGGAGAGATGATCCTGCTCGACTTTGGGCTCGCGCGCGGAACGGCAAACAGCCAGGGCCGGTCGCAGCTGAGCGCGGGGAGCTCGGTGCTCGGATTCACGCTTGCGTATGCGCCGCTCGAACAGATCGAGGGATCGGGCGGCGATCCGCGCAGCGATCTGTACGCGGCCGCCGCGACGCTCTATCACTTCATCACGTATGCGCGGCCCGCGGATGCGCTGGCGCGTGTGACGGCCCTCGTCAGCGGCCGGCCCGACCCGCTCAGGCCTGCCAGCGAGCTCAATCCGCTCGTGCCGCATTCGGTGTCGTCGCTGCTCGAAGCGGCGCTTGCGCTCAGCGTCGAGGACCGCCCCGCGTCCGCGGCCCTGTTGCGAAAGGGACTTCGCGACGCACGGCGAACGACGGACCTGCTGGGCGAACCGGAGAGCGACACCACGTTCTTTCGAAAGGCGCCGCACAGCTCGGCGCCGCTCGTCCAGTCGCCTCCGACCGGCAACGCGGCGGCGCCTCGCACGGCTCCGCCCGCGGCGGGTGTCACGATCTTTGGCGGCGCACCGGGCGGCGCGCCGCGGCCGCAGGACGAGCCGACCGAGCTCGAGACCCGGCTGCGCGCTTCGTCCGCGCTTCCCGGCGAATGGCACATTCCGCTGCAGACCGAGGTCGTCACGCGCGTCGACGCGACACCCGCACCGGCGCCCGCCGCGCTGCCGACGCGCCCCATCGAGTTCACGTTCGTGACGCTCAACGAAGCCGGTCGCGAGGACGTTCGGCAGACGAGCGTCGTCGACTGTTTCGTCGAGGACCTCGGCGGAGGCGTCACGATTGCGCTGTCCTCGATTCCGGGCGGCGCGTATCGCATGGGCGTGGACGCCGACCCGTCCGGACGGGATGCACGGCTTGCGCCCGCGCACGACGTGTCGGTCAAGCCGTTCTTTCTCTCGCGACTACCCGTCACGCAGGCGCAATGGCGGGCCGTGGCAGGGCTTCCGATGGTCAAGTCGCAGCTCGAGTTCGACCCGTCGCACTTCAAGGGCGCCGACCGTCCCGTCGAAAAAGTATCGTGGGGCGATTGCCAGGAATTCTGTTCCCGACTGTCGCGCAGGACCGGCCGGTCGTACCGCCTGCCGACGGAGGCCGAGTGGGAGTACGCGTGCCGGGCCGGCACGACGACGCCGTTTCATTTCGGATCGACGATCAACGCCGACGTGGTGAACTATGACGGCAGCTTCAGTTTTGGATCGGGGCCAAAGGGAAAATTCCGGAAGGAGACGACCCCGGCTGGCGGTCTCGGCGTCGCCAACTCATTTGGTTTGTTCGACATGCATGGGAATGTCTGGGAGTGGTGCGAGGACGTCTGGCACGAGAGCTACGTCGGCGCGCCGGCGGACGGTCACGCGTGGAACACGGGCGGAATCCCGTCGGAATGCGTGGTTCGCGGTGGCTCGTGGTACGGGCGCCCCGACTACTGCCGTTCGGCATCGCGAGTGGGCGCGGCGTCGGACGGACGAAACGGGCGGACCGGTTTCCGCGTCGTGCTGAGCCTGTTCTGAACTGTCTGACCCGTCGACCGGCTACGGCTTCTTGAAGCTGTAGTCGACGAGCTCGGTCGTCGACTTGACCGTCCCGGTGTCGGTCATCGATTTCACCAGGCCGATCCAGTTCGCGTACCAGTACGTCTTGGTAACCGTCGTTCCGCCCTGGAGCACCTTTGAGACGACGCGCATCGCCTTGAACGTTCCCGCCGGCACCGTCACGACATCGAGCGCCTCCACCTGGCTGGTTTCGTCGATGTCGACCGACATCATGCCCTTCCCTTTCCACGACCACGTCGCGCCCGTCGCGAGTGGGTTCTGCAGGTACTGCCGCGGCGGGTCGAACGCAACGTTCATCTGTGCGTTCTTTGTGTACGACTCGCGATGCCAGAGAACCCAGCCTGCCGGCTTGGAGTACGACTCCTGGATTGGCCAGGCCGATTGGATCTCCACGAGAAACACACCCGTGTCCTCGCTGAGGACGGACATCTTGAACTCGGACACCTTCCCGTCGGCCGTCGTCGATTTGTACGACCACCAGTCGCCGACGCGAAGCGGAAAGTAGTCGGGCGGCGGCTCCTTTGGCTTGACCGGTTTCGCTGACTTCTGAGCGAACGACGCGCTGCCGGAAAAGGCAAGGCACATCGCCACGAGAAAGGCGACAAGCAGGCGGTGAGTCTTCATGCCCGGCAGAGTACACCCGGAGTGCCGGGTTTTGAAGCAGCACCACGTGATCCGGCGCCCGCGACACGGCACGAGCGTCGCTTTACTTTGAATGACGAGGTTTCTAGAGGCGTGGCGCGTGGCTTCCTGCTTCGTTGCAGGCGACCCTCGGGCGGGAGTACCCTCTGGGAGTTCCCCATCAATCCTGGCCCCCGACCAGGAGCTCCGAATGAACATCCGTTTTCGCCTCGTCCTCTCCCTTCTGCTTGTCGTGTCGTCGGTCGCGCCCGTGTGGACCGCTCGCGCCGACAATCCGCTCGTCACCATAGCGGTCGACGCGTCCGCCAACAGGCACCCGATCAACGATCTGATCTATGGCCTCGCGTACGCCGACGCGTCCGTCCTAACCGATCTGCGCTGCCCGAGCAACCGGCGCGGCGGCAATAACACGACGCGCTACAACTGGCAGCAGAACGCCGACAATCGCGCGAACGACTGGTACTACGAGAGCATCGCGTACGCGAGCTCGACGGCCGGCGCGGACGCCGATGCGTTCATCGGCAGCACGATCGGCGCGAACTCGAAGCCGATGATCACGATTCCAACGGTCGGCTGGGTCGCCAAGCTCGGTCCGGGCCGGACAAAGCTCTCGAGCTTTTCGATCAGCAAGTACGGCGGCCAGACCGGCAACGACTGGCAGTGGTTTCCGGATGCGGGGAACGGCATCCGGTCGAGCAACAACCAGCCGGTCACGGGAAACGATCCGAACGACGCGAGCATCCCCGCCGACTCGCTGTTTCAGCAGGGTTGGGTGCAGCACCTCGTCTCGCAGTGGGGAACGGCCTCAAACGGCGGCGTCAAGTACTACCTGCTCGACAACGAGCCGAGCATCTGGCACGCGACTCATCGCGACGTGAAGCCGACCGGCGCGAACATGGAGGAGATCCGCGACAAGACGCTCGACTATGCGGCGAAGATAAAGAACGTCGACGCGAACGCGCTCGTCGTAGGACCCGAGGAGTGGGGCTGGAGCGGCTACCTGTTCAGCGGATACGACCAGCAGTGGGGCAGCATCCACGGGTGGAGCAACCTGCCGGACCGCGCCGCGCACGGCAACTGGGATTACCTGCCGTGGCTCCTCAACCAATTGAAGCTCAACAACCAGAGCACGGGCCGTCGCCTGCTGGACGTCTTCAGCGTGCATTACTACCCGCAGGGCGGCGAGTTTTCCGACGACGTGTCGACGTCGATGCAGCTGCGCAGAAACCGGTCGACGCGCTCGCTGTGGGATCCGAACTACGTCGACGAGACGTGGATCGCCGACACGGTGCGGCTGGTGCCGCGGCTCAAGGAGTGGGTCAATACGTATTACCCAGGGACGCAGACCGCGATCACCGAGTACAACTGGGGCGCCGAAGGCCACATCAATGGCGCCACGGCACAGGCCGACGTCCTGGGTATCTTTGGCCGCGAAGGGCTCGACATGGCCAGCCGGTGGACGACCCCCGATCCGTCGACGCCAACCTACAAGGCGATCAAGATGTACCGGAACTACGACAACGCCGGCGGCAGGTTTGGCGAGACGAGCGTATCGGCGACGGTTCCGAACCCGGACAACCTGTCGGCATTTGCGGCTGAGCGCGCCAGCGACGGCGCGTTGACCGTGATGATCGTCAACAAGACGGCCACGGGAAACCAGCCCGTAGCAATTTCACTTGCGGGCTTTGTCGGCACCGGCTCGGCGCACGTCTGGCAGCTGACGTCGGCCAACGCAATCGCGCATCCCGCGGATGTGTCGTTTTCGGGCACGACGATCAACACGACGGTTCCGCCGCAGAGCATCACGATGCTTGTCATGCCCGCGGCCGGCGCAAAGGACAGTGCCGGAATCTATGTCCCGGCGTCCGGCTCATGGTTCCTGCACAACGCGAACGCTCCGGGACCCGCTGACGTGGTCTTCTCGTACGGCTCGGGCGGTTCGGGGCTCGTGCCGCTCACGGGCGACTGGAACGGCGACGGTGTGGCCACACCCGGACTGTACGCGCCGGCGACCGGCGCCTTCTTCCTCAAGAACGCGAACGCGCCGGGCGCGGCGGACACGGTCTTCTCCTACGGACCGGGCGGGCTCGGGTGGATTGCGATCGCGGGCGACTGGAACGGCGACGGCACGGACACCGTCGGCCTGTACGACCCGGTGAACGGCGCGTTCTTCCTCAAGAATTCGAATGCCGGCGGTGCCGCGGACGTCGTGTTCGGATTCGGACCGTTGTCGGCTGGCTGGTCGCCGCTCGTCGGCGACTGGGACGCCAACGGAACGGACACGATCGGTCTGTACAACCCGTCGTCGGCTGCGTTCTTCCTCAGGAACGCGAATGCGCCGGGCGCGGCCGACATCGTGTTCTCGTACGGGCCGTCGGGCGCGGTGCCGCTCGCGGGCGACTGGAACGGAGACGGCCGCGACACCGTCGGGATCTACGTCGCTCAGACGGGGACGTGGTTCCTGCGGAACACCAACAGTCCGGGCGTCGCCGATCTGACGTTTTCGTACGGGCCGCCGAACGTGACACCGGTCGTCGGAAACTGGGACGGGAACTGACGGCAGCGGCTGCGCACAACGTATGAACCCGAGCCGGGTCCGGTAGGACTCGGCCCAATCCTTTCGGCTGGCTCATTACGGGGAATGGGCCGGGCGCTACCGCACCCGGCTCTGGGTCGCGGATTGATCGTACGTCCGTCGGCCTGTGCGGCCGCGCGTGCGGTGATGCATACTCTTCGGTCGTGTCCATGCGAATCGCCGTCATCCTCCTCCTCGCAACCGCGCTTCCTGCATGGGCCGGCCAGACTCGTCTTCCCGACCGTGAACAGGAGGGGCTCTCGGGACCTGTTCGCACAGTGACCATCGAGGTCGAACGTCCCTCGGACGGTGCGATACGCCGCGATCGGCTCGAGACGCTCACCTTCGCGACCAGCGGCGACCTGACGGAGCGCGTGGTCTATTCGGGCGCGGATGTCGTCGCGCGGCTCACGTATCACTACGACGACAAGGGCTACCGCCACATCTCGAGCACGTCGCGCGACGGGGTCGGCCTCGGCATTCCGCCGACGCGTCTGCGGCCCCGCGAGAACCCGGCCATCGTGCTGTCTCAGAGTGCCGACGGCACGTATGCGTTCTGTGCGACGGCCGGCTACAGCGCGGGCGGGCGGCTGATCGAGGAGCGGGTCTTTGCGGGCGACGATCCGACGAAGGGCGGGATGCTCTCGAGAACCATCTACCGCTTCAACGGCACGGTGCTCCCGTCCGAAATGCTGCTCTTTGCAGGCTGGCCCGAACGCACGGTCACGCGAGAGACGTACACCTACGGGACCGACGGACGGCTCTCAGAATCGTTCAGCTACGGGCCGAGCAACGTACTGCCCGTCAAGACCGTGTACACGTACGAACTCGACGACCGCGGGAACTGGATCACGCGCATCGAGACGACGACGCTGAACGGCGTGCCGAGCGTGACCACGCGGCACCGGACGATCACGTACTTTGATCGGCCCGCTCCCGTTCCTCGATAGCCGCCAGGATCGCACCAAGCAGGAGCAGCGAGCCGGCCGCTGCCGACACGATGACCACCATCACGGATCGCGGACCGAGCGGCTCGAACAGCTGACCGATGAGCCACGGGAACACGATGCTGCCGCCGCTGGCCCCGGCAAAGATCGTGCTGTTCAGCTTTCCAGTGATCGGAAGGTGGCGTCCAGCAAGGGTCAGCATCGTCGGGAAGACCGCTGCCATCGCGAGACCCGTTCCGGCCGATCCCGCGCGGAGTACCCACACCGAATCCGGCACCAGAAGCACCCCCGTGATGCAGGCGCACGCAGCCACGAGCGCAACGACCAGGATGTGGCGCGGCCGGAATCGCGCAGCGAACGGAATGGCGATCAGCCGGCCAACCGCGAGCGAGCCCCAGAACACGGACGTGAGATACGCGGCGCCTGTCGCGTTCTCGAGATGCATTTCGAAGGCGTAGCTGTAGATCCAGCCCGAGAAGCTCGATTCCGCGCCGATGTACACCACATAGAACGTAACGATCAGCGCGAGCAGACGGCCGTAGGGCCGCTGTCGGCCGGTGTCACCAGGCTGCGGCGCCTGTTCGCGGATCCACGCCGGCGGGCTTGGCATCAGCGCGATCCACGCCGCGGCGGGAACCAGGTAGATCGCCAATATCCAGTACGCCCACGCGATACCGCCGGTGCCGGCGATCGCACGCGCCACGACGATGGGCGCGAGAAACGCGCCGACGGCAAAGAAGAAATGGAGCGAGTTGAGATACGGCCCGACACGCTCTCGAACCGACCACACGATGAGCGTGTTCGCGCCGACGTCGAGCATCCCTTCGGTGATGCCGATCGCGAGCATGACAACCGCGAGCAGGCCGAGCACCGACACGAACGGCACCGATGACATGCAGACCGCCATCACAAGCAGCACGGCGGCCAGTACAGGGTGCCCGCGGAACCGGTCGAAAAGCCGTCCACCCACGAGCGCGCCCGCGAAGTAGCCCGTCGCGCGCGCAGCAAACAGTATGCTCGCGCCGCCGAGCGTCGATCGCGTGTTCTGCGCAAGGCCGTGCAGCGTCGGACCGAGCGACGAAACGATCAACCCGAGTGCGACAAACGACGCGCAGTAACCGGCCGCGTTCACGCGGGCGTTGGCGGGCATGCCCTGATGTGGCGTGGCGCCGATCTGTGCGCGTCCTCCTTTTCAGCTAGAATACCCGCCGATGATACCGCACGACGACGAGTCGCCCGGGCGCGACGGCTCTCGAACCGAGCGACATGACCCGTTCGAGGCGCTCAGGTTTCGCGACTTTCGCCTGCTTGCGATTGCGCACTTCGTCGGAGTGCTCGGCGAGCAGATGGTCGGAGTCGCCATCGGGTGGGAGCTCTACGAGCGGACCGGATCGGCGTTCGCGCTCGGTCTCGTCGGGCTCGTTCAGGTCGTGCCTGTGTTCCTGTTTGCACTCCTCGCCGGCCACATCGCGGACCGGTTCAACCGGAAGGTCATCGTCGCGCTGACGCAGATCGGATTCGCGCTTGCGGCACTCGGGCTCGTGCTGTTGTCGCTCGCCACCGGACCGATCTGGATGATGTACGTGTGCCTGTTCGTCATCGGAACGGCGCGAGCGTTTCGAAACCCGGCCGTGTCGACGCTGCTCGCTCACACGGTGCCGGAGGTTGCCTATCCGAACGCTGCAACCTGGAACAGCGGCGCCTGGCAACTGGCCGTCGTCTTTGGCCCCGCGCTCGGTGGATTCATCGTTGGCCTGACGAACAAGCCTGCCGTTGTGTACGGTCTGGACGTCGCAGCGGGGCTTGTCTATCTGGCGCTCGTCCTGTGGATGCGCGTCAGCCCGAAACCGGACGTGCAGGAACCGGTTTCGCTGCGGACGTTTGGTGCGGGTGCGGCATTCATCTGGCGCACAAAGGAGATTCTCGCCGCGATCACGCTCGACATGTTCGCGGTGCTCCTCGGAGGCGCGACGGCACTGCTGCCCATCTTTGCCAAGGATATTTTGAATGTCGGCCCAACGGGTCTTGGATGGCTCAGAGCCGCACCGTCGATCGGGGCGATGCTCGCCGCGTTCGCCATCGCCTCGCGGCCGCCGTTCCATCGTGCCGGAAAGACGCTGCTGTGGGCGGTCGCTGGATTCGGCGCGGCGACGATCGTGTTCGGGTTGTCGACGTCGTTCCCGTTGTCGCTGCTCATGCTTGCACTGCTCGGTGGGCTCGATCAGATCAGCGTCGTGATCCGCGGAACGCTTCTCCTGACGCGAACGCCGGACTCGTTGCGCGGCCGCGTCAGCGCGGTCCACAACGTATTCGTCGGCGCGTCGAACGAGCTTGGCGAGTTCGAGTCGGGTGCGCTGGCGGCGCTGTTCGGCCCCGTGATCGCCGTCGTCGGCGGCGGGATCGGCACGCTTCTCGTCGTGGCGCTCATCGCCGCCGCGTGGCCCGAGGTGCGCAGACTCGGCCAGCTCAAGCCGCCGGTGATCGAAGCCGTCGCCGTCGAGTGACCCCGCGATCCGCCGCGTTACTGTGGTCGAACGTCGTCGTCCGTAAGCACCCTATAGCCGCCCGAATCGTCGGCGATGACGATGACCGGCTTGCCTGCCACGACACCCGTCGAAACGCCTTCAGGCTTTGCGGACGCAACGAACGTGACGCCCTCGAACCGCTTCAACGCCGTCGCGTCCTGTCCGTCCCATAGACAGAGCTGAAACGGCGCGTCTCCCCCGCTGTAAGCATTCCCGAGAATGACAAGAAAGGCACGGCGTCCGGCATCGTACTCGATGCCGCGAATTCCGAGCGGGACGGTGGTTGCACCCGTCTGCACCCTCAGCAGAGGCAGCGCCTCGAGGTGCGACGCTGACCAGTGGTCCGAGACGTCCGGAATCTTGATCGGTGCGACGTAGGCGACGCCCTCGCCGACCGGCGACCGTACGCCCACGAGCAGGGCGCTCCTCGCCGGGTCCCACGCAAGCCCCTCGACGTTGAGGCCGCCCTTGTCGGGTTCGAGCGAGCCCACCGCTGCGTTCTTCGCGAAGCGTTTGATCAGCCAGTCTCGAAACTCCGGGATCACCTCGGCCTCGAGCGGTCCCGTTTCCGTGTACTTGATGCGGATTAGGCCGCCGGGCCGGGCGACGGGCGCTCCCTGCGACTTCTTGGAGGCCTTCTTCACGCTCAGCGACGTCGAGATGAACAGGTACCGGCCCTCAGGAGTCTCAGCGAGTGTCAGATCCTCCATGTCCTCGAGCAGGTAGCCGCCCTTCACAACCACCGGACGGCGAACGAGCGGCCCGGCGGATTCGCCGGCGGGTCCAACGGTCAGTTCGAAGAGCGCGTCATTCGTCCGGTTGTCACAGATGAGGAATCGCGAATCCGCAAGCGGAACGACGCCCGAGGCGTTCAGCACCTGCTTGCCCTGCTTTGGCAACGGTATCGATTCGATCGGCGCCGGGGCAGCCGCAGGCTGCTGTGCACGAACCGGCAGCGAAACCTGCATCACGAATACGGCAAGTGCCAGGCCAACGGCGCGTCGAACGATCATCGTGTGTGTTCCCCCTTGAGCTGTGTGGCGGAAACCGTACCACTGCCTTGGCTCTGTTGCCGAGTCCGGGAAGTAGCGCACATTCGTCGCCGGATCCTGTAGTTGGCGATTGCCTCGGCACGAGCGTCGCCAACACGAGTCAGCTTGCGTGAGCGACTACGAAACGGCAGTCTACCACTGGAAATTCCCAAGAAAGGTCCCGGAACCTACGTATTAATGAAACTTCTGCCTCTATTGGCATGTCTCGTGATCACGGTCACGTCCGGCGCGGTCGCAGCGCCCCAAGCGGGCGCACGGCGGATCACGATCGCATCCTCCGTCCGGCTCAGGTCGGCGCCCGCGACGACGGCGTCCGTCGTCGCAACATTGCAGGTCGGCGTCGTGCTCGACGAGTTGGGCCGGTCCGACGCACCGGTTCGCGTCGGCGATCAGGAGGACTACTGGTACAAGGTAAAGAGTCCCGTTGGCGCGACAGGATGGGTGTTCGGCGCGCTGACACGCGCCGTCGACACTGACATACTCGACGACGCCTACCTTCGCATCGCACGCGACCGGCTCGACTCGCAGACGCTCGTGCTCGCCGACTGGATCGACCTCTATGGAATGCTCGGGCGCGCGGCTGCTGGCGCCCGGACGCGCGACGCACGTGCCGAGCTCGAGTGCGACCGGCTTCGGGTGCTCGGGCGCGCGATGTACGCCGTTGAAGACGGCAAGAAGGGTCAGGAACCGTTTCGGGGTTTTCTCGCGTCGGTGAAGGACCAGGTCGTCTACAGCGAACCGGCGGGCGTCTGGCTCGTCATGTCTGAGCGGTACTGGAAGCTCTACGATGCATATCGCGACACGTCATATGCCGAGCACATCGCGTGGCATGCAGCCGAGAACGAACTGCCGGGCGAGTGCGAAGGCGATGAGGAGTGCACGCTGACGGCGTTTCTCCAAATGGAAGGCCGCTACATCACCCTCTATCCGAAAGGCGAGTTCGTTCCGGACGCGCTCAAGAACCTGGACGAACTTCTGAACTCGCTGGTCGAGTATGGAGCGATCTCGTCTGTGGATCGTACCGTCGACAACGCGACGACGGCCCAGTGGAAGGCGGACGCTCGAAAGGCGCTCGCGTCAACGCGGGCCACGGTCGAGCTCGTCGACAACCCTCTCAAGCCGTCCCTGCTCGAGAAGATCGCCGCGCTCGATCAGAAGCTGCAGTAATCCGGCGCGCGGCGGGAGCCGATCCCGGAACGCCACGCGAGCACACGTTACAGGTTGCGCCCCGTCCCGGCCGCTCCCTGCGTCTTTCGGGTGCGCCGAAACTGCGCGGGCGGACTGTCGAACTCGCGCTTGAACGCGCGGTTGAAAGCAGCTTCCGAGCCGTAGCCGACCGCGGCCGCAACCTCGGAGACACTGTGCTCGGTCGACTGCAGAATCTCGGCCCCGAGTTTCAGCCGCCATCGTGAAAGGTACGCGATCGGCGACTCGCCCAGAAAGTGGCGAAATCGCTCTGCGAGACGCGTCCGAGACAGTCCGACGCCTCGCGCGAGATTCGAAATGGTCCACGGATGCGCGGGTTCCTGGTGCATCAGTGCGAGCGCCTGGCCGATCGCCGGATCGCGCGCGCCCGCGAGCCAGCCTGTCTCGTCCGGTGGCAGCGAGCTGATGTACCTGCGCAGCGTCTCGACGAAGAGAAGTTCCGACAGTCTCGAGAGTACGAGCCCGCTGCCGGGGTTCGGTCCGCCTCCCTCGCCGACGGAGTATCGGATCGACTCCGCGAGCCACTGGCCCGACGCTTCGTTGGTGACACGCACCTTCAGAATGCTGGGCAGGCCCGTCAGAAGGACTTCGCCGAGACGAGGGTCGCACGCCATGAATCCGCACACGAACCGGGTCGTCTCGCCTCCGCCGCCCATATGGGCGACCTTGAGCCCCTGGGTCAGGTTCCCGGCGAACGCCTTCGCCGAATCCACGGGGCGCACGTTCGAACCATTGCCAAGGAGATGGGTCTCGCCGTGCGGAATGACGACGATATCGCCCGCGCCCAGCACCTCGCGCCGTCCGTCGGCGAGCTGAGCATACGCGTGTCCCTCGGTGACAAAGTGGTAGATGATCAGGTTGGTCGCGGCGGGCGAGAGATACGGCGCAAGCGCCCGGCCCGACGACCTGACGCACCATGGCGCCGTAAACTCCGCATTGAAGAACAGCGCCGCATCGAGCTTGACGACGCTCAAGACCTCGGAAAGCACATCCATCGGGACAGCCTTTGCCCGGTCGGGTGCTTGTGTCAAGAATTCTGAACGCTCGATCAAGTATTCATGGCCCGACTGGCCGCACAGTGTGAACGGATTTCGCCGGGCGCGGATCCTGAGACAACTGAACGGAAGGAGTGGGCACGCATGACTGTGAATCCGAAGGCAGCACGATCGACCGAACAATCTCTCGAAGCGAACACTGGCGAGGGCGGGCAAGCCATCCACCACAACACACAGGAGGTATCAATGAGTCGTCGCGCTGAACTACTGGCCGACCGTATCGAGGAGGGTGCCGCGGGATTGGCTGCCTTCGCGGAAGGACTCTCGGATGCGGAGTGGAATACGCCGATCTCGGCCGGCGGGAAGGACCGCCGTACGGTCGGGGTCATCGTGCACCACGTCGCGAACATGTACCCGGTCGAGATCGATGTCGCACGGGCGGTCGCCGGTGGCAACGCCATCACGGACGTGACGTGGGAGGCGGTCGCCTCAATGAACGCTGGCCACGCAAGCGAGAACGGAGGCGTCACAAAGGCCGAAGCGCTCGAGCTCCTTCGCAAAAACAGCAAGGATGCGGCAGCGGCGGTGCGAACGTTTACGGACGAGCAGCTGGACCAGGCTGCGCCGTTCTCGCTGAGCTACGGAGCGCCGGTCACCGCGCAGTTCGTGATCGAAGACCACGCGCTGCGGCACAGCTGGCACCACCTTGCGAAGATCCGCGTGACACTCGGGCGGTAGGCTCCAACTGTCGCGGGGCGAGACGCACGAACGGCCACCCGCGAGGTGGCCGTTCGTCGTTCATCGTGAAAGGGCGGGTAACCGGGCTTGAACCGGTGACCTCCTGATCCACAGTCAGGCGCTCTAACCAACTGAGCTATACCCGCCGCAATGCCGCCCTTCACTGCGATTGTGCGCAGAGTGCGGCCAAAATCAAAGGGCATGTATAGCGACTGCGCGTTGTCCGTGTCAACCACGCGGCAGGTCGCGCCGCCCGGCCGCACGAGCGCCATCGCCGCACGGCGCAAGGTTCAATTGCGTGGTGCTTCGTGGACGGCTAGAGTTTTCGCCATGCATTTCCCGCAACGCCTGACGCGCGTCGTCCCGGCCGCCCTGATCGGTGTTCTGCTCGTCATTGCCTCTCCGTCGCCGACACTGGCGCAAAAGGATGCTCCGCTCAATTCCGCAGACCTGCTGCTCGTGTCCGGAGAGTACCGCAAGGCGGCCGATTCGTACCGGCCGCTGTCGCGAAGCGCGGGCACGTCCGGGATCAACGCGCGGCTGCGGCTCGTTGCAGCGCTGCTGAAGCGCGACAATGCGGTCCAGGCGCTCACGGAAGCCGACGCAGCTGTCGCTGCGCAGCCGGCAGGCGACGCGTATGCGCTCAGATCCCTCGCCCGATTTCGCGCCGGCCGCTTTGCGCTCGCCGAAGCCGATCGCGATACCGCGCTCGCGGCTCCGACGTCCGAGTCGATGCTCGCCCACTATGCCGACGCCAAGCTGCTCGCGTCGCACGGCGCGTACGATCGCGCGCTCGCGGCGCTCGACCGCGCGCTGAAGGGACGGTCGCTGCTCGACCGCGTGTTTCGCCCGGACGAGCTCGTCGAACGCTCCGGCGCATTCGACGAATTGGACCGCACGGCCGATGCGATCGGCGCGCTCGCGGACGCGCTTGCGGTCACGCCGCGCACGAACGACCTGCTGATCAACAACATGAGCGCCCAGCTGGCGTTCCGCCGTCAGTTTGCCGATCGCGAGTTCATGCGGATCGCGACGAACGCGCCGCAGTCGACGCTCGCCTTCACGCTCCTTGGCGGACTGCCGGTTGTGAACATCTCGGTCAACGGAGGCGCTCCGGCCCCGTTCATCGTCGATACCGGCGCGGGCGTATCGGTGCTCTTCCCTGCATATGCCAGAAAGATCGGGTTTGACCCGCGCGACGAACGCGCCTATGCGGGCGCCGTGGGCGGAGACGGCAAGGTCGGCATCCGTTACGGGCTGGCCGATTCGGTCCGGCTCGGCGATCACGCCGTCCTGAACGTTCCGTTCGCCGTGCTCGACTGGGAGCTCCCGAACGTCGCTGGAATCGTCGGCCTGCCGCTGCTGAGGCCGTTCGTCACCACGTTCGACTATCCGGCGAAGGAGCTGCGACTGGCGCGCTCGTCGACCGCGCCGCAGGCGGCGCCCGCGGGCGCGACGCCATTCCGGCTCATCTCGAATGCAATCTACATCGAGGCTTCGATCAACGGCCGTGGACCGTTCAACTTCGGCCTCGACACCGGCGCAAGCACCAACGGCGTGCCGATCGACGAAATGGTCGCCAGCGCGGTGGGTCTGAATGCGGGCGCTCCGGGCGCCAAGAAGACACGCGGGATGGGCGCGGCAGGCGGGCAGGACGCGCTCGTGTTCCCGAACGGCCGCGTGGCGTGGGCCGGGATGCCCGCCGCCGCCGCCGATCTGATCAGCCAGCGCATCACGCCGGCACGCGCGGAACGTCGCGATGGCGAGAGCGGACTGATCGCCGAAACCGAGGTTGAGGGCCTGATCGGATACGCGCTTCTCAAATCGGCGGTGATCACGATCGACTTCGAGCGCCTGAAAATTACCATCGCTTGACACCCGTCGCGATGCAGGCAAATAGTGACCCACGAAAACCGTCCCCAGAGTCGGTTTCTGAACCTAGGAGGAAGCACATCGATGTCCACGTCAGCAACTGCAGCGCCTGTCTCACTTCCACGGTTGAACGAACCCGCACCGGACTTTGCGGCCAACTCGACACACGGTCCGATCAAGCTCGAGGATTACAAGGGCGGCTGGCTCGTCCTGTTTTCACACCCTGCGGACTTCACGCCGGTCTGCACGACGGAGCTGACCGAGTTTGCGCGACGCGCCGACGAATTCGCCGCGCTCAACACGAAGCTCGTGGGCCTGTCGATCGACAGTATCTTCTCGCACCTCGCGTGGACCCAGAACATGGAGGAGAAGTTCGGCGTCAAGATTCCGTATCCGATCATCGCCGATCTCGACATGAAGGTGGCGTCGGCCTACGGCATGCTCCATCCGGGCGCGTCGTCGACGGCGACGGTTCGCGCGGTGTTCGTGATCGACGACAAGGGCATCGTCCGGGCGATGGTCTACTATCCGATGACCAACGGACGCAACATCGACGAGATCGTGCGGCTGGTCACGGCGCTCCAGACGTCGGATGCGAACGGTGTCGCGACGCCGTGCAACTGGCAGCCCGGCGAGAAGGTCATCGTTCCACCGCCGCAGACGGCTGACGCACTCGCGGATCGCCTGAAGGCGGGATTCGAAACGACGGACTGGTACTTCTCAAAGAAGGACCTGAAATAGGCCGCAGATCTTCGCAGATGGACGCAGATATCGGTGGTATCTGCGTCCATTTGCGGAACGATCGCCATGACGACATCCGCGCGCCCGCCTGGTCCGAAGTCCCGCATCCCGGGAGCGACGCTTCTTGCGTTCAGGCGGGATCCGCTCGCGTTCTTTGAGCGGCTCGCGCGCGAGCACGGCGACTTTGTCCATTGGCGGATCGGCACGCTCGACTTCTTTCTGCTCAATCACCCGGATCTCATCAAGGAGGTCCTGGTCACGCGGCAATCACAGTCGCAACAGGCAACGAGCTTCATCAAGTCGCGCGCGGCCTGCAGCGGGCAAAACGGTTTCTCGGCGAAGGTCTGCTGAAGGCGACGCGCACCGTCGCCAGTTTGGCGCCCAGCCCGCATTTCACAAGGAGCGCGTCACGTCATACGGCGAGGCGATGGTCGAGCACGCCGAGTGACGCGCGATCGATGGACCGACGGCGTGCCGTTGGACATCAAGGAGATGATGTGGCTGGCGCTCGCCATCGTGGCCTCGAACGCTGCTTCGGCGCTGAGGTCGGGATTGGCGCCGACGAGATCGACGCCGCGTTCACCGCGATCATCAATATTCAATCGCATGCTGCTGCCATTCTCGGAGTACTTCGACAAGCTGCCGCTTCCGTCCAACAAGAAGCTCGAGCGCGCCGCGGGCCGGCTCGACGAGACGATCTTCCGGATGATCGCGGAGCGGCGCGCGAGCGGCGAGACAGGCACGGACCTGCTTTCGATGCTGATGTCGGCGCGCGACGACGAGGGCGACGGCACGGGCATGAGCGACCGTCAGCTGCGCGACGAGTCGATGACGATCTTTCTCGCCGGTCACGAAACGACGGCGAACGCGCTTACGTGGACGTGGTTCCTGCTCGCGACGCACCCGGAGGTCGAACGGCGGATGCACGCCGAGATCGACGAGGTGCTTGACGGAAGGCTTCCGACGGTCGCCGACCTGCCGCGCCTGGCATACACCGAGATGGTCTTTGCCGAGGCATGCGAGCGCCTGCCCGCCCGCGTGGGCGATCGGCCGCGCGGCGACCGAGGACGTTATTTATCGGCGACATCGTCGTCTCGGAGGGGATCGAGGTGCCGAGGAGCCAGTGGGTCATGCATCGCGACAAGCGGTTCTTTCCGGATCCGCTCGCGTTCGATCCCGAACGGTGGCGCCCCGAGGCTCGTGCGGCGCGGCCAAAGTTCTCGTATTTCCCGTTCGGCGGCGGCGCGCGCGTATGCATCGGCGAGCCGTTTGCGTGGATGGAGGGCGTCCTTCTTCTGGCGACGATCGCGCAGAAGTGGCGGCTGCGTCTTTCGCCCGAAGCGCGTGTCGCGATTGCGGCGATCATCACGCTCAGACCCCGGCACGGCATGCCGATGATCCCCGAGGCGCGGTAGGCGAGCGGCAACCCCGTCTCGTTCGTGTTTGCCGTTTCGGCACCGCGGGGATACATTCGGGGCTCCTGCCGCACTGGCACGCACCAAACGCAGCCCAACCAGAGGATCGACACAGCCATGGGAAAGAGTAACGGCCCCAGAAGGCGACGGGTCTTGAGCGAGATCGAGAGCGACGCGAGAGAGATGGCCGCCATCGAGCTTAAGTGGCCACAGCTCCAGGGCAAGAAGCCCGTCAAGATCCGGATGAACAACGACAAGAAGCCGGTCAGGAAGTACCGGTATGTCGACGAGCTCGCTCGGTTGCAGCTCGAGCTCGTGAAGTTGCAGGAATGGGTGCGGACGGAGGGGTTGCGTGTCGCCGTGCTGTTCGAAGGGCGCGACGCGGCCGGCAAGGGCGGCGTGATCAAGCGGATCACCGAGCCGCTCAATCCGCGGAACTGCCGGGTCGCGGCGCTGACAGCACCGAACGAGCGCGAGCGGAACCAGTGGTATTTCCAGCGATACGTTCAGCATCTGCCCGCAAAGGGCGAGATCGTGCTGTTCGATCGCAGCTGGTACAACCGGGCCGGCGTCGAGCACGTGATGGGTTTCTGCACGTACGACGAATACAAGCTTTTCCTGAAACAGACGCCGGTGTTCGAAGAGCTGCTCGTCGATTCGGGGCTGATCCTGCTCAAGTACTGGTTCTCGGTCAACGACGAGGAGCAGGAACGGCGGTTTCAGGAGCGGGTTGAGAACCCGATCAAGCGGTGGAAGCTGAGCCCGATGGATCTCGAGTCGCGGAAGCACTGGGTCGAGTACAGCCACGCAAAGGACGTGATGCTCGAGCGAACGGATACAAAGAGCTGTCCGTGGTTTGTGGTCGATGCCGACAACAAGAAGAAGGCGCGTCTGAACTGCATCGCGCACCTTCTGAGCTCGATACCGTACAAGGACCTGAGCCCGGAACCGCTCGAGCTGCCGCCGCGACAGGTGGACGAGAAGTACAAGCGGCCGCCGAAGTCGAGCCAGCGGTTCGTGCCGAGGGTGTATCGGTAGACAAAGCGCCGTCGCGCTTCGCTTGCCGGCGCTTTGTCTACCGATACACCCTCGGCACGAACCGCTGGCTCGACTTCGGCGGCCGCTTGTACTTCTCGTCCACCTGCCGCGGCGGCAGCTCGAGCGGTTCCGGGCTCAGGTCC
>JBGAKX010000068.1:0-23983 GCA_044224215.1 Blastocatellia bacterium
CGCCGGTACGTGAACTTCGGACCGCCGAGCACCATCCCGTTCGAATCGCCGCCGTTCGTCCCGTGGTAGCCCGAGAAGTCACCGGTGATCCCGAACCAGCTGTTCACGTTGTACGTGACCGCACCGATGCCACCGTTGTTGTTGGTCGTGTAGAGCCGGAAGTACGAGTAGCCCGCAAAGACCTCCGCCTCGGGCGTCACGACTTCGGGCTCCTGCGCAAAAACTGGCACAGAAAGGACAAGAAGGGCAGCCAACGCAAAAAGGACCTTACGCATAACGCATCTCCTTCGCACTCTGGGGGTGGTTCCGACCGGACCTCAGCCTATCACCGCCCGATATTGCCTCAAAGGTTGTCGAGGATGAAACGGGTCATCATCTCGCGCATCTGCCGCACCCGCAGCGGATTCGTGACGCCGTGGCGCGACTGCGGATAGAGCATGAACTGGAATTGCTTGTTCGACTTCTGCAGCGCATCCATGAACTGGATCGAATTCTGCACGTGCACGTTGTTGTCGATCGCTCCGTGGATCAGCAGCATGCGGCCACTCAGCTTGTCGGCGGCGCGCGTCACCGAACTCCGGTCGTAGCCGTCGGCGTTCTGACCCGGCAGGCCCATGTACCGCTCGGTGTAGATCGAATCGTAGCGGCGCCAGTCCGTGACGGGCGCGCCGACGATGCCGATCTTGAACTTGTCGGAGTGCGTCAGTGCGTACGACGTCATGAATCCGCCATAGCTCCAGCCCCACATCCCGACGCGTGTTGCGTCGACGTACGGCTGTTTCGCGAGCCAGGCGATGCCGTCCTCGAGATCGGCAAGCTCCTGCACGCCAAGCTGGTGAAACGACGAGTACGCCGACTTGACGCCCTGTCCGCTGGCCGACCGGTTGTCGCACATCCAGATGATGTAGCCGCGGCTCGCGAGCAGCTGGTGCCACATGTACTGAGACGAGCCCCAGCGGTCGCGAACGACTGCGGCGCCCGGTCCGGCGTAGGTGTACGCAAACACGGGATACTTCTTTGACGGATCGAAGTTCGGCGGCTTGATCATCATCGCGTCCATCACGAACCCGTCGCGTGTCGGCACCTTCAGGAATTCGGGTGTCCCGAGGCTGAACTCCGCGAGCGTCGCGACCTTGTTCTCGTCGATCACCCGCGTCACCGCGCCGGCACCGTCGCGCAGCCTGAGCTGCGCGGGCGTCGCGGCCGTGCTCGAGTAGTCGAGGAACATCGTGCACGCCGAGTTGAAAACCGCCGTGTGATTCCCCTCGATGTCGGTCAGTCGCGCAAACCCCGTCCCGTCAGTCTTGACGCGATAGACGTGGTCGGCGATTGGCGAGTGCTCGGCCGCCGATACGTAGACCCACCCGTCTCGCGACACGCCATAGAGCGTGCGGACGTCCCAGTCGCCATGCGTCACCGCGCCGATCAGCTTTCCATCGGCAGCGTAGTGGTAGACGTGGCGGAATCCGGTTCGGTCGCTCTGCCACAGAAAGCTCCCGTCGGGCAGCCACGTGGGCACGTCGATCGCGTCGACCCAGTACTGGCTCTCCTCGTGGAGGATCCGGCGCGGCGCACCCGTATCCGCGTGCGCGGCGTTCAGGTCGAGCCGGTTCTGCACGCGGTTCTGCACCTGGTAGACGACGTCGGCGCCGTTCGGCGACCATCCCACCCGAACGACGAGCGTGTCCGCAGGTTCGTAGGACGACAGGTCGACCCATTGCGTTGAACCGCCGCTCGCAGGGACCACGCCGAGCTGGACGCCGGGATTCGGATCGCCGGCCTGCGGATACCGCGTGTGCTCGACCGTCTGCGGGATCGTCTTGTCGTCGGTGAGGACGAACTCGGGGACGCGCGATTCGTCGAGGCTCAGGTAGGCGATGCGCGTCGAGTCCGGGCTCCACCAGTAGCCGGTCGTTTCGCCGCGGCCGTAGAGTTCCTCCTCGTACACCCAGTCGAGATGACCGTTCAGCCTGTTCGGGCCGCCGTCGGTGGTGAGCGCCCGCTCGCGGCCGGTGGCCGTGTCCGCGACGAACAGGTTGCCGTCACGTGCGTACGCGACGAGACGGCCGTCGGGACTGAACCCGGCGTTGGTCTCCTCGCCCGGCGTGCTGGTCAGCCGCATCGCGCGTCCCGCGGCGATGTCATAGAAATAGAGGTCGTCTCCGTGGTCAAAGACGAGGGCTGTCCCCGTGTCGTTGAACGTGTACGAGACGCCGTGCGCGATGTCCTTTGCCTGGGCGGGGCTGATTCCGGCGAGGGACCCAACCGCGCGCTCGAACTTTGCCGCGTCGAGCAGAGGTTCTTCCCGGCCCGTCACGGGGTCGACGCGCCGCAGTCCGACGTCGCCGTTCTTCGGATCCATGTTCGCCCGCACGAGCGCGGTGCCGTCCGGCAGCCACGACAGCCGCGGCACGTCGCCGTCAAAGTTGACCTTCTTTGCCGGATCATAAATGTCGTCGACCGTCAGCTGGCGCTGACCGGCGCCCGCACGCACGAGCGAGAGCGTCAGGAGGCATACGACCGAGAGCGCGAGCGTCACGCTGCGATTGCGCATGTAAGTTATGGCTCCTCGGGAACGTTTGGGAACTGGGGCCCGTCGGCTGGACTCGCCAAAGGCGCCTAAGTGTACCGCACCGGGCAAGCGGGGTGAGGGCAACGCGAGCCCTGCCAGGCTGCTCAAACTCAGGTGCCGCCCTTCGCAGCCGTTGTGTCATGGGCTACACTGCGCGGCACACTGACCCAGACAGTTCCGTCCGAATGTTCGATATGCGGCTGGCGGTCGTCCCAGATTGGTACGACACGCCCGCGCGGACCCATTTCTGACCAGGAGACATCCCACACATGAGTGCAGTCGCCGACGTGACCCCTGACATCCCGCTCGACACATCGGGAATAGCCGGCCATCCAAAGGGCCTGATGACGCTCTTCTTCACGGAGATGTGGGAGCGCTTCAGCTACTACGGAATGCGGGCGTTCCTGTTGCTCTTCATGGTCGCGCCGGTCGCGGCGGGAGGGCTCGGCTTCGACGACGTTCGGGCGGGCGTCATTTACGGCATGTACACGGCGTCGGTCTACATGCTGAGCGTCCCCGGAGGCTGGATCGCCGATCGATTCCTCGGGCAGCAGCAGGCGGTACTCTACGGCGGAATCCTCATCATGTCGGGCCATGTCAGTCTCGCGTTTCCGTACGTCGGGACGTTCTACATGGGACTCGCGCTCGTGGCGCTCGGTACGGGGCTTCTCAAGCCGAACATCAGCTCGATCGTCGGCCAGCTCTATGCCCAGGGCGACGTGCGCCGCGATGCGGGGTTCACGATCTTCTACATGGGCATCAATGTGGGCGCCTTCATCGCGCCACTGTTCTGTGGAACGTTTCTCGCCGAGAGCGAGACATTCCGCAACTGGCTCCAGTCGTATGGCATCTCGCCGCACGCCGCGTGGCATTTCGCGTTTGGCGCCGCAGCGGTGGGAATGTTCCTTGGCCTCGTCCAGTACGTCATTGGCCGCAAGAGACTCAAGACCGCCGGGTTGAAGCCCACGCCTCCGAAGAACGAGGCCGAGGCGTCGCGGAACAGGCTCATCCTCGCGGCGATCGTGTTGATCTTTGTCGGCGTCCCGGTCGTCGTCGGAGCGCTCGCCCAGACCGGGTCGGTCACCCTGACGCCGAATTCCGTTGGTGACACGTTCGCGATTCTGTTGCCGGTGACAGCCATGGTCGTGCTGATCGGGCTCTATTTGTTCGGCACGCAGAACCGGGCAGAAAAGCACCGTGTCATCGTCATCATCATTCTGTTCTTTGCAGCCTCGATCTTCTGGGGTTGCTACGAGCAGGCAGGATCGACACTCACGCTCTTCGCCGATCGATACACGAATCGAGTCATTTTTGGCATGCCGTTTGGCGCGACGGCCTATCAGTCGCTCAATGCGATCTTTGTCGTGATCCTTGGGCCGATCTTCGCGTGGGTCTGGATCAAGCTTGCGAGAATGAACAAGGAGCCCGCCACGCTCGTGAAGTTCGGCCTCGGCATGGTTGGCGTGGGTCTCGGATTCCTGGTTCTCGTCCCGGCAGCCAGGATCGTGCTTGGAGGCAATCTTGCCGGTCCCTACTGGCTCGTCGCGCTCTACCTCGTTCACACAGCCGGCGAACTGTGCCTCAGTCCGGTCGGACTGTCGTCGATGACGAAGCTCGCACCGGCGCGCGCCGTTGGTCTCATCATGGGTGTCTGGTTTCTGGCCGCGTCGATGGGCAACCTTATGGCCGGTCAGGCTGTGAAGTTGACAAAGGAGATGCCGATGGAGAGCTACTTCCTGCTGATGACGGCGATTCCAATAGCGTTCGGCGTCGTGCTCTTCATTCTGGCAAAGCCTGTGCAGCGGATGCTGGCGTCATCTTCGGACGGCACGCAGAGCCCAGGACACTGACCATCATTCGATCTGCGGGGATCAACTGATGACACAATCTGCCGACAGGCACCCTAAGGGCCTGTACGTACTGTTTGCGACCGAGATGTGGGAGCGGTTCAGCTTCTACTCGATGATCGCGTTGTTCACGCTCTACCTGAAGGACCCGGTCGACGGCTTCGGGTGGACGCCCGCCCAGGCGACGACGCTCTACGCGAACTACATCATGTTCGTGTACCTGAGCCCGCTCATCGGGGGCTGGATCGCCGACAAAGGCCTCGGATATCGCCGGGCGGTCATGATCGGCGGCTTCTTCTTCATGGCAGGCCACCTGCTGCTGTCGTTCAGGTCGCTGACGGCCGTGTACGCGGCGTTGACGTGTCTCGTCATCGGCAACGGGTTCTTCAAGCCGAACGTTTCGACGATGGTGGGCAACCTGTATCCCGAGGGAAGCCACCTCAAGGACCGCGCCTACAACATCTTCTATCTTGGGATCAACGTCGGCGCGTTTCTGGCGCCGATCGTCGCCGAGTTCGTCAAGCAGACGTACGGCGTTCACGCCGCATTTGCGGTTGCCGCTGGCGGAATGGTGATCTCGGTTGGGATCCTCTGGCAGTTCCGCCGGTTCGTCGAGAACGGCGGACCTCCCGCTGCACCGGCGGGCGCCGACGGCGAGTCCGTCCGCGAGTCGAGCGCGATCGACCTCGTTCCCGACAGCCGCCGCATCGGCGCGCTCGTCGTCGTGTTCCTGGTCGTGATCGTGTTCTGGATGGTGTTCCACCAGAACGGCTCGACGCTGACCTACTGGGCGGACGCGAACACCAACTGGTCCGCGCTCGGCGTGGACGTGTCGGGGACGCTTTCGAACGCGATCAACCCCGGCTGGATCCTGGTTCTCACGTTTCCGCTCGTGTGGTTCTGGAAGTGGCTCGACAACAGGGGCAAGGAGCCTTCGACGCCGACAAAGATGGTCTTCGGCATGGTCCTGACCGGTCTCGCGTTCCTCGTGCTGTTTGTCGGCGCGCGGCTTGGCGAAGCAACGGCGACCGGCGCGGATCCGTACGCGTTCAAGGTCTCGCCCGTGTGGCTGATCGGCGCCTACGGCATCCTCACGCTCGGCGAGTTGATGTTGTCGCCGATGGGGCTCTCGCTCGTCTCAAAGGTCGCGCCGGTCACAAAGCGCGGTCTGATGATGGGTGGATGGTTCGTGGCGACCGGGATCGGCAACAAGCTCACGCAGATCGGCGTGTTCTGGACGCAATGGCTGCATTCGACGTTCTGGCTCGTGCTGAGCCTCGCCGCGCTGACGATGGCCGTGGTCCTGTTCCTGCTGCTGAAACCCCTGAAGAAGGCGATGCCGGGGATCTAGCGCCGGGGACCGCGCGACTCGCCGGTAATCCCCGCCGGTCGACCGTTCACCGGGAAAGTCTGCTCACCACGGAACGTTTTTGGCGTTTCTGTGTCGTCGGGGTCATTTTGGCTCTCGAGACCAACCCCAAGCCGAACAGTGTCTTGCGAGCAGACCAGTGCAGACACGATTCTGTCCAGCGCCAACAACTCACCCTCCCATGGCTGGAATTGCTTGACTCGAAACGGCAAACACCCTTACATGCCCGGAACCCCCTTGGTCACAAGGCGGCGCGTGCGGGGCGTTTTTAGTACATCTGAGCAGTATCCAACCCATGGTCGAACCGGGCGTAGTAATCCGACCGACCTGTCCTGGAGGATTCCATATGCCACGGTCTCGTCGTGTTGCGGCACTTGCGGTCGCATTCGTCGTCGTGTCTCTGATTTCGTTCCCCGCGAGCGCTCGATCCGGAGCCAGGCGGCAGTCGCCAGCCGGCAAGGCTGCAAAGCAGACCGCCACACCCGAACCGCAGTCGACGATTCTCACCGATGGAATATCGCGCGAGCTCTATGACAACGACGCGCTGTTCAACCAGCTGTCGTCCGCAAAGCAAATGGTGCTCGAGCGGTTCTTTGGTCCCAAGACGCCGCGTCGAACGGAGCCTGGACAGGATACGTTGCCGTATCCGCTGAACTTCGCGTCGAAGACGGCGGTGACGAACACCCTCGTGAACAACCCGGCAACCGACACGAACCAGTTCACGCAGAGCGAGACGTCGTGTCTCGTTGCAGGGACGAACGTCGTCGTGGCGTTCAACGACTCGGGTTCGGACACGTCTGGCTCGAATCACTTCACGGGGTACGCGCTCTCGACCGATGGCGGCACGACGTTCACGGACAAGGGCACGCTTCCCACGAGCACGGCCGGCGACGCCGGCGATCCGGTGCTTGCGCGCGACAACACGACGGGCGCGATCTACCTGGTGACGCTCGGCTTCTCGAGCGGCAACCTGATCCAGTTCTGGAAGTCGACCGACAATGGTGCGACGTTCGGCCCACCCGTCAACTGCACGCCCGGCAACCGGGCGACCGACAGCATGGACAAGGAGTGGATCACCGTCGACAACTTTGCCGGTACGGGGCAGGGGAACATCTACCACTTCTGGCGCAACTTCGGCGGCGGCACGATGGGCAACGGCATGCGATTCACGCGGTCGACCGACGGCGGCGCCACGTGGGGACCGACGCGTCCGTGGGTCACGATCGAAGCCAGCGCCGGGCAGGGCGCGTGGCCGGCGGTCGGCCCCGACCACGCCGTGTACTGCGCGTGGCTCTCGACGGGCAACGTCATCAAGGTGCGCAAATCGACTGATCTCGGCGTGACGTTTGGCCTGGCCGTCACGGCATACACGGTGGTGAGCCAGGGCGTGAACGGCGACCTGGGGCTGAGTCCTGGCTTCCGCTCGAACACGTTCCCGCAGGTCGTGGTCAACCCCACCAACGCGAATCAGATCTTCATGGCGGTCCCCGACAAGGGCGCCGGCGCCGACAAGGCGAACGTCTACCTCATCACGTCGACCGATGGCGGCGCCACGTGGGGCGCGGCGGTTCAGGTCAACGACGACGCCACGACGACCGACCAGTGGCAGCCGTCGCTCGCGATCTCGCCCGACGGAACAAAGCTGTTCTACGGTTACTACAGCCGCCAGAACGATCCGTCCAACCTGATGATCGACAACTACTGCCGCGTCGGCACGGTGTCGGGAGGAGGCGTTGCGTTCGGCGCGTCGCAGCGCATCTCGACGGTGTCGTTCCCTGCGGCGTTCGGCCACGACCCGGTCGTCAACGGCGTGTATATGGGCGACTACGACCACACGACGGGCGACAATTCGAACTTCTACCACACGTGGGGCGACAACCGGAATCGCAACTTCAACAACACGCAAAACCAGCCGGATGTGTACTTTGCGAAGATTTCAAATGCGACCGGACCGGTCGCGGGGGCCGACACTCCCGGCGTCTGGGACAACACCGCGGCGACGTTCTTCCTGCGGAACTCCAACTCGGCCGGCGTCGCCGACATCACCGTCGGGTATGGCGTGTCGGGACTCGTCCCGATTCGCGGCGATTGGAACAATGACGGCGTCGACACGATCGGCCTGTACGACGCGACGTCCGGGGCGTTCTTCCTGCGGAACTCGAACACGCCAGGACCTGCCGACATCACGTTCACGTTCGGCGCCGGCGGTTCGCTCGTGCCCGTGACGGGAGACTGGAACAACGATGGCACCGACACGATCGGTCTGTATGACCCGTCGTCCGGCACGTTCTTCCTGCGCAACTCGAACTCGTCAGGCGTCGCGGACATCACGTTCACGTTTGGCGCCGGCGGTGGCACGATCTCGGCGATCACTGGCGACTGGAACGGCGACGGCACCGACACGATCGGGATCTACGATTCGTCGTCCGGCGCGTTCTTCCTCAAGAACTCGAACAGTTCGGGAGCCGCAGACCTGACGTTCATCTTCGGAGCCGGCGCCGCGACGCCGCTTGCGGGCGACTGGAACGGCGACGGCACCGACACGATCGGGCTGTACGTCGGCGCGTCGTCGGCGTTCTTCCTAAGGAACACGAATTCGCCGGGTGTTGCCGATGTCACGTACAACTACGCAGGCCCGAACCTGACGCCCATCATGGGCGACTGGGACGGTCTGTAGACTTTCGTTCGAAGGGTTACGGACGGCACGGATCCGCGCGGGCTTTCGGGCTCGCGCGGATTCGTGTTTCTTTGCCGCAGATCTGCGCGAATCTGCGCAAATCAGAAAGCAGGATCACGGGTTGTCGATGCGCGATTCAATTGCCGTTTGAACGGCTACAGGTACACGTGACAGCAGGTCGAGACCGGTCGCGCGCTCGACCGCGTCGACCGTAGTGACGTAGTCCGTCCACGGGCGGTCCTTGATGCCGTTGATGTTCGGCATCACCACCGCAATGACGCGCGTGTGCGCGTCGACACGAGCAAGATCGTTGTCGCCCTCGGGCAGCACGACGATCACCTTCCAGAGCGCATCGGGCGCCGCGAGCCGACCGCCGAGTAGCGGTTTGTACGGCGGCAGACCGCCCGACGCGATGTAGAGCTCCTTGTGCTGGTTCGCAAGGAATCGGCAATACCGTTCGAGGTCGTTCCACGGGCCGGCGTTGTTGTCATAGGTCTGCGGGATCATGTTCGTCATCAGAAACGTCGCGCGGTTGTTCTCGTCGCTGTCCGTCCGGTCGCCGGATGGGCACATGTGGCCGCGTGTGTATCCACTATGCTTGTAGTCGAACGGCATGATTCGCCAGTCCTTTGGAAGGCTCGTATCGGGTGCCCAGTCGCTCCGCTGGGCAGGGCCCATGTCACGGCGCTCGAGGTGCCACGCCACCCAGTTCGGTATGCCCCGGCTGTGGTTGTACGAGACGATGAACTGCGGCTTGAGCAGCAGGTAGTTGTTCACATCGGCGCCCGCCGGACCCGGCAGGCCGAGCGCGGCCTGCCGGTCGATCTCGTCGATGCCACCCGGTGCGGCAGCCGACGGAAGGGACGGAGCCGCAGCGGGATCCGCAGGCGGCACGCCGACCGAACACGCCGTCGCGAGCAACGCAACGAGCAGCACCAGGGATTTCGCACGGGCGAGCATCAGACACAGTTTGTATCGGAAGTGCGCGGCAGCCGCCAGCCACTGGGCAAGGCATCCGAGAACGGACGTGGTACCATCGCCAAAAAAGCGTCCGACCCACCTCAACTCAGGAGGCCCCTGCATGACACTCAGGTTTGTGACTGCGTGTGCGTTTGCGGCCGTCATCGCAACGTCGGCGTGCATCGTCCCGCTCAAACGCGAGAAGTTCGAGAAGGTGCAGTTGGGCATGACCGAGGACGAGGTACAGAAGATTTGCGGAAAGCCGAATGCGGTGTCGGACATGAACGCGACGGCCGGACCACAGGGCATTCCGTTCGGCGGCTACGAACCGGGCACCCACAGGCCGGTGCAGTTCATGTGGGTCTACACCTCGGGGATGGAGTTCGCGCAGGTCTACTTCGAGGACAAGCGCGTCTTTGGCGTGCGATTCAACAACGAGTTTCTGAAGGGCGACTGGATGGAGGGGGAACGCATGCCGGAGCAGGTGCTGCCGCCGGCGAACGCGCAGCCGTCAACCGTCCAACCGTCGGAACCGCCCGACGTCGAGTCGGCGCCATCGGACGATCAACCATACGAGGCCCCCAGCGAAGGAAGCGACGACGAGTAACGCCTAGCGCCAGAGCTTGTGCGACGGGAATCCGATATGGATGTGCGGCCCCGTAGCCTTGCCAGCGATTGCGGTTCGGAACGCGAGAAACGGGACGCCCGCGCTGCGCAGGTACGCAATCAACGCCTGGCCCTCTGCGCTGTCCGGGTGCACGCCGACGTCGACCGAATTGCTGTGGTCAAAGCCGAGCTTGTTGTGGAGCGATGTCTGGCCGTACGCCGTGATCGGCAGCGCGTGCCCGAAGTGCGACGTGAAGTACCCGCCGACCTTGACGATGTCGGAGATGTTCCAGGCCGAGCCGTTGTTGCGGATGATGGCGTTGGTTGCCACGTAACCACCGGCGTGCGGGATGCGGGCCAGCTGATCGTACGCGGCGATCTCTTCGAGGATGTCGTCCGCCTCGTCGAACTGCTTTCGGGTCTCGGCGATCCGCGCGCGCTTCTCGGCGATCTCGAGCTCGACCTGCTCGACCTCGCGACGCGACGCGATACCGGCGGCATAGAGCTCCTTGCGCTTCTCGAGCTCGGCGGTCTTTCGATCGATCTCGGGCTCGAGGAGAGCGAGGAGCGCCTTCAGGCTCTCCTTGTACTCGTCGACCTTTGTTGCGAGCTCGGCGCGGGCCTTCGCGACGCCTCCGGCCGTGTCGACCGAGGCGCGGATTCCACGCGTTCCGCCCTGCGCGGCTACTGGTGCCGCAAGCGCGAGCGTCAGCGCACAGAGCGCCGAAATCCTCAGAAGTTGCAAAGGCACGCCTGTAGTACGTCCTCTCGCGGAACATGGTTCCACCTAGGTTATACTCCACTCCTCGTCCGCGGAGGCGTCCATGTCGGTCAACTACATCGCCCTGTCCGTCCCGATCTTCTTTGTTCTCATCGGGATAGAGCTGCTCATCGCTCGGCGACAGGGCATTCGTGTCTATCGATTCGACGACTCGGTCACCGACATGGCCTGCGGAACGGGCCAGCAGATCGTCGGCGTGTTCCTGAAGGGGCTGCTCTTTGGCGGTTACGCGTATCTGTATGAGCACTATAGACTTGTCACGTTTACGGACACGTCGGTCGTGCCGTGGCTGATCGCGTTCTTTGGCGTCGACTTTGCCTATTACTGGTGGCACCGCGCGAGCCACGAAGTCGCGTTCATGTGGGCCGTTCACGTCGTGCACCACCAGAGCGAAGACTACAACCTTGCAGTGGCGCTCCGGCAGGCGTGGTTCTCGGGGCTGTCGTCGTGGATCTTCTACGCGCCGCTGGCGCTTCTGGGCGTTCCGGTGATCCCGTTCGTGACGATCTACGCGTTTTCGACGCTGTATCAATATTGGATACACACGCGACTGCTCGGAACACTCGGGCCGGTCGAGTGGGTGTTCAACACGGCATCACACCACCGCGTCCACCACGGTCGCGACGACAAGTACCTCGACAAGAACTACGCGGCGACGCTGATCGTGTGGGACCGCCTGTTCGGCTCGTTCAAGAAGGAAGAGGAGGAGCCGAAGTATGGCGTCGTCCATCCGTACGCGAGCTGGAATCCCGTGTGGGCGAACTTCGAGCTGTGGAAGCAGCTTGCGGAGAAAGCGAGGTCGACGCCGCGACTCGCCGACAAGATCCGGGTATATCTGAAGCCGCCGGGCTGGGTTCCGCCTGGAGCCGCCGGCGAGCCCCACGACGTGGCGGCCGAGCCGCGAGTCCGGTTTGTGACGGAAACACCGCGCCAACTGGCCGTGTATGTGGCGGCTCACTTCGTGCCGGTGACGGCGGTGACGGTGTGGCTGATGTCGCAGACGCCGGGCGTGATGACGCGCATGATGGTGGCTGCGGCGGTGTGGGTGCTCGTCACGACGGTCGTGTGGGGAGGGATGTTCGAGCGAAAGGCGTGGGCGTTTTCGCTGGAGCTCGTGAGGCTCGCGGCGGTCGCCGGGGCGGCGGTGGGGCTGTGGTCGTCGGGCGGCGCGCCGATGCCGGTGTGCGTTGCCACGCTGGCCGCGGCGGTTGGGTCGGTCGTGTGGGTGCTGGGGTTGCGGCCGCGCGTGACCCGAGCACCGAACGCAGAGCCGATCGCGTAAGCGATCGGGGGAGCCTGAAGATGACCATGGCGTGCGCTTACCCCGATCCCTGACGGGATCGGCTCTGCATTCGCACGCTGTTCAATGCTCGACCTGAGCGCTATCCTCCTTCGCCATGTCGCAGTCCAAAGCACGCATCACGGTCTCTCGAACCGCAAGCGACGACGCCGGTCTCCGCCAGATCGTCGTGTCGCTCGACGGACGCGTGTGGACCACGCTTTCGAACGGCCAGTCGGACACGCGTGAAATCCGGCCCGGCGCGCACAAGCTCAAGGCCGACAACACGCTGTTCAAGAAGAGCGTTGAGTTCGACGCGGCGCCCGGTGAGGAGATCCGTTACGTGGTCGCGAACACCAACGGTCCCGGAACTTGGGTTCTCGGGATGTTCGGCGCACCTATTCTCTACGTCAGGCTGAAGCGGGAGTAGGCACGGTGCTGTCGGTTACCTGTGGCCAGTACTCGATCGTCCGATATTCGGCTCCAACGGCGCGGTAATGCCAGGTCCCGTACTCGCGCGATCGGACGTGCGCAACACGGCGTATCCAGTTCAGCGCGGCGTCATGCCGATACGTATAGGCCCACTTCATTTCAAGGGAGCCATCCTGCGCATAGACCGTGACCTTGTACTCGTCGCCATGGTCGTTGTATCGGCGGAGCTCCTTGGTACGAAACGACCCGTCCGACCAGTACGAGATCTCAGACGTTCGCTGGCCCGACCTGTTGTAACCGAAAATCCAATGGTGGTCGACGGTTCCATCTGTGTTGAGTATGTCGAGACGAACGGGATTTCCTGACATGTCACACGTGAGGATCTCCTTGCGTCCCTCTACACCGGTTGCGCGAGATCTCGTGACGACCTGTCGATCTCGAACAACACCCACATCATGGCGATATGCGACCCCGTCAGGGCGTCGACCGTCGGTGATTGAATCGACGATCAGTACCCCTTCCGGGGAATACTCGTATGCCGCAGTTTCCAGAACGACACCGTCGGCGGACGAAACTTCGCTCGTCACCCGCCGACCGTGCTCGTCGATAGTGAAGACGTAACGCGTCAGAGGGACACCATCGGGACCATAAAAGGTCCGTTCGACGAGTGAGCCGGCCTCGTCATAGACCGCGCTTTCCTGAAGCTCACGCTCGCTCTCAACCCACCGTCCAAACCGCCGAGCGCGTTCGCAAGACACCGTCGTGACGGACTTCACCGAGCCGTGGAGCCCATCTCGTTGGCGATCCGTCATCACAATCTGTTCCCCTGCAACGGAGTGGCGCCACCGGATCTTCGAGCACAATCCGTTACCGCCATGGCGCGTTCGATGGATGGCAATGCTGCCGAATCGCGAGTATAACCCTCATTTCGAGTGATTCGTCGACCAACAAATCCCGGAGGAGTGTGTGCGCAGGTCTGACGCACTGCGTGAAGAGGCCCGCCGCCTGGGAGCATTCGCGCGATACGGTCGCCGCCGCGTCCACCGCGCGGCCTCGCGCACGTCGCCATTCGGGCTGTTTGTGTCATTCGCAAAGGTCGGGACAATCGGCTTTGGCGGAGGGCTCGCCGTCGTCGCCCAGATTCGTTCCCTGGTGGTGCGCGATCGCCGTTGGCTCTCCGATCGGGAGTTTGCAGAAGGGTTCGCACTTGCACAGGCACTGCCGGGCACGAGCGCTGGCAACCTCGTGAGCTATGTCGGTCAGATGCTGCACGGGGTTCGGGGCGCCGTGGCATCGCTCGCGGGGTTCGTGCTGCCTTCGTTCCTCATGATGGTGGCGCTGGCAATCGCGTATGGGCGGCTGCGCGCACTTCCCGACATGGAGCACATCTTTCATGGACTCAACTCGGCCGTCGTCGCACTGATAGCGGTCACAGCCTGGCGAATGGGCCGTCGAGCCCTGGTACGCAGATGGCAGTGGTGGATGGCCGCTCTTGCGCTTGTCGTGGCAATCGCCGGTGCGACAACACTCGAGGTCGTGATCGTGGCCGGGCTGTTCGGCATCTTCTCGGAGACCTTTCTGGACAGGCGACGACAGCGTTGGCGCCGAATTCAGCGCCTCACACGTCGTCGTAAGGAACGGCTCGCCGAACTCGAGCAGCGAGGGCTGGCAAGTCGTTTTCTGTCCGACGACGGACACGGGACGGCAAGTCCTGAATCCGGGTCCATTCGGAGCACGCGAGGAACAACGCTCGAGGCCGCAAGTGTCGCGGCATCGCTGCTCATGTTTGTCGCGTCGCTTGGGATTCTCGTGACGCTTGCGACGGTGTTCCTGCGCGTCGGTGCGGTGACGTTCGGCGGCGGCTTTGTGATGATCCCGATTATCGAGCAGAGCGTGGTCAATCAGTTTCACTGGCTCACACACCAGGAGTTTGCCGACGCCACGGCGCTCGGCCAGATCACACCTGGACCCGTGCTCATTACGGCGACGTTCGTCGGATACCGCGTGGCCGGTCTCGTTGGCGCCGCGGTCACGACGATTGCCGTGTTCACTCCTGCATTTCTGATGACTGTTGCAGCCACGTCCAGCCTGCGGAAGTTCCAGTCGAACGTTCAGGTGCAGGCGTTCCTGCGAGGCGTCGTGCCTGCAGTCGTCGGGCTGCTCGTGGCCGCCGCGTGGTCGATCGGCAGGGCGGGCATTCACTCGTGGGTTGGGGTGACAATCGCTGCAATTGCTGCCGTGGTACTGCTGCGAACGAGGATGAATGCGGCAGCGGTCATCTTTGGCGCCGGTCTCGCGCGGTATGTGGTCTACTTGTCGCTCGGAAGGTAACGTGATGATCCCTTGTCGGCTGGTCACTCTCGGAACATGCGTCATTGCCGTAGCTGCAACGGTGGCAGCTACCTCCTGCGGCGGAAGCGCGGTACACCGGGGTTCGATCGAGAGTGCGGCTGAGGCCGTAAGCGGCGATGCCGTCTATGTTGCGGACGACTCGGGTGTTGTGCACGCCGTGGATCGTACGGGCAAGGAGACGTGGAGCTACGCACTCGGCGATGTGCTCAAGCGGAGCGCACCAGGGGCTTCGCACGATCTTGTCATTTCGGAGCTATCGGAAGCACCGGGCGGTCTGCTTGTCGTTCTGTGCTATTCGGCGTCGGGGGCGACTGAGGGGACGATCTATCTGGCAGCGGTAGGTAGTGACGGATCGGAGCGATGGCACCGAACCATTGAGAGCCCCACATCGGCGGCTCGACCCGTTGCCATCGGCGATGGCATTTACGTTGCCGGACGTGACGGGGCAATACGCGCATACTCGATCGTGGACGGCCATGACCTCTGGACATTTGCGGTGAGTGGCGCAGCGCTGGGTTCGCCGCATGTCGGATCAGGTGGAACGATCTACGTTCGCGGCCCTCGTGGGCGCGTTCACGCCATTGACCCGGCCGGACACGAGCTGTGGGTATTTGATCCGCACTAGCTCGGGCGACGTTCGCAGCACCTGATGAACTCGTCGAGCTCGGTCGGCAGCGGCGCCTCGAGCACGAGCTCCTCGCCCGTAGACGGATGCTCGAACGCGAGCCGCGCGGCATGCAGAAACAGCCGTCCGGGGCGCGGTATCGACGGATGGCGCCCGTAGAACGCCTCGAGCTCCGGCTGGCCATGCAGATCGTCGCCGGCGATCGCGGCGCCTGCATACGCGGCGTGAATCCGCAGCTGGTTGGTTCTTCCCGTCAGCGGCTCCATTTCGTAAAGCGCCATCTCGCCGCAGGTCCGCAGCAGCGTGTAACGCGTTTGCGCGGAGCGGCCCTCGGGGTCCACGGCAAATCCGGGATGCCGGTCGCGCGCACCGCCGATCGGCGCGTCGATGACCCCGTTGTCGGGGGAGAGCCTTCCGCACAGCAGCGCAATGTAGCCCTTCGCGACCTTTCGGTCATGCCACGCGCGTGCAAGCACGTTGTGCGCGCGCGGAGTCTTCGAGATCACGAGCAGTCCAGACGTCGCGCGGTCGAGCCGGTGCACCAGCAGCGGTTTGACGTCCGGGAGACCCGTTGAGGCAAGGTGGTGGAGCACTGCGTTGAGCAGCGTGCCGGAATGGACCTTGTGCGTCGGGTGGCAGTACATCCCGGCCGGTTTGTCGACGACGAGGATTGCGTCGTCCTCGTAGATGATGCGGATGGGGATGTCCTCGGGGGCCATGGCGGCGATCGGCTCGCGGTCCATGCGGACTTCGACCGTCTGGCCTTCGCGGAGCGGGCGGCCGGACTCGCGGACTTCGCCGTCGATGGTGACGTGGCCGTGCTTGATGGCCTGCCGGATGCGGCCGCGGCTCACGCCGGGGAGTTGCAGCTCGAGAAACCGATCGAGGCGTGTGCGGGTGTGGGAGGGGGCAACTACATAGGTCCGTATGAACATTTGAAGACAGTTCACGCAAAGGCGCAAAGAAACGCAAAGACGAGATTAATCAATACTCATAGTCCTTTGCGCCTTCTTTTCTTTGCGTCTTTGCGAGAACGCCCTAATGCAGCTTCTTGTACTTGATCCGATGCGGCTGGTCCGCCTCGGCGCCGAGCCGCTTGTGCCGGTCCGCCTCGTACTCCTGGTAGTTGCCCTCGTACCACATGGTGCGGCTGTCGCCCTCGAACGCCAGGATGTGCGTCGCAATCCGGTCCAGGAACCACCGATCGTGCGAGATCACCACCGCGCAGCCCGCGAACTCGAGCAGCGCCTCTTCCAGCGCCCGCAGCGTGTCCACGTCGAGATCGTTCGTCGGCTCGTCCAGAAGCAGCAGGTTCCCGCCCGACTTGAGCAGCTTTGCCAGATGCACGCGGTTTCGCTCGCCACCCGACAACTCGCCGACCTTCTTCTGCTGGTCCGCGCCGCGGAAGTTGAACTGGCTGACGTACGCTCGTGACGGCACCGAGCGATTGCCGAGCTGGATCGTTTCATTCTGCTCTGAGATCTCGTCCCACACGCTCTTCTTCGCGTCGAGCGAATCGCGGCTCTGATCGACGTATGCGAGCTTGACCGTCTCGCCGACACGCAGCGTCCCGGACGTCGGCTCTTCCGTGCCCACGATCATCCGGAACAGCGTCGTCTTGCCGGCGCCATTCGCACCGATCACGCCGACGATGCCGCCGCGCGGCAGCTTGAACGTCAGGTCCTCGAACAGCAACCGGTCGCCGTATGCCTTGCTGACGCCGTCCGCTTCGACGACGACGTCGCCGAGGCGCGGACCGGGCGGAATGAAGATCTCGACCGCCTCGGGCGTCTTGTCGCGCTGCTGGTCGCGGGTGAGCAGCTCTTCGTAAGCCGTCAGTCGCGCCTTGGACTTTGCATGTCGCGCGCGCGGCGCCATCCGCACCCATTCGAGCTCGCGCTCGAGCGTGCGCTGGCGTGCGGACGCGTGCTTCTCCTCGAGCTCGAGGCGGTTGCGCTTCTGCTCGAGCCACGACGAGTAGTTGCCTTCCCACGGGATGCCGCTGCCGCGGTCGAGCTCGAGAATCCAGCCCGCGACGTTGTCGAGGAAGTAGCGGTCGTGCGTGACCGCGACCACCGTGCCGGGGTACTCCTGCAGGTAGCGTTCGAGCCACGCGACCGATTCGGCGTCGAGATGGTTTGTCGGTTCGTCGAGCAGCAGCATGTCGGGCCGTTCGAGCAGCAGACGGCAGAGCGCGACACGGCGGCGCTCGCCGCCGGAGATTTTTGTGACGTCGGCATCGCCCGGTGGAAGCCGGAGCGCGTCCATCGCGATCTCGAGCCGGCGGTCGAGGTCCCATGCGTCGGCGGCCTCGATGGCGTCCTGGACGCTCGCCTGCTCGTCGAGCACGGCCTGCATCTCGTCGGCGTCGAGCTCTTCGCCGAGCCTGGCGTTGAGTTCGTCGAATCGATCGAGCAGCGCCTTGGTTTCGGCGACGGCCGCTTCGACGTTGCCGAGCACGTCCTTTGACTCGTCGAGCGGCGGTTCCTGCGGGAGAAACCCGACGCGGACGCCTTCGGCGGCCTTGGCTTCACCCGAGAAGTCGTGGTCGAGTCCGGCCATGATGCGCAGGAGCGTCGATTTGCCCGAGCCGTTGAGGCCGAGGACACCGATCTTTGCGCCGGGGAAGAACGAGAGAGAGATCCCCTTGAGCACCTCGTTCGAGGGCGGGTGGATCTTCCGCAGGTTGTACATCGTGTAGATGTATTGGTAGCTCATGGTAAGCGGAGGACTGTACGGCAATCGGGCCGAAACATGAAGCTCACGATGTTCGCACGAACGGTCAGTAGATTGAGTACGACCGCAGGTCCGGGCACCCCGAAGGGGTGTGGGGAAATAGCCGGGGGTCACGGAGCGCGAAGCGCGACGCCGACCCCCGGATGCGAATCAAAAGTCGGTCGGACCCAGTAAGGGTCCGCCGCGAGGTCGACCCCTTCAGGGTCGCATCCGGAACTGGCATTGACCGGGGGTCGTCGTCGCTTCGCGCCTCGACCCCCGGCTATTCTCACGCACCCCTTCGGGGTGCCTCGAACCGCGTCACGATTCGGGTGCTCCGCTACACCGTCCGCGACTGAAGCAGGTCGTTGAGCGCAGCGATCATCGCATCGTCGATCTCCGGCAACTCGTCCTCGCCAGTCAACGCCGCAATCGACTTGATCGTCTCGACCGAGAAGCTCGACTTGCGCGCCTTCAGCTTTGCCCGCAACTCCGACTTCCGCACCTGCAGCATCCTGCGGTGATGCTCGATTCCCTCGTGCACCAGCTCGCGCGCGCTCGTCGCCAGCGCCGTCAGGCGCGTCCGGTCGCCAAACCTGAACCCGCACAGACACCGCGGGCGCTCGGCGAGCACCGCCAGCACGTCGGCATCGCACTGCGCCTCGCGGAGCGAAGACACGAGATTCGTCGCCTCGACCAGCTGCGACGGGTCGCCGATCGGTAGCCCCGAGAGCGCCTCCAACGCGCGCCACGACCGGCTGCCGAGCAGCGCGTCGCTCAGCGTGTCGATCACCTTCGAGTTGACGCTTCGAATGTGCTCGCCCGCGTAATAGGCCGTGTACACGTCGCGGAACGTCTGGAATGCGTCGTCGAACGCGGTGCGGCGCTGCTCGTCGGCGAATCCGTCGAGCTTCTCCACCCACGCGAGCGCCGTGCGACGAAGCTCCTCCGCATCGGCGTCGTCAACGGCCTCCGCATCGCGCAGGTAGCGTTCGGCAAACTCGACCGTCGACAGCCACGCGGCGAACCGCTCGAGCCAGACAATGCGGTCGCGCGCAGCCCACAACTTGTCGGGGGTCTCGAAGACCGTCTCGAGCGAATGCCGAAGACCCGTGAGCGAGCCGGCCGTCAACGCCTTGCGCACGTTGAACAGCGCGACGTCAAACTGGTGCTTTGCCTCGACCGCCGCGGCGCCCTCGACACTCGCGCTCTCGCCGAGCAGCGCCACCGGGTGCGACACGTCACGATTGATGCCTGTCGTGTACCAGGTTTCGAGCCGCTGCAGCCACGACGCCGTGTCGGTGATCGTCGTCAACTGCTTCACTTCGTCGCGTGTCGCGGCAGTGAGGTGCGCAAGCCACACGACCGCTTCGGCGACGTTGACCGGCTGTGCAACGTCCGTCGCGGACGTTGCGACCGCCGCTGCAGCCGCGGCCTCGGACGGTAGAAGCCGCACGATCAGGTTCTCGTCGCGCGACGCGTGCACGAACCCCGCCATCGGATCCGACCGCCACGCGGTCACGAGCATGCCACGCTCGATGTACACCCGCCTGAAGACCGCCGAGCATGCGTCCGCGACCTCCTTGCGGAATGCCTCGAGGTCGGAAAAGCGGGCGCTCTGCTCGCTCGTGGCGAGGCGCGTGACCGCGATCCAGTTCTTCAGGGCCTGCCGGCCGTCCGGCGTCGCGACGCCCCCGAGCCACACCGACGAGGCATTCGAGCGCATCGCCTCGTCGCGGGCTTCGGACCACGTCCGGCCCGGCGCAAGGATGACGAGCCTCGGGCGCGGCGACGAGGCAGGCGGACTGTCGCCGTCCGACATGGGCACTCGAGCCTGGAGCGTGATGGCGCCTGGATACTGCGAAATCTCCCACAGGTCGCCGCGAAGGGGACCCGGAACCGTCTCGCCAAGCGGCCAGTCCGCGAAGTAATGGCCGCCGAAGGTCGCGAGCGCCCATGCAAGCTCGTCTTCGTCCTCGATCGTGTCGGCAAGCTCCTCGACACGCGCCCGAACGGCCTCGCTCTCGCCGCTGACGAGCGAATACCGTCGCGCCGTGCCGTCGCCGGTGGCGACGATCTCGCCGCGTGCGAGTGTCTCGAGCTGTTTGAGCACCGCGGCCATGTAGACGTAACTCGAGCCGGAACCGTGCAGGCTGTAGAGGAGGACCGAGTTGGTGAGCGTCGTCACGTCGACCGAGATGCCGGCGATCGTGTGCATGAAGATCGACTGCAGCGCGAGGCTCGCCCACAACCGCTGCGACGATCCGAGCTTTGGAAGCGCGTCGGCCTGCAGGCGATCGTAGGCGGCAAAGATCGGCTCGATCGATTCGACGCGCCGGAGCTCGCCTTCGTAGCGCGAGAACATGTCGTTGAGCGCAAACAGGCTCAGCTTGGGACGCCCGCGGACGCTCTCCGCCGCCTTGGCCGCAAACTCCGGGAACGAAAAGCCTTCGATCCACCGGTGGAGGTGGCCGCCGATGGTCCACGTGGAGACTTCGAGCGGATAGAGCTCGATGAAGTCCTCGTCGCTGTAGTTCAGGTCGGGAAGCTTTTCGCGCAGCTTTCCGAGGACCTCGAGAATCTCGCGTCGCTGGCGTGCGTTCTTCTTGAGGACGCGGCTGGCCGTCGCGGTTCGAACCGTGTGCGATGGGACGTAGACGATCTGGAAGTCGTCGTGGAGCGTCGCCATCCATCCCTGTCCCTCACCCGACCCGGCATCGTCGGCGAGTACGCCGCCGCCGGCGACCGCACACGTGGCGAGCGGCAGGTCGCGAGACAGTTCGCCGAGGCGGGCCATCGTCTGGATGTTCTCGTACGCATGGCGGCCGACGCTGCCCAGCCACTCGTCGAGGTTGTCGATCGCAAGGACGATCCGGTGTCCGCGTGGAAGCTGGGCCGCCGCGCTCGAGAGGCAGTCGAGCCTGAGCCGGGCGGCTTCGTCCTGTGCGGCGTGGAGGAACGGAAATCCCTGCTCGTTGCAGAACTCGCGGATCGCGCGTTCGATCGACGCCGCCAGGTGACGGTCGGATTCGTTCCAGTCGACGCGGATCGGATGGATCTGTTCGTCTTCGACAGACATCCGGATCTCGGCGAATCGCGAGATGAGATCGGACGACGCGGGCATGCGCAACAGTTCGCATGTGACGTCGAGGAGCGTGCTCTTGCCGCAGCCCGAGCTGCCGACGATCAGGCAGTTTCGCTGGCCACCGCCCGACGACACGATGCGTTCGACGATTCGCGCGAGCGCGTCTCCCAGTTCGTAGGTGAGGAGGAACGCAGAAAGGGCGGACGTCGGCCGTTGCGCCGCGTCAACGGCGCCGGCGAGCGGCGCTATCTCAACCAAGTCCTTTATCTTGCTGCCCAAACGGAACTCCGATGCCGCGCATTTGTCTCAGATGACCGAAGCAGGTGCAAGGGCGCACGAATGGCCCAGAAGGCTTCAGGGACGGCTCAGGCAGGTAGGGAAGTCGGGGACAATACTGGGTCAATCCGTCGCAAGCGAGTGCGAAACAAATTCGAACGCAGGCTCGCTCCGACCGATCAGGTACGACCAGCCATGGTCACCCGGTGTCAGGTGAAACTCATGCGCGATGCCGGCCTTTGTCAGCGCGGCGTCAAACAGTCGGTTGCCGGCAGCGAACCCGTAGCGGTCCTGCTCGCCGACGTCAAAGTAGATCTTGAGCCCCTTTAACTGCCCGGCGCGCGACGCCACGAGCCCAAGGGGGTTGTTTGCGGCAAAGAATACGGGATCCGGAGGATTACCGAAGATCTTGGTCGCAATCTCGTAACGATAGGCGCCGCGCCGGTCGTCCGGCGACGTGGGCGGCTTTGGAAGCTCTTCAAAGATCGCGGCGCAGTGTGCCGCGACGGCAGTGAACATCTCCGGATGCTTGAAGGCGATGACGAGGGCTCCAAACCCTCCCATGGAGATGCCTTGAATGACTCGCCCGCGTGGGCTTGCCGTCGTTCTGAATGTCTTATCGACAAAGGGGATGAAGTCTTTAACGATTGCGTCTTCGTACTTTGAGCCGTCCTTTCCGTTCAGGTAGAAGCTGTTGGCCCCGTACGGTACGGCGACGATGAACTCGCCGATCTTGTGATCGGCGCGCAGCTGGTCGATCTGGGCCTGCACGCCGCGGCCCACCCAGTCGCGTTCGCTGTTGAACAGGCCGTGGAGAAAGATGACGACGGGGAACCGTCGCGAGGGCTCCCGGTCATAGGACGGGGGAAGCGACACGGCATACGCCACGTCGCTGCCGAGGCTCGGGCTCGGAAACACCCCATAGTCAACGCGCCCGGCTGATGACAGAGGAGCGGCCGCGGCTCTCTGGGAAGCCACGGCCGGAACGAGGCCCGCCACCGCGATGGCGGCGAGAGACGCGAGGAACACCAGTTTTTTCAACAAGTTAGCCAGCGCCTATTCAGCCTGCATCGTTGCCGCCGTCGGCGCGCGCGGCGCGTGGCGCCATCGGAAAATGGTTGAGACCAAGCCGTTCGGCTGTCCGGTCCGACAGATCGATCATTGCCGCGGCGTTGATTGCCGCCGCGATGCAGATCGTCTCGCTGATCTCCTCCTTGGTCGCCCCGAGCTCCAGAGCCTTGCTCATGTGGCCGTCGATGCAGCCTTCGCATTTGGCGACCAGCGACGCGGCGATCGAAATGAGCTCCTGCACCTTGGGGTCGAGAATTCGACGTTCGGGTGTGTAGTAGAGCTCCTTGTAGTACGCGCCGTAGACCTTCTTCATGCGTGGCTCGAGCATCGAGTACGAGGAAGTCGGTTCTGTCGTGGCCATGGGGATCGGACTGGCGTCGTCTGCCGTGGGCGCTGCGGCCGGTTTGGTCTCTTCCATAATGTATCTCCCGTCGATTGAACGAGTTAGTCGAGCGAGATCTCCTCGGTGATCGCACGCGTTCCGTAGTGGACCATTACGTCGGCCTTCTTGCCCTTTGCGGATGCGGAGATTTCGAGATGGTCGACGAGCGGCTTGCCGCGTTCGAACTTGACGGGTTTTGACGCGACCATGACGGCGTCCTTGGGTCGTTCCGTGAATACGTCGCCAGCGACGAGGAACGTGCCGGACGCGCCGGGCGTGAATTTCCAGATCGACAGGCCCATGGGTCTGGTGTCCGACTTGGGCGTGATGACCCAGACGTAGTTCCCGGGCTCGAGGTCGGCGCCGATCCACTTTGCCTTGACGGTGAGGGTGATCTGGGCGAACGGCCAGTCCCGCGTGCTGTAGTACTGGTTCCCGCCGTCCTCCATGTAGCTGAAGGTCTTCTCGCCCCACGGCAGGTTGAGGTACTTGACGGTCACGGCGTCCTTGGTCTTTCCGGCGTCGACGCTGACGGACTGGATGGTCGTCAGCTTGCGAACGTCGGTGCCACCCCCCTGGGCGAATGCGCCGATCGAGCTGAGACAGAGCGCCGCGACGAATGTGGAGATCGCAAGACGCGAAACGAGCGAATGTGCCTTCATAGTGTGTCGTCTATCCTTTCACGAGTCGTGGTTGTCCGAAAACCTGACCTAATACGGTACCACCGGAGGGCCGGTTTCAGCGTCGTGTTTGCAAAGCGGCCGGTTTCGGGGCCTTGTCGGCGTTGTTTACGAATTTGTGACAAACGTGGGGTCGGGAGCCGCCCGCTGAAGCGGGCTCGGACGGTTCGTGTGACGGGGTCCCACGGTTCCGCTCGCTGCGCCGTGGGCTCGTTTGAGAGTCGCCCGCTGAAGCGGGCTCGCACGGTTCGTGTGACGGGGTCCCACGGTTCCG
>JBGAKX010000235.1:0-3569 GCA_044224215.1 Blastocatellia bacterium
GCACAGACGTCGATCGGTTTGCTCAGGCAGCACATCCTGCCCACGCACCGGATTCACGGGATCGTCACAAAGGGCGGCGATGCGCCGAACATCGTCCCGGCGCACACTTCGGCGAGATACATCATCAGGGGCAAGACCCTGAACGAACTGGAAGAGCTGCGGCCGAGGGTGCACCGCTGCTTCGAGGCGGGCGCCGTGGCGACCGGCGCGAGGCTCGAGATCGCCGGCGGCGACAAGCCGTACGCCGAAGTGGTTCACGACGCGAGGCTGGCGGCCCTGTACCAACGCAATTCGGAATCGCTGGGACGGAGTTTCCCGGATCTCGGAGCCGTGGCCGAGCGTGCGACGGGGTCAACGGACATGGGCAACGTCTCGCTCCGCATGCCGTCCATCCATCCGTTCATCGGCATCAACTCGCTCCCCGCCGTAAACCATCAGCCGGAGTTCACGGCCCACTGCATCACGCCTGACGCGGACACGGCGCTCATCGACGGCGCGCTCGCCATGGCGTGGACGGCGATCGACATGGCGCGCGACGACTCGCTGCGCGAGCAACTCCTGGCACGCGGCTAAACTCGAGTCGGCGACGACAAGATCGTGGTCGTCAGTCCGTGAGCGTGATCAATCCCGTGCGAAGGTCGTACACAGCCCCGACGATGTCGATCTTTCGTTCCGTGTAGAGCTTCTTGACGACCGGCTGCGCGTTCTTCAGCAGAGCGACCTGGTGCTCCACGTTCTCGGTCACCGCGTTGGTCAACAGGTCGCCCGTCTTGGTCTTCTCGGCATCGAGTACGGCAGGCTTGATCGCGGACACGAGCTCCGGCAGGTGGCCCGGCAGGACGGTCTTGTTCTTCAGCACCTTGATCGCCGCGTCGACCGCGCCACACCCGGTGTGGCCAAGCACCATGATCAACGGCGCTCCGAGATACTTGACGCCGTATTCGAGCGACGCCAGCAGGTCCGAGTTCACGATGTTCCCAGCAACTCGAACGACAAAGAGATCGCCAAGCCCCTGGTCAAGCGCGAGCTCCGGGGCAACGCGCGAATCCGCGCAGCCCAGGATCGCGGCAATCGGGTACTGCGCCTCGGCACGCGCTGCGCGACCGGCCGAGAAGTCACGCTGGTTCGGTGCGTTCGCCGCGTATCGTGCGTTGCCTTCCATCAGTCGCTTCAACGCCTCGGCAGGCGCTATGGCGTTAGGCACCTGCGCGGTTCCCGAGGCGTGTCCGTCATCCGCGACGACATTGCGAACGAGCAACGGCGCGATCGCCGCAACGGCGCCAGCCCCTACGAAATGCCGGCGCGACAACTTGCGCTCGTGTCGCGTATCTCCACACACATTGCACATTCGATCGCCTCCTTTGTTGTCGAGCGATCTCTGTCCCGTGATACGGCAGGTCCGCATAGCTTGATTTCGTGCCGATTCGTCTGGGACACCGCCGAGATCCGGCCCGAGGCTACGACGCCGTTGTGTTGTTGATCAAGACGATCCGGGAGTCACCCGGACGAGTCTCACGGCGCCGACGACCGCCGCATCGCCTCGATGTCCTCGAACGAAATCGTGATCGCCGTCACGCCGCACCATTCCGTCGCGGCGCTGACGTGCACCTTCTTCTCGGGATGTTCGTTCCACGCGACGACCGCGCCACCCTGTCGGTACCACACCGAGTCCTGAACGTTCCAGCCGCGCCGCTTGAGCGCGATCGTGTAATAGCTGATTACCGTTGGAAAGTCATCGCACGTGATCATCGCCCCGGTGTGGCTGTGGTCGCCGGGCGCCGACATTTCGAGTGTGGCACCCGGGTACATTTCGATGTCGTCGGGCAATGGCGTGGCGTCGCCAAGGAGCGGCTTCGGATCGGCGTTCCAGTTCGCCGTTCGGCAGCGGACCGAACTTCGGATGGCGGCGCGCGCCGTTCGCCCGTACGGGCTGCGAGGGTAGCGGTGCGCGAGCCGCCACGCACTCTGACGCGCCCGGGCATGTTCTGAGGCAGCGGCGCATCCTCGCCCTCCTCCGCGTCCGAGATACGCAGCGAGCGGACTGCCGCCGCGTAGCAGCTCTTCAAGCGCTCGGCGGTCGCGGCGCAACGGCCTGTGGACCGTCATGTCGGCCGTCACCTCGACGTGGCCGTGGTTGTCCTTGCTCTCCCAAAGCGCCTTGACGACGTACGTGCCGGGCTCGGCAAAGACGTATTCCCCAGTCATCGTGTTGTAGAACAGATCGAGATCGATCCTCGTCGCATCGGGATTCGGATCCGTGACGGGGTAGTTCACGAATTCGGAGTCGTCGATCATTGTGTAGACGTGAAGCGAGCCCGGCGCACGCTCGGCGCTCTCGAGCCGCACACGAACGAGTTCGGCCGCTCGCACAACCTGCGTCTGGATCGTCAGGCGGGGAGCTGTTGATGCGCGCGCCGCATCGGGTGGTACGAGGAGCGACGCGAGAATTACAACAGAAAGGACAGTTCGATGGGCATTCATGGGATCTCGAGGGACGAATCCTCGTGCCGGAAAGCGGCGAAGCATCAGACGCTGAAGGTCTGCGCTTGGTTGGACGGACCCGGTAACGGCGTCGCCGCTGCGAGTGGTCGACATGCACATGCCACGTGCGTCGGGAGAAGGTTCCCCGGCGCACGTGGCTTTTGTGCGCTCAGCGGCGTCGTGTCTGGCTAACGATCTTTCGGCGTCCGGTGGATCTGGCCGTCCCAATCGCCCATCAGCGGCATCATGTTCGGTCCGCCGAATGTGAATGCCACGTCGGCAGCCCCGTACGTGTTCTGGTTCTTGAGGAAGAACGACCCGCTCGACGGCACGTAGAGCCCGATCGAATCCGTGCCGTCGCCGTCGAAATCACCAGTGACGGGCGTCCACGTGACTCCAACAGGTCCGAAGTTGAAGACCAGGTCTGCGGGGCCCGACGCGTTCGTGTTCTTGAGGAAGAAGGCCCCATCGAGCGGGGCGTAGAGCCCAATCGTCGCGGTACCGTCGCCGTCCCAGTCGCCGGCGATAGGTATCCAGCCGGCGCCTCCGACGCCGAAGACAAACGTCAGATCCGCCGAACCGCCCGAGTTCGTGTTCTTCAGGAAGAAGGAGCCGGTGGTCGGGTTGTAGAGCCCGATCGTATCGGTGCCGTCGCCGTCCCAGTCGCCGGCAACCGGCAGATAGGTGCGGCCGCCAGCACCAAAGACGAACGAGTTGTCGGCTGGCCCCGGCGAGCTCGAGTCCCTCAGGAAAAAGGTTCCGGTGACCGGGTCGTAGAGGCCCGGTGTATCGAGGCCGTCGCCGTCCCAGTCGCCGGTGATGGCGATGTAACCGCGTCCCCCCTGTCCATAATTGAAGTCGATCTGTCCGACACCCGAGGTGTTGGTATTGCGAAGGAACCACGCTCCGGAGAGTTGATTGTAGACGCCGACACTGTCGGACGAAGACCGCCCGACACAGCACGCGCCCGGCATATATACGAAAACAGCACCCTCAAATACCTGACCGTCAGCGTAGTGATTCGCCCCGACGATGACGTCACTAAGTCCGTCGCCGTTGACGTCACCCGCTCCTGCAACACTGATGCC
>JBGAKX010000236.1:0-3546 GCA_044224215.1 Blastocatellia bacterium
CGCCCCGCACGAGCAGTTCGATCTGCACGCCGGCCCGCGATGCGTCGTACAGCTCGCGGATGATGCGCGTATCGGTGAGGCTGTTGACCTTTGCGATGATCCGGCCGGCCCGGCCGTTCCGCTGGTGCTCGGCCTCGCGCCGGATCAGGCCGATGAACTGCTCGCGCAATCCGACGGGCGCGACGAGCAGCTTTCGATACGCCGTCTGGCGCGAGTATCCGGTCAGGAAGTTGAACAGCTCGGAAGCATCGGCACCGATGTCCGGGTTGGAGGTGAGCAGACCGAGATCGGTGTAGATACGCGCGGTCGCGGGATTGTAGTTGCCGGTGCCGAGGTGGACGTACCTCCGCAACCCGTCGCCCTCCTGCCGCACGACGAGCGCGAGCTTGCAGTGCGTCTTGAGCCCGAGCAGCCCGTACACGACGTGAACGCCGGCACGCTCCATCTTTCGCGCCCAGACGATGTTGTTCTCCTCGTCAAATCGAGCCTTGAGCTCGACGAGCACGGCCACCTGTTTGCCGCGCTCGCACGCGTCCATCAGCGCCTTGACGATGGGCGAGTCGCCGCTCGTCCGGTAGAGGGTCTGCTTGATCGCAAGCACGTGCGGGTCCGACGCCGCAGCACGCAGAAAGTCCACCACGGGTGCAAACGTGTCGAACGGGTGGTGCATCACGACGTCCTGCTTCTTGAGGACCTCGAAAATCGACTCGTCCGTCTTGAGCGCCGCCGGCAGACTCGACGTGAACGGCTCGTCCTTCAGATTCGGGTAGTCGAGCTTGTACAGCGACATCAGGTCCGACGGGCACAGCGGGCCGTCGATCGTGAACACGTCGTCGCCCTCGAGCCCGAGCGAATCCGCGAGCAACTGCACCATGTGGGCCGGCATGCCGGTGTCGACCTCGAGACGGACGCTCGACCCGAATCTGCGGCGCCGGAGCTGCTGTTCGACCGTCTTCAACAGATCGCCCGCCTCGTCCTGCTCGATTTCGAGATCCGCGTCGCGCGTCACCCGGAACGGATGGATGTCCGTCACGCGCATGTGCGGGAACAGCGTGTGGATGTTCGCCGCAAGCACCTGCTCGAGAAGCACGAACTGATGGCCTTCACCGGACACGGGCACGAGCCGGGGCACGACCGGTGGAACCTTGAGCCGCGCAAACCGGATCTCGGAGTTGTCCGATCCGTCCTCGGGCTCGACCATCATGCCGAGATTCAGGCTGAGGTTCGAGATGTACGGAAACGGATGGCTCGGATCGACGGCAAGCGGCGTCAGGATCGGGAAGATGTAGCTGCTGTAGTACGCCCTCAGCTCGGTCTTCTGGTGTCCCGTCAGGTTCTTGTACGGGATGATGCGAATGCCGAACGAGGACAGCAACGGCAGCAAGTCCGATACAAGCGATTCGGTGAGCTGCGCGATCATCGGCCGCAGCTTTTCGACGATCGCCTTGAGCTGGCTCGCCGGGCTCAAGCCATCGGGCGACAGTACCGAGACGCCCGCATCCACCTGCTGCATCAGGCCGGACACGCGAATCATGAAGAACTCGTCGAGATTCGTCGAAAAGATCGCGAGAAACTTGAGCCGCTCGAGCGGCGGGTTCGATTCGTCGAGTCCTTCCTCGAGCACGCGCCTGTTGAACTCGATCCAGCTGAGCTCCCGATTGAACAGGAGGTGGCTTTCCAACGACGAAGTGCTCGGCGACGACGATCGGATGCTGTCCTGCGTCGTGGCGAGCGAAGCATTCTGCGGTGGAATCGACGCCTCGGAGTGGAGCGTCGAGGTCCCGGTTCTTAGACGTGTCATGTCGAGTTCTCGCGAGTGCGCCCGTGCGACTTGATTATGTGGAAATCCAGCAGATCCAGAGCTTTAGTGTAGCGCACGCGGGTGCCGTGCGAAAAGCGGAGATCGCCCGCGCACCTGATCATAGGCGTCACATGTAAACAAAATCGTACATATGTTTCGATTGCCAATTTGTTAGGCTCAGCCCACCTCTTCGTTATCGGATGGTATCGGATCATCATCCGGAGGTAGTCATGCGGATAGTCCTTGCCATTGGCCTGCTCCTCGTCGCGCCCGCGGCCGGAACGCTGGCGCGCCAGCCCGAAGACGTGCACCCGGGCGCTGTTGCTGCACATGTGACGGTCGCAGACGAACCCGCGCAGTCGTATGCGCTGTACCTGCCCTCGACGTACACCGCGGACCGCGCATGGCCAATCATTTACTGTTTCGACCCAGGTGCGATCGGCTCCGATCCGGTCGAGCACCTTCGCGCCGCCGCCGAGACGTATGGCTGGATCGTTGTGGGGTCGAACAACTCGAAAAACGGTCCGATGAAGTTCTCGGTTGAGGCTGGTGCGGCAATGTGGCGTGACACGCACGCGCGCTTCAAGATCGACGACCACCGCGTCTATGCAGCGGGCTTCTCGGGCGGAGCGCGAGCCGCGACGATTGCGGCGCTCGGTTGCGGAGGTTGCATTTCGGGCATCATTGCGTGCGGCGCGGGATTTCCGCCCGAGATGTCGCCGATCGAAAAGCCTCCGAAGGATCCGATCACGTTCTCGTATTTCATGACGGTGGGCGTCGACGACTTCAACTTTCCCGAGCTCGTCACCCTCGGTCCCGTCCTCGACAAGCTCGGCGTTCCCAACAGGCTCGAGCGCTTTGACGGGAGTCACGACTGGGCGCCGAGCGACGTCATGGTGCTCGCCGTCGGCTTCATGGAGACGGAGGCGATTCGCGCAGGGACCCGCACGAAGGACGCCGCGCTCGTCGACGCCATCTACGAGCGTGCGATGGCTGCGGCGGCTGCGCAGCAAGCAAGCAACCATACCCTCGAGGCATATTACGCATATTCCGGCATCATCAATCAGTTCAAAGGCTTGCGCGATACGACGACGGCCGCGACGGCGGCGGCGGCGCTCAAGGACGTCAAGGCAGTCAAGGACGGCTTGAAGGGCGAGATCGATCAGGTCAGGCGCCAGCAGGCGATTGTGTCCGAAACCGTCGGATACGGAAACCTGCGCTCGGACTACGAGCAGCGCGCGATCGCCACGCAGGAGTTTCGCAGGCGCATTGCAGATCTGAGGGCCAAGGCCAGGGCCGAGACCGACTCGCCGGACCGGCGGGTCGCGCGGCGCGCGCTTCGCCAGGTATTTGCGTGGTTCTACGAAGGCGGAATGAACCTTTACTACGGCGGGAAGTACTCGCTCGCCGTAGCATCGCTCGAGACGGCGATCGAGATCTCGCCGAAGTGGCCTGGGCTTTATGTAGAGGTCGCACGAGCGAGCGTGAAGGGGGGCGATCGCAAGAAGGCACTCGACGCGATCGATCAGGCAGTGGAAGCCGGATTTGCCGACCCGGAGAGGCTGAAGGAAGAGCCCGACTTCGAACCGCTGCGCGACGATCCACGCTTCCGCCAGGCGGTCGATCGGGCGTCGTCAAAGAAGACTTCGACGCCATAGTCGCGCCGAACTTTCCGGGCACCCCGAAGCGCTATAGTCGCTCCAAGAGTCCGAGCACCCTGAAGCGCGATAATCGCTCCAAGGAAT
>JBGAKX010000237.1:0-3536 GCA_044224215.1 Blastocatellia bacterium
CAAGCTGCGCCGTCAGCTCTTCGTAGGTCCGTTCGATGGATTCCAGCTTTTCCTGCATAAGAATTACTTTGCCGCAGATTTGCGCAGACTAAAGCAAATCAGGAGGGCTCAAGCTCCAGGGATTGTTCGAGGGCGAAGATCGCGACCTCCAGTTGGTCGTCGGATGGCTCCTGTGTCGTGATGCCCTGCAACCACAGGCCAGGAAGCACCATCGCGCGGAAGAGCCAGCCGGACTGCTTCTTTGCCGCAGCGCGGATGACCTCGAACGAGAGCCCCGCGACGAGCGGCATCAACGCAATGCGCGCCGCGGCGTTGAGCGCGAGCGAATCGAAACGCACGACCGAGAACAGCACGATCGCGACGATCATCACCACCATCAGAAAGCTGGTGCCGCAGCGAGGATGGCGGCGTGGTTGCGGACGCGCGGCTTCCACCGTCAGCGGTCCGCCGGCCTCGTAGGCCATGACAACCTTGTGCTCGGCACCGTGGTACATGAACACGCGGTGCATGTCCTTCAGTCGCGACATCGCGTAGATCAACCCGACGAACATCACGACGCGGATGGCGCCCTCGACGAGGTTAAAGCCGACCGACGGCCGGACGGAGTGGAACAGCGATCCGAACGTCCCCGACCAGCCCGCTCCAAGGCCAATGAACAGAGCATTTGTGAGGAGCAGCGGCAGCAGGATGAACAGCGCCACGTTCGCGACGATGGCAAAGATCATCGGGCCGACGGCGGCCGACGTCGACGTGGCTTCGGGCTCCGTGCGCGCCACGCTGACCGCGACCGGGGCGCCGGCGGGGCCCTCGGCGGTCGCAGCCGACGCGACGGCGACTTCGTCGCGCGCCTCTTCCTCGGCGAGCATGATTCCGGACGAGTAGTTGAGCGCCTTGATCCCGAGGACCATCGACTGGATGAGCGTGGCGCCGCCACGCACGATCGGCAGTTTGAGCACGGGGTACTTGTCCGAAAGCCTCGGCACGCGCGCCCGACGCGACACGATCTGGCCGTCCGCCCGCCGAACCGCCACCGCATAGGCGTTCGGCGAACGCATCATGACGCCCTCGAGGACCGCCTGGCCCCCGACGATGATGTCGCCGCCCGTTGTATCTCGCTCGCTCACACTCACATCCTCAGGAAATTGTGCCCGAATAGACGAAACCCAAGGCCCGGACCCTCAATTCGGGCGAGCCTTGGGTTTTCGGAATGTCGCGGAGACGCTAGACGTCGGCAGTCTTGCGGTTGTACTTCCGGTTGAACCGGTCCACACGGCCGGCGGTGTCGACCAGCTTCTGCTTGCCGGTGTAGAACGGGTGGCAGGCCGAGCAGATGTCCACATGGATCTCGCTCTTCGTGGCCCGCGTCGTAAACCGCTCGCCGCATGCGCAGATGACGGTTGCGTCTTCGTACTTCGGATGGATGCCTGGTTTCACGTTGTGGTCCTCCCTGTCCGCTCATTAGTAAAGCGGAAAACGCGCAATCATAGCCGGGAATCGCAGGTGTGTCAAACCGACCCACACGCAGAGACGCAAAGACGCCAAGCCGCAGAGAATATGAAATTCCAACCTCTGCGTCTCTGCGCCTTTGCGTCTTTGCGTTCGGTCTTCAGTTGTCTTGCATCTCGCACCTGCGCCACACTACGGAATGCACCAAGACCTCACCGTGCTCCAGGACGTCCTCCTGATCCTCGTCCTGTCAATCCCGATCGTCTTTCTTTTCAATAAGTTGCGGCAGCCCGTGCTCGTCGGATTCATCGCGGCTGGCATCGCGATCGGGCCCCACGGCCTCGGCATAATCCAGTCGAGCGAGCACGTCACCTTTCTCGCCGAGATCGGCGTCGCTCTGCTGCTGTTTACCATCGGGCTCGAGTTCTCGCTCGGGAAGATGATGCGATCCGCCCGCGTCGTCGTCGCAGGCGGCGGCCTGCAGGTGCTGCTCACGGTGCTTGCGACCGTCGGCGTCGCCGTCGCACTCGGCTGGAAGGCGAACGCCGCCACCTTCGCCGGATTCCTCATCGCGTTGTCGAGCACCGCGATCGTGCTCAAGACGTACCAGGACCGCGCCGAAGTCGACGCGCCGCACGGCCGCGCCGCCGTCGGCGTCCTGATCTTCCAGGATCTGTGCATCGTGCCGATGATGATCCTCGTTCCGGTGCTGAGCGGTTCGACGGGCGGAAGCGCCGTCGCCATCGCGCTCACGCTCGGACGCGCGGCGCTAGCGATCGTCGGCGTGCTTGTCGCCGCGCGAATCATCGTGCCCAGAATCCTCAAGTATGTCGTGTCGCTGCGCAGCCCCGAAGTGTTCGTCATCTCGGTCGTCACGATCAGTCTCGGCACGGCGGTGATCTCGCCCCGAAGTGTTCGTCATCTCGGTCGTCACGATAAGTCTCGGCACGGCGGTGATCTCGTCCTATCTTGGCCTGTCGCTTGCGCTTGGCGCATTCATCGCGGGGCTCGTCGTCTCCGAGTCGGAGTACAGCCACCAGGTCGTCGCCGACATCCTCCCGTTTCGCCACGTGTTCAACGGGCTGTTCTTTGTCTCGATCGGCATGCTGCTGTCGCTGTCAGCGTTGTGGGAGAACGTCGCGACCGTCGCCGGATTGACGCTCGGAATCGTCGTCGTCAAGGCCGCGATCGTGACGTGCGTGATGCTCGCGCTCGGGTTGTCCGTGCGGACAGCGGTCATGGCGGGGCTTGGACTCGCGCAGGTCGGCGAGTTCTCGCTTGTGCTTGCGACAGCCGGCGTCGACGAGGGCCTGCTCACGCCCAACCGCTCGCAGATCTTTCTGGCCGCGACGATCATCTCGATGGTCGCCACACCGTTCCTTATCAGGATCGCGCCCGGCGTCGGAACACGCATCGCCGCGCTCGTCGCCCGCGGCAGGCATGTTCCCGAGCCCGAACCGGCGGCAGGCCCGATGTGCAAGCTGGCGGATCACGCGATCGTCGTGGGGTTCGGACTGGGAGGTCAGAACCTCGCCAAGGTGCTCGCGAGTGTCGCGGTGCCGTTCTGTGTGGTCGAGATGAACGCGGTGCCGGACCGGCGGGCCGCTGTGGGCGAACCTCCGGAACAGATGATCTATGGAGACGCCACGCGCCGCGAAGTGCTCCACGAGGCGGGCATCGACTGCGCGAGAATGCTGGTCGTGATGATCTCGGACCCGAGCGCATTGCGGTCGATCGTTGCGAACGCGCGAGCGCTCGCGCCGCACCTGCAGATCATCGTCCGGTCGAGGTACGTGTCGGAACTTCCCGAGCTCATGGGCCTTGGCGCGAACCAAGTCGTCGCGGAGGACTACCAGGCGAGCCTCGAAATGGTGGAACGGGTTATGAGCGAGTACGGGGTGAAACCACACGCAGAGACACTCGGTGAATGACTCTGCGGCTCTGCGGCTCTGCGTCTTTGCGTCTCTGCGTGTGGGTCTGCTTGCCGCCACCAGAATCCACACCTATAATGCCCGATTCTCTTGACGACCACGGCGATGCGAATTCTCTACCACGACAACTGCTTTGACGGACTCGCCTCCGCGGCGGTG
>JBGAKX010000069.1:0-23690 GCA_044224215.1 Blastocatellia bacterium
CCACCTCTTCCGGGTTTCGTCCGTGGGACATAAGCGCGTCAGTCTAGCACCGGCTCGATCGGGGCCACAAGGCGGTCCCCCTCGACGCGTCCGCGCTCGATTTCTCGCACGATTTCGGCCCGAACGATCACCGCGTTGCGAAACACTTCGCCTGCCGCGACCTCCACGTTGTCACCCACCACGCATCGTTCGACGACGGCTCCAGCGTCGATGCGAACACCCTTCCACAGGACCGAATCGACGACCGACGCAGCCGGATCGATGCGGCTGGACTCGCCGACCACGTTGACGCCGCCCGCCACGCGCGCCGCGCGGATCGACTCGTCAAGATACCGGCGGATCGTCGACAACTCCCTCCACGTGCCGCGCGCCACGTGGCCGACAATACGTTCGCCGGCGGCGATCGCCTGCGGAAACACGTCCGTTGTCGTGTGCGAGAACCGGCCGCGCGGGATGTAGTCAAAAATTCCGGGGGACATCACCTGGATGCCGGTGAACATCAGCGGAACCGGAGGGGCAACCTCCTCGGAATCCGGAAAGCCGCCAAACCCGGAAACCAGCCCGTCGCCTGTCACGTCGACGATGCTGAAGCGCTCGCGCTGCTCGTTCGGCAGGAGCACGAGCGTCGCAAGCGCATCGCGTTCGCGGTGCACGTCGATGGCGCGCTTCAAGTCGATGTCCGTGACGATCTTTCCGTTGACGACGACGAAGTCGTCGCCCTCGAGCCACTCGCGAACCTTGTCGAGCGCGCCGCCCGTTCCGAGGATTTCGTGTTCGAGCGAGTACCGCAGCTCGACGCCGAACGCACTGCCGTCACCGAGCGCTGACGTGATCGATTCGGGCTGGTGATGCAGGTTGACGACGATGTCGCGTATTCCAGCCGCCTTCAGGTACTCCACGCTGTAGGCGACGAGCGGACGGTTCACAAACGGAACCGCGGGCTTGGTTCGATCCTCGGTGAGCGGCCACAGGCGGGTCCCGAATCCCGCGGCGAGTATCATCCCGCGCATACAGTTACGTAGAGGGCCCCTACTCCCGGTTCAACTGGCGATCCCACGATCGAATCCTTCCACGCACGCTGTCGAAGACGAATGCGGGTCTGCTGCGTGAGTCGTGCGCATCGACGTCTCCCACAGACACGACGCCGCGCGCACCGGCGGACGTCCGAACGGATCGAGGAGCTCGATCGGGCGACTTGTCCGACGGCGCCGCGAGATCCGACAGGTTCCGGATTACGACACTGCTGGCGGTTCCGTTTACATCGAGCGCGACGACGGTGCCGGACGCCCAGTCGACGGCGACCGTCGCTGGACCGTCGCCCATAGCCATCTCGCCCGTGGACTGTCCCGTCGAGGGATCGAATGCCAGGACGCTCGCGCCGCCGTAGTTCGGAACCACGGCTGCCGAGCCGTCGGGCGACACAACCGGATCGTTGCCGACGAGGAAGTATCCACCGGCCGGATTCTCGAACGAGATCGCCTTCCGCGGCGCGCCCGACCGCGCAAGCCGGTACAGCTTGCCGGGCGTGTCGCCAAGGTTGACGACGGCGAACCGCTGAACGTTGTCGACGGCGTACGGCGCCGGGACGACGGCGCTCGTGTTCTCGAGCGTTCCGGCAATCTGTCCCGTCAGCGCGTCGATCGAGAAGAACGACTCGGTGATGCTCGCGCCGACGAGCACGAATCGCCCGTCGTCGGTGAACTGAGGAACGTTGTTGAGCGCCACGACCTGGCTCTTGGGAATGTTCGCGCTCGTGACGAGCGACATGGACGCAGGGCTCGTCGCGTCGACGACGGCAACCGACGTGCTCTCGTACATCGTGTTGAGCACGGCGATCGTGCGACGTCCCCGGTCCTCGTGAAGCGCGATGGTCACGGGGAAGAATCCAGTGCCGATCGATCCGACCACCGCTCCCGACGCGACGTCGATCGAATACAGAAACTGGTTCCCGTCGGCCAGATATGCCGTTGACCCGTCTGCACTTACGGCGATGTTTGCAAACTCGAGGAACGGCGGGATCGCCGACTCGAGCGTAATCTGGTGCTCGACAAACGCATTCGCAGGATCTGTCGCGTTGACGATCGTGACGATACCGTCGCGCGAACCGACGACGAGTACGCGCAACGATCCGCTCGAGGGATCCTCCGCCACGGCGATCTTCGATGGAGCGTCCGAGACGGGCACTCGCGCGACGACAGCCGCGGACGAAACATCGATGACGAGCACTTCGTCGGTCCGCTTTGAGGCGACACACGCATAGCGCGCGTCGTGCGTGAGCGCGATGTTCTGGTAGAGCGTAAAGAGCAGCGCGTCGCCCGGACCTGCGAACCGACGTCCCAGGTAGCCGGACGAGCTGTCCAGGAACGACGTCACGTCCGCCGAGACGATGCCGACAAAGCACGGGTACCGCTGGCCGTCGCCTTCCCACACGTCCGAGGCAACTGCCCGGTCGCCAATCACCGCCTGGTACTTCAAGTCGCCCGTCGCCATGTCGACCGCATAGGCCTTGTTGCCGTCGGTCGTCGCGGCAAACACCGTCGTCTGGTCTGCGGTGATCGCCGGTTCGACATCCAGGAAAACCGACGGCGCAGCAAAGACCCACGCGAGCACCGGATGCCCTGGATCGGTGACGTCGTACGCATAGAGGTCGGCGGCGTTCTCGGCGACGACGAGCAGATGCGGACGGCCGTCGAGCTCAAAGCGGCGGGTGAACGTAGGAAACGACCCCGTGCGCGTCGTTGACACCAGTCGCCCGGTATCTACTTCGAAGGCGTAGACCGAGTTTCCGTCGCCCGACGAGACGTACCCGATCGTGCCATCTGCGCTCAATATGACGTTGTTGACGTTATAGAGTCCCGATTTCCTGGGAAAGCGCACGACGCGCTCCACCCGGAGCGCCGAAAGATCTGAAATGTCGACGATCGTGACGCGCCCGCGCGGAGCGACCGATTGCTGCACGGCGCACACCGAACGTTCGGGAGACTCGACAACGTCGATACTTCCGGGCGCAAAGCCGATGTCGGCGCGGCTGAGCTCGGCTCCCGTCGCAACGTCGTAACTGATCAGAAACGCACGCGCGGTGACCTCGCTGGTCGCCGTGACGAGAAGCGCGGTCCCGCCGGCGACGAACCTGAGCGTCCGCGATCCGAGCAGAAAAATGTAGCCCTCGGGCATGTCGATCGTTCGCACGAGCCGCATGTCGGCGGGATTCGTCGCGTCGACGAGCGCGACGAGATTCAGCGGCGCACCGTAGAATCCTTCGCACGTCACGCCGAGCAATCGCTGCCCGTTCTGCTCGAGGAGCGTGACCGCGAGCGGTCCGTCGCCGACCTTCAGCTGGCCGATGCCTTCGCCGGTTCGCGGGTCGAATGCGAATACCGTGTCGGTATCGCGCGATGCGGTGAATGCCACAGGCGCCGTCCGGCTCGCCGCGACGTTGTTGAGCATGCTCGGCTTGAACGCCGCCGGAAACGTCACCGCGCGCGACTCGGCGAGTGTCGCACGCGCCGTATGCGAGGCTGCGACAACCAAGAGTCCAACGAGCGCGACGGCAAGCGTCCGATACAGCAGTGCTTTATGTTTCATCAGGATACCGGGACGCCAGCGGAGGGCCGCGGCTCGGGCCAAGTCTAGCGGCGCCCGTCCGGCGGGTCAACGCGGTCGGCCATGAAGGTGTCGCGCCGCAAGCGAGCCGTCGCCAGGCGCGTTTGACACTCCGCAACCCGATCCGTACTCTGACGCGCGTGCTTGCCGAACAGATCACGAGCCGCCAGAACCCGTTGATCAAGCGCGCGATCCAGGTTCGAGTCGGAACTGCGCCCGGATTCATGTTCGTCGAGGGTGCGCGGCTGGTCGACGAAGCCGTGACCGCATCAACGGCGATCGAATCCATCATCTACACGACGGCATTCGCCGAGAGCGACCGGGGACGCCTCCTGTTCGCGCGCGTGGCGCGCACGCACTTTCGCGGTGCGCTCGTTCCCGAACCCATCATGCGCGCGATCTGCGATACCGAGAATCCGCAAGGCATCGTCGCGCTCGCCGCGCATCCGCGGTTCGAGCTCGCCGACGCGCTCGCAGGCGACGCGCCGCTCGTCGTCGTTCTCGACGGACTTCAGGATCCAGGCAATCTCGGCGCAATCGTCCGCGCGGCAGAGGCTGCAGGCGCGTCCGCAGTCGTCACGACGCCGGGTACCGTCGAGGCATACTCGCCAAAGGCGCTGCGCGCATCGATGGGCTCGGCGTTCCGGTTGCCGATCGTCCGCCGGATCAGAGTCGACGAAGCAATCGATGCTGCGCGCGAGCGGGGATGTTCGGTGCTTGCGGCGCTCGCGCACGGAGAGGTCCGTTACACCGACGCGGACTGGCGCCGGCCGACCGTCGTTCTGATAGGAAACGAGGGTGCCGGGCTTCCACCCGACACCCTCGCGCTTGCTGACGAAACCGTCTCGATTCCAATCGCGACGGCTGTCGAATCGTTGAATGCCGCGATGGCGGCGACGGTCCTCATGTTCGAGGCCGCCCGCCAGCGCAGTTTGGATCAGTGAACTGCCGACTGCAGCGAGGCGATCTTCTGCCGGATTCTGCTGACGAATGCGCTCGACTCGGATGGTGACGCGCCCGCAGCGCGGAATGCGTCCTTGAGCTGCGCTTCGCTGAGCTGGCTGGCCATCCCGGCAAACCACTTGGCGTGATCGACGGGAACGCCCTGCAGGATCCGCCCGCCCTTGCCCGAGTAGTCGAGCTTCAAGGTGCCGCCGGACACGCGGTCGACGTATCCCTGCTTCTGGAAGGCTTCCGGGTCCCACTTGGAGTGCGAGAACACGCCGCCCATCTTGCCGAGCGTGCCACCCCAGTCCGCCACGAGGTACCACTTCTGCACCGAACCGTCGGGCTGGGTGATCATGAAGATCGCGTTGTTGGTCTCCTTGGCGTCCCAGTTGTTGAGCATCACGGCGAGCAGTGTGAGCCCCGACAGCTCCTTCGTGCCTGCGAACGGGTTCGAGTCCCAGCTCCAGCCCGGCGTCCGCTCGATGTTCTCGGGGCGGGCCTCGAACATGACGCTGTTGCACGTGCCGTCCTTCTGGACATACTTCGCCGCGCGGCCGAGACCGGTCACGCCGTCCACCTTGACCGACGCCATGTAGTAGCTCTCCTCAACGAGGTAGCCGAGCGCCCACACGATGCGGCTGCACGCGACCTCGGAGTGGACCTCTTCGGCGAACTTCACGTTCCATTTCTTGCCGTTGGCGTCGGTCACCTTGATCTTGGGGTTGGTGCCCGACGTGTCCTCCTTCACGAACTTGAACGGAGGCTTGGGCGCAGTCGCCTCGCTGCCGGCGCCCCAATAGAGGTCGAGCTTGGAGATGTCGCCCGGATCCTTCCACAACATCGGCGCCCCGGAAGCGGCAGGACCAGCGCTCTTGCCCTTCTTTTGCGCAGCCAAAGCGCCCGGCGCGACCGGCACGGCGAGCGCAAGCAAGAGCGCGATACCGAGCAGACCGAATCCACGGGCTGACAATGCAGACCTTCGTGACATGTTGGAGTTCTCCTTTTCGTTTGAATGCGCGGCGAATTTCGCCGTTGGTCGGTGCACGTTCCCAACGCGGGCCCGCAGGACGGTGACCATTCGCGCAGGCAATATGGCCTAAGTCTGCGATGTGGCCTAAAAAAGATCAAGCGTTATCGTGATATGAGTTGTGGTTGCTATACTGGGGCGCGCGGCTCTCCCAGACACGATCGAACACAGGTGGTTCATGCAACGATCCCGCTTGCTCCCCGGGCTCTTTCTCAGCCTCGTTCTGCTCATCGGAGGCCCCGCCCCAGCCCAGAAGCCGGCCGAAGCGCCGCGGTCGCCGGATCAGCTCGTCTTTGCCGTCATCGGCGACAACGGCACCAGCGACAAGCCGCAGATGGCCGTTGCCGACCAGATGTGGAAGGCATACCAACGCTCGCCTTTCAGCCTTGTGCTCATGCTTGGCGACAATCTGTATAGCCCTAACTGGAAGCAGATCGACGGGGCGTTTACTGTTCCGTACAAGCCGCTGCTCGATGCGGGTGTGCGCTTCTACGCGACGCTCGGCAACCACGACCAGCCGACGGCGCTCGAGCAGATCTCGTTCCCGCCGTTCAACATGGGCGGCAGGCGGAACTACTCGTTCGCGCCCGCAGGCGCGCTCGTCGAGTTCTTCACGATCGATTCGTCCCTGGTGCTGAAGGAATCGGCCCAGCTCGACTGGCTCGATAAGGCGCTCGCCGCGTCTACTGCACACTGGAAGATCGTGTTCGTCCATCACCCACCGTATTCGCCCGGGTCGCGCCACGGTGACAATCCCAAACTCGAGAAGTCGCTCGTACCGATGCTCGCGCGGCACCACGTGCAGGTCGTGCTGTCCGGACACGAGCACTTCTTTGCACAGATGGCGCCGACGGACGGCGTGAACTACATCATCTCCGGATCGGGCGGAAAGATTCAGAAGGGCGGTCTGCAGCCCGATTCACGCACCGTCTATGGAAACGACCAGGTCCACCAGTTCCTGCTCGTCACGCTTACGCCAGGCACATTCTCGTTTCAAGTCATAAGTGAAACTGGCGAGGTTCTCCACACGGCGTCGATTCCATACACTGGTGCGGCGGCGGCCGCTGCTGGCAGGTAACGCACGATGAACGATACCAATGTCGCCCTGCTCGTATTTGCATCGCTCTTTGGAGCGACACTTCTCGGCATGCGGATCAGCGCAATGCTCCCCGAGCATCATCTCAGTTCCGAGACAAAGGAGTCGGTGAGGCTCGGCATGGGGACGGTCGCGACGATGACGGCATTGATCCTCGGACTTCTCGTCGCATCGACAAAAGGCGCATACGATGTCGAGAGGAACGAGGTGACCCAGCTGGCTGCCAAACTGGTCTATCTCGATCGCGTGCTTGCCGACTATGGTCCCGAGGCAGACCATTCGCGTGACGTGCTTCGAGGCGCTGTCGATTCCGCACTGGCCCGTATCTGGCCCGAAACGGCGGATGGATCCGAGGAGGATCCGTCGGATATCTGGACGGCGACGCTTCCAAACTCCATCCACGACCTCGCGCCAAAGGATGAAGAGCAGCGCGCGTCAAAGGCTCAGGCGGAGCGGGTCGTCAGCGAAATCGCGCAGGTTCGCTGGTTGCTGTTCGAGCAGACCGAGACGTCCATATCAACACCGCTGCTCGTGCTCGTCGTGTCGTGGTTGACGGTCATCTTCCTGAGCGTCGGACTTTTCGCGCCGCGCAATATCACTGCAGTCATTGCGCACTTGATGGCGGCGTTCTCGATTTCCGGAGCGATCTATCTGATTCTCGAACTCGACAAGCCGTTTTCGGGGCTGATCAAGATCTCGAGCGAGCCGATGATGAACGCGCTGAACCACCTCGTGCGGTAGGAGCTGCCGCAGATTTACGCAGATCAACGCGGATCAATCTGCGGCATTCTTGTCTCGGCGATAGGCCGCGGCCGTCGGCTTGTACGGACGGTGGAGCCAGAGCGGCCGGCGCAGCTCGCCCGTGGCGGGTCGGGCCTTGGCGAGCCACTCGGTCGCCACCGCCTGCGCACGCTTCAAATCGACGAACACCTCACCCTCCGGAAGGTCGCCCGCCCGCTCGACCCGTACACGCTGATGCCAACAATGCTGGCCACTTACGGGGTCCGGGTGAATCGGAAACGTGAGGTTCTGATGCACCCCCGACTCCCCCCACCAGACACGGCCCGAATCGGGATCCGTGCTCGCAAACGGTCCAACGCGGTTCAGTTTGCGCACACGCCGGGTCCCGTCCTCGCCCTCGTCGATCTTGACCAGCACAGACGCCCACTTGTCGGTACCGGGCGTCTGTTCGCTGACGTTGTCGCGGCGCCATCGTCCCATGTGGTGCGAGCACGCGACGACGCCCGGTCGGATGCCTTCGGTGACCCACGTCTTCAGCACGAAGTGGCCGATGTCGGTCGACACCTTTGCAAGATCGCCGGTCGCGAGACCGAGACGCTCGGCATCGATCGGATTGAGCCACAGCGGGTTCGTGTGCGCGATCTCGACGAGCCACTTTGCGTTGTTCGACCGCGTATGGATCATCACAGGCAGCCGGAATGTCGGTACGAGCGCGAACTCGCCTCTGTCACGCGCAAGCACGGAATGGTGCACGTGGCTGCGCACGTAGCCGGGCGTCGCGTGCTCCGGCCATCCCCACTCCGCGAGCGTCGCCGAGTAGATCTCGAGCTTGCGCGTCGGCGTCGGGAAGCCGACCAGCTTGCTTCCGCCGGCGGCGACGCCGATCGCCTGTCCGGATGCATCGCGGACGATGTTCGAATCGTCCACTCGTGCCGAGTCCGACTCAGGAAGCGGTCGCTCGTGCTGCATCGCTTCGTACACGTTTCGCCGGACCTCGAACACGCCGTACTTCTTCATGTATGCGAGCGGGTTGAGCCCTTCCTCAGCGGCGCGTTCAGGAAGCCCGGGCACGCTGTTCTCGAACATCCAGCGGTAGTACTCCTCGATCGAGACCTTCTCGCCTGGCCGATACGGCGACTCAAAGAACTTCCGGATACCGAGCGACCCGTCCGGGTCGATGCGCCACGACAGCTCGATCCAGAACTCGCCTTCCTCCCACACCTCGCCGGGATTGGCGGTGCGCGTGTCCTCGACCGGAAGCCCAAGCCGCTCACGCGCAACGCGCAGCACCGGCTGGCGAAATCCGACCCACGTCCCGGCGTGCGTCTCCTGGCTCTGGTTGTCGTGCCGCTCCGAGCCGTGCCCCATCGGCAGCACGTAGTCGGCCCACCACGCAGTCTCGCTCCACGTCGGCGTGAGCGCGACGTGACACGCGACCATCGCCTCGTCGCGCAGCATCTCGATCCACGTGAAGCCGTCCGGGTTCGTCCAGACAGGGTTGTAGACGCGCGTGAAGTAGACGTCGAGCTTGTGACCGCGCTCGCGCATCAGGTGCGGCATTGCAAAGCTCATCTCGTGGTGCGCGAGCGGATAGTCCTCGGGCCACGTGAGCTCGTTCCAGACATTCTGAGCCGGCGGCTTTGCAAACGGAGCAGGAGTGATCTTGTGAAAGACGTTCGGCGACACGCCGCCGACGCTGCCGACGCTACCCGTGAGCACATTTAGCAAAAATGTCGCACGCGCGATCTGCCATCCGCCCTCGTTCCCGGCAGCCGCCGATCGCCAGATGTGCGTGGACAGCGACGAGCCGGCCCGCGCGACCTCTTCGGCGAGCTGGCGGATCGTCTCGGCGGGGACGAGGCTCTCGGCCTCGGCGAACTCCGGCGTGAACGTCGCGTACTCGTCGCGCAACGCATCGACGAACGCGTCGAACGTGACCGGCACGCCAGGCCTGAGCGCGCGAAGGTAGTCCTGCCAGTTCACCCACGTGCTCACGAACTCGCGATCGATACGGCCGGTGTCGAGGAGGATCTTTGCGATCGCGAGGAGGATGGCAGCCTCGGAGCCGGGCCACGGCGTGACCCAGTAGTCGGCAACCGACGCGGTGTTCGACAGGCGCACGTCGAACACGATCAGTTTGGCGCCTCGCTGCTTGCCTTCCATGATCCGCTGCGCGTGCGGGTTGAAGTAATGCCCGGTCTCGAGGTGTGCGCTGATCAGCAGGATGCACTTGGCGTTTGCGTAGTCGGGCGAGGGGCGGTCGTCGCCCATCCAGAATGCATAGCCCGTGCGCGCAGCCGCCGAGCAGACGTTCGTGTGGCTATTGTGCCCGTCGATTCCCCACGCCTGCAGGATGCGCGGCATGTAACCGTCCTCACCCGGACGGCCGACGTGATACATCACTTCGTTGTGGCGCTTCTCCTGGAGCGCACGCCGGATGCGGGCCGCGATGTCGTCGAGCGCCGCGTCCCACGAAACGCGCTCCCAACGGCCCTCCCCGCGCGCGCCCGCGCGCTGCATCGGGTGAAGAATCCGGTCGGGCGCTGTGATCTGGTTGAGCGTGGCTGGCCCCTTGGCGCAGTTGCGGCCACGGCTGCCGGGATGCACGGGGTTGCCTTCGAACTTGCGGACCTCGAGCGTCTCCTTGTCGACGTACGCCATCAGACCGCACGCCGCCTCGCAGTTGAAGCACAACGTCGGGACGAGCATGTAGCGCTTCTCGACGCGGCGGGGCCACGACTTGGAGTCGTACTCCACCCAGTCGTCCCACTGCTCGACGGGTGGATACGTGGCATTGGAGCCCGTTCCCGGTCGTACAAATTGTCTCGTATCGCTCATGAGGTGTTCCGTCGTCGAGTCGTTCAACTGAGCGGGACTGCCTGGCCTGCAAAGACCCACACGTACTCCCACGCGTACAGCCCGATCAGGGCGAGCGCCGCCGCGAACGCCCACGCAACCGCCGCTCCGGAAACTGCGATCAACGCGATCGGAAGCGCGATGCCGACGAGGACCGCCGCAATCCAGAACTCGCGGCTGTACTTGCCGGACAGGATCGTCGAGACCGCCCGCGCGACGTGCGTCGAGCGGTGAGGCATGAAGACCTCCGCGGCCAGGAACGCGGCGTGCACCGCGAGACACATGAGGAACATGATCCGCAGCCACGCGAGGTCCGCCGGCGAACAGACGCTGCCGGGCGCGTTCAGCGCGGTGGCGGCCATCAACAGCGCGCCACTTCCAGCAAGCAGCGCCTGTACGATGAGGTGCGGCGCCGCGAGCGGCGTCGCCCACAGTTCGCGTCCCGTCGCCTGCGCCAGCAGGAACGCTGTGTACGCGGCGGCCGCGGCAGATACCGGAACCGCAAGCAACGCAATGAGGCGGTAGACACTCGGCGGTGCGAGTTGCGGACCGGCGACGAGCGGAACGAGCCACAATATGATCAGCGCGCCGAATGCCGACAGAATGACGGCGCCGCGCACGAGCCACGACTTCCATTGCGGACGCGTCAGGATCCTCAGAAACCGCGCGGGGTGCTCGAGATCCACGATCAGCAGGAGCCCGGTGATCGCCAGAAACACCATTGCGATCAGCGGCGCCCACGTCGTCGCGATCGTCGAGCCGGTAAAGCGGTCGAAAAGCGCGCCGACCGACGCCACGAGCAGCGCACCGGCCGATACCGATTTTGTCCACATGTAGAGCGCGACGTCCGTGCCCCACGGGACGACGTGCGGCGTGTCGTACGCGAGGAGTGTCGACGCTACGTTCCCGGCGCCCCGGCCGACCGTTTCGTCCGGGCGCTGCGCCGCCCACATGAAGATGTCCGCATCGGGCCGCGCGGCAGCCTCGGGCCTGAGCGTCGCGTGGCTTCCACCGATGTAGTAGAGCTTTGGCGAGGTTCCGAGCTCGGGCTTTCTGACCTGGGCCCCTTCGCGCGCGAGACGGCGCGCTATGACGCTCGCCGGGTCGTCGAGGTCGCCGACGATGATCGCCTCTTCGGGACAGACGACGACACACGCCGGCTGCAGGTCGAGCTCGATGCGGTGCGCGCAGAAATGGCACTTCGCAGCCGAGTGCGACTCGGGATCGATGTAGATCGCATCGTACGGACACGCTGCAATGCAGGCGCGGCACCCGATGCACGCGTCCTGGTCGAATTCGACGAGACGATCCGGCCGCTGGTACATCGCCGTGACGGGGCAGATATACACGCACGGGGGGTGATCGCACTGGTTGCACCGCGTCACCTGGAAGTGGCGGCGCACGTTTGGAAAGACACCGGCCTCGACGTACTTGACGCGCGTTCGGTCGACTCCGAGCGGCACTTCGTTCTCGGACTTGCAAGCGGTCGAACACGCGTGGCAACCGATGCACCGCGTGTTGTCGATGATCTTGCCGAGTCTCATATGGGCGCTCAACCTACCACAATGCGGACGGGATTCGCACAGCCTCGGCGAACTCCTGCGACCGTCTGCCGCGCGCTACCCCTCCGCGCGTTTCGCCTCGTTCCACAGCGCGTCCATCTCTTCGAGCGAGGCGTCCTTCAGCGTCCGTTCCTGATCTTCGAGCCGTCGTTCGATGTACCCGAACCGTGTGCGGAACTTGCGGTTCGTCCGCTTGAGCGCCGTTTCGGGATCGACGCCCAGCTGCCGCGCGACGTTGACGGCGGCAAACAGAAGGTCGCCGACCTCGTCCTCGACGCGTTCGCGATCGCGCGCTTCGGCCACGATCTCGTGGCGCAGTTCGGTGATCTCCTCCTCGAGCTTCTCGAGGCACGGTTCCACCGATGGCCAGTCGAACCCGACTCGCGAGGCGCGATCCGTCAGGCTGTATGCCTCCAGGAGCGCCGCGAGGTGGCCCGAGACGCTCTCGAGCAGACCCTTCGGGTGTTCGTGGCCGGCCGCCTTCCGTTCGCTTCGCTTCAGGTCGTCCCAGTTCTTCAGGACGTCGGCGGCCGTCTCGATCTGCGCGTCGCCGAACACGTGCGGATGGCGCCGAACCATCTTGTCGTGAATCGCGCCAATGACGTTTCGGATCTCGAATTCGCCGTTGTCGGAGGCGATCTGGCTGCAGAAGACCACCTGGAACAGCAGGTCGCCGAGCTCGTCGGCGAGCTTGCGCCGGTCGCCGCTCTCGATCGCTTCGACAACTTCGTAGGCCTCTTCGACGATCATGGGCCGCAGCGTTTCATATGTCTGTTCGCGGTCCCACGGGCAGCCGTCCGGCGCCCGCAGCCGTGCAACGAGCGCTACGAGTTCGTGAAATTCTCGCTGTTCCATGCGGCGGAGTATACATGCACACCCCAGCCTCGTCGCTTGTGTATACTTGGCGTGTATGTTGAGACGCCTCGCTGTGGCGGCAATTGGAGCCTGCTGCGCCCTCTTGCCCGCATCCGGCGGCCAGGGCGGTCCTGCAAAGGCCGCGATCGACGATCGAATGGCGACGTTCGAGACCGTCTGGCAGACGGTCAACGACCGCTACTTCGACGCATCGTTCAACGGCATCGACTGGCGCGCTGTGCACGACGAATTCGCGCCGCGTGTCCGCGCCGCAACGTCCGATGCCGAGGTCTACACGCTTCTCAACCAGATGCTGGACCGTCTCGGGTCGTCGCATTTCTCGATCCGCGGGCCCGAGACCACCGGTCCCGACATCGACGTGAACGACGCCTCGTGGGGCGGCGGCACCGGCATGACGATTCGTATCGTCGAGGGCCGGCCGACGATCACTGCGGTCGAGACCGGGGGCGCCGCCGCACTCGCCGGACTCGCCCCGGGATTCCTCGTCACGTCGATCGCCGGCACGGACCTGTCTGCGATCTACCGCGCCGAACTCGCGGTGTCGTCGGAGCCGCGCGCGCGGTTCGCGGCGCGCCGGGCCGCCGCCGCGCTGCTTGGCGGGATGCCGGGCTCGCCGGTTGACGTGGCATTCCTGGATTCGGCAAACGCGCCGCACACAGCCAAACTCGTGCGACAGGGGCTGATTGGCCGACCGATGCGATACGGAGACATGCCGACGGTTCTCGTCGAAGTCGAGACACGGCAGCTCGCCGACGGCGTCGGATATCTGCGATTCAACACGTTCCTCCCGCAACTCGTGCCGGAGCTTCGCATGGCCGTCCACGAGTTGTCGGGATGCCGCGCGATCGTCGTGGACCTGCGCGGAAACTCCGGTGGAATGGCAACGGTGGCGCCGGCGGTGGCGTCGCTGTTTCTGTCGCGCCCGACGTCTCTGGGAACGATGAAGCTCCGAAACAAGGAGTTCGGGTTTCCGACGTTCGTGCAGCAGTCACCATACGGCGGGCGAGTCGTCGTGCTCGTCGACGAGGCGACGGCGAGCACGTCCGAGATCTTCGCAGGCTCGCTCCAGGAGATGCGCCGCGCGACGGTCGCCGGCGAACACACGCTCGGAGCGGTGCTGCCGGCGGTCATTCAGAAACTCCCGAACGGGGCGGTGTTTCAGTTCGCGGTCGCCGACTTCCGCACGCCGAACGGCGTGATGCTCGAAGGCCGGGGCGTCGTCCCCGATCTTCAGATTTCACCGAGACGCGCGGACTATGCTGCCGGACGCGACCCGGCGCTCGAGGCTGCCGTCGCGTCGCTCACGGGACAGAAACGGAACTGATGTCCGCGTTCGACGAGATCTTCGGGCCGGGCGGTCGCATCGCGTCCGCGCATCCGAACTACGAGTACCGGCCCGGACAGATCACCATGGCCGAGGCGGTTGCCGGCGTGTTCGAGCGCTCGGGCGTCGCAATCATCGAGGCTGGAACGGGAACGGGCAAGACGCTTGCCTACCTGATTCCGGCGCTCGCGGCCGGCCGGCGCGTGATCGTCTCCACCGCCACCAAGAGCCTTCAGGAGCAACTGTTCTTCAAGGACGTGCCCCTGCTCGAAACGCTCTTCCCCGGGCGCGTGCGCGCCGCGTACATGAAGGGCCGCTCGAATTACGTGTGCCTGCACCGGCTGGCAAACGCATCGGATTCGCCGATTCTGACGGGCCTTGACGACGTCGACCACTTTGACACCGTTCGCGAGTGGGCACAGACCACCGAGACGGGCGATCGTGCCGAGCTCGCCGAGCTGCCCGAATTCCTTCCCTTCTGGCACGGCATCGACGCGCGATCCGAGACATGTCTCGGACAGCGGTGTCCCGAATTCGAGGCGTGCTTCATCACAAAGATGCGGCAGCGCGCCGAAGAGGCCGACATCGTCATCGTCAACCATCACCTGTTCTTCGCGGACCTCTCGCTGAGGCAGGACGACTATGGCCAGGTGATTCCGGATTACACGACGGTCGTCTTTGACGAGTCGCACGAACTCGAGCAGATTGCTGCATCGCACTTTGGCTCGGTCGTTTCGAGCTTCCGGTTCGACGACCTCGTCAGCGACCTGCAGCGCCTGCAGATCGTCGACGCGGATGCCGTCAAGGACATCACGCAGACGGCGGCGCGCCTGATTCAGCGATCGGACCGGTTCTGGATGGCATTCGCCGCATCGCTCGGGCGCGCCCGGGGCGACGACGACGCCGAACACCGCGTCGAGCTGTCGAGCTCGCTCTTTGTCGCGTGGGGCGCCGGCGGCGAGCCGGAGGCCACGAAACTCGGCGAGCACTACCTCGCCGTGCGCGACACGCTGATGCACCTCTCCGCGGCGCTCGAACAGGTGGTCGACCCGCCTCCCGAGGCGATGTCGCTCGCGCGCCGCGCGGACCAGTTGCGGTTCGATCTCGATTTTGTCGTCGCGGCGGACAATCCGAACTTCGTGTACTGGTGCGAGCGCCGCGGGCGCGGAACCTTTCTGAACGCGACGCCCATCGACGTGTCCGAGTTCCTTGCGGACCGGCTGTTCGATCGGGTCGAGAGCGCGGTTCTGACGTCGGCGACGCTTGCAACGGGCGGCAGCTTTGACTACATCCGGTCGAGGCTGGGGATCCACGAGGCGTCCGAGGTGGTCGTCGAGTCGCACTTTGACTACGAGAACCAGGCGTTGCTGTATCTGCCGGACGGCATGCCCGATCCGAGGGATCCAGGATTCCTGGACCGGGCGTGTGACGAGATCGTCGGGATCCTCGAATGCACCAAAGGGCGAGCGTTTGTGCTCTTTACGAGCATCCAGCAGATGCGCGATGCCTACGAGCGCGTGTCGCGGCGGATCGACTTCCCGTCGTTCGTGCAGGGCGAGGGCTCAAAGGCGGGCATCATCGAGCGATTCCGCTCGACGGAAGGCGCCGTGCTGTTTGCGACCTCGAGCTTCTGGCAGGGCATCGACGTGCAGGGCGAGGCGCTGTCGTGCGTGATCATTGTGAAACTGCCGTTCGCGGTGCCGTCCGACCCGGTCGTTTCGGCGCGTGGACGCGCGATCGAGTTGCGAGGAGGCAATGCCTTCTTTGACTACCAGGTCCCGGAGGCCGTCATAACTCTGAAGCAGGGTGCCGGCCGGCTGATCCGCAGCCGATCGGACGTGGGCGTCCTGTCCGTTCTCGATCCGCGGCTGCGGACCAAGGGGTACGGACGTGTGTTTCTGCAGTGCCTGCCGCCGTGTCCCGTGACCACGCGCCTGGACGACGTGCGGAGGATCTTTGCGCCGCGCGAAGATTGATCCGCGTGCTAATTTGATATCGTTGACCCGTGCAAACCCGCGAGCGTACACTGAGCGACTGCCGATGATGCCTGTCAAGGCAACGGGCGCTGACCGCGGTCGAATCTCACACGAGTCTATCCATTTATCTCATCTCGGAGGGAAAGCTGTGATGCCAGCACGAGTTCGCACTATTGCTCTTGTACTGATGGCTTGCGCAGGACTGATGGCAGCAGGGAGCCCGGTAACCGGTCAACAGCCGATGAATCTGGAGGGCCGAATCATCCACGCCGGCTCGAACGACCCTGTCGTTGGTGCAGTCGTTGATATCTACCGAACGGACGTCAAGGGGAAGTACGAAACCAAGTCCGACGCCAAGGGCGGATTCCGCTATCCGGTGCCGTTCAACGGCGTGTTCACAGTTGTCGTCAGCGCTCAGGGGCTCGCGCCGCAGTTCCGCACGGAAGTTCGGGTGTCGGCCGCGGCCAAGCCGCTGGAGTTCACGCTCGAGCCCGGAAACGGCTACCGTCCGACACTCGACGACGTGAAGAACTCGATGACCGCGACCAAGGAAGACCCGAAGGCTGCCGAAGAGCGCAAGAAGCTCGAGGAAGAGCATGCCAAGGCGGTCGAGGAGAAGGGCAAGTTCGATGCGCGCAAGGCAAGGTTCGACGCCGGCATCCTCGCGATGAACAACAAGGATTATCCAACGGCGATCGCCGAGCTTACCGCGTCGATCGAAGGTCTCGAGGGCATGGATCCCGAGTTCTTTGGCGAGCTTGCGAGCGTCGGCGGAACGAATCTCGCCGAGGTCCAGTACCGCGTGGCGGTCGACGACTACAACCAGAAGAAGAAGGACGAGGCCAAGACGCACCTCGAGGCAGGGGCCAAGGCAATTGGTCTGGCCCTGAGTTTCAACGCGGCAAACCAGGTTTCGTATGCGATCCAGGGCAAGATCCTGCTGCTGCTCATCGACAAGTACGGCGACATCGACGACGCGGACAAGGCGGCTCAGTCGTTCCGCAAGGCGGCGGACCTCGAGACCCTCGATCCAAAGAAGAAGGTTGTGTACCTCGTCAACGTTGGCGACGTCTATCGCGCGGCCTACATGACGGACCAGGCGATCGAGGCGTACAAGGCGGTCCTTGCGACAGATGCTGATAACCTCAGCGCGCTCTATGGGATCGGGCTTGCTGCGATGGGAACGCCGGAGCAGGACGACGCCAAGAGAAAGGCCGTGTGGCAGGTTGCTGCCGACTACATGAAGGCGTTTCTCGACAAGGCGCCCAACGATCCACGTGCCGCGGAGGTCAAACCGCTGCTCGACACGCTTGCGAAGGACTTCAAGATCAAGCCGAGGCCGATCAAGTAACGGCGCTCCCTGCGAGCATGAAAAAGCCCTCGACGGCATGCCGGCACTCGTCGTAACGTGTTGGCCCGTCGAGGGCTTTTCTGAAGGGTGCGATCGATTTGCACCGTCCCGCCTCCATGACACCCGTCTTGACATGGCCCACCTCGGAACGTAAAGTACCGATTGGTTTCCACCTTCACCCGCACGTCGTCAGGAGAGTTCCTGGATGTCCGCTAAACTGGGCGAGACCCTACTCAGAGAGAACCTCATTACGCCTCAGCAGCTGAAGGAGGCGCTCGAGCACCAGCGGACCAATGGCGGCCGGCTCGGCTCGACGCTTGTGAAGCTGGGAATGCTTTCGGATGAGGAAGTTACAGCGGTTCTCAGCCGTCAGTACGGCGTGCCGTCCGTGAACCTCGAACTGTTCGAGGTCGACGAAACCGCAATCAAGCTGATCTCGCAGGAGACGGCCAAGAAGTACATGGTGCTTCCGCTGTCGCGTGTGGGTCCGACCCTCACGCTCGCGATGGTCGACCCGACGAATGTGCTCGCGATCGACGACATCAAGTTCATGACGGGCCTTCAGGTCGAGCCGGTCATCGTGTCCGAGCAGGCGCTTGGCGAATCGATCGAACGGTACTACGGGATGTCTCGCGAGCTGGAGATCGCCACGTTCATCGACGAGATGCAGCGGAACATGGGGACCGCCGAGCCCGTTCAGCAGTCCCGCTCGAACGGTTACGACAGCCTCGGGCTGGACATGAACGCCGACGACCTCGAGCTCCTGCAGGAGTCCGAGGAGATCGATCTCGAGAACGTCGAGCGGATGGCCGAGGACGCGCCGGTCGTCAAGCTCGTGAACGTGATCCTCGTCGACGCGCTCAGGCGCGGGGCCTCGGACATTCATATCGAGCCCTACGAGAAGGAGTTCCGGGTCCGGTTCCGGCTCGACGGCATCCTGTACAACATCATGAATCCGCCATTGAAGCTGCGCGACGCCCTGACGTCGCGCATCAAGATCATGGCCAAGCTCGACATTGCCGAGAAGCGGCTGCCGCAGGACGGGCGCATCAAGATCCGCGTCAGGTTGGACGGCAGGTCGCGCGAGCTCGACTTCCGCGTGTCGTCGCTGCCCACGATCTTTGGCGAGAAGCTCGTGCTCAGACTTCTCGACAAGGAGAACCTGCGGCTCGACATGACCAAGCTCGGGTTCGAGGAGGGTTCGCTCGAGCGATTCAAGCGCAACATCAACAAGCCCTACGGGATGGTGCTCGTGACGGGCCCGACGGGATCCGGCAAGACGTCGACGCTCTACTCTGCCCTGCAGGCCCTGAATACGTCCGAGACGAACATCATCACCGCCGAGGACCCGGTCGAATTCAACCTGACCGGAATCAACCAGGTGCAGATGAAGGAGCAGATCGGCCTGAACTTTGCCGCCGCGCTTCGTTCGTTCCTGCGGCAGGATCCGAACATCGTCCTGGTCGGCGAGATCCGCGACTTCGAGACGGCCGAGATCGCCGTGAAAGCCGCGCTGACGGGCCACCTCGTGCTGTCGACGCTGCACACGAATGACGCGCCGTCGACCGTCAGCCGCCTGATGAACATGGGCATCGAGCCGTTCCTCGTTGCCACGTCGGTGAACCTCATTCAGGCGCAGCGTCTCGTTCGGCGCATCTGCAAGGACTGCAAGGCCGAGATCAAGCTTCCGAAAGAGGCGCTCATCGACGTCGGCTTCTCGGCAACCGAGACAGGCGACATCAAGACCTACAAGGGCCAGGGCTGCAATGCTTGCAACGGAACGGGTTACAAGGGACGCGTCGGTCTGTACGAGGTCATGGAGATCTCCGAGGAGATCCGCGAGCTGATCCTCGTCGGCGCGTCGGCGCTCGAATTGCGCAAGAAGGCCATCGAGGAAGGCATGCTCACGCTCCGCATGAGCGGCCTGCAGAAGATCCGCGAAGGAATGACGACGATGGAAGAGATCGTCCGCGAGACCGTCAAGTAATTTCTGATTCCAGGCCGGCCATCCGGCCACACGCTGCGGCCCTCCGCGCCCGATTCACGCACGACAGTAGTTTGAATTCGCCGAGTCGGTTCACCGTTCCGCCGGGCATGTTCCGGGGACGTTGAACGGGAGAATGACGATGTCCGACATCACCCTGAGCGAGCTGTTGAAGAAGATGATCGAGCTTGGCGGCTCGGATCTCCATATCACGACGAACTCGCCGCCACAGGTCCGTGTCGACGGCCTCCTGCGCCCGCTCGACTACCCCGAGATGACCCCGGCCGAAACCAAGCAGCTCGCGTATTCGGTTCTGACGGACGCCCAGAAGCATCGATTCGAGGAGACGCTCGAACTCGACTTCTCGTTTGGCATCAAGGGTTTGTCGCGATTCCGCGCGAACATCTTCAACCAGCGCGGCGCCGTCGGCGCCGTGTTTCGCGCAATTCCCTACGAGATTCGAGGGTTCGAGCAGCTCGGCCTCCCCGGCGTGGTCGAATCGCTGTGCGCAAAACCGCGCGGTCTGATCCTGGTGACCGGGCCAACCGGTTCCGGAAAGTCGACGACGCTCGCGGCGATGGTCGACAAGGTGAACCGCGACCGTCACGAGCACATCATCACGATCGAGGACCCGATCGAGTATCTGCATCCGCACAAGAACTGCCTGGTGAACCAGCGCGAGGTGCACTCCGACACGCACAGCTTCTCGAACGCGCTCCGCGCCGCGCTTCGCCAGGACCCGGACGTCGTGCTGATCGGCGAGCTCCGCGACCTCGACACGACCGAGACTGCGCTGCGCATCGCGGAAACGGGCCATCTGACGTTCGGAACGCTGCATACGAACAGCGCGTTCTCGACGATCAACCGCATCATCGACATCTTCCCTGCCCACCAGCAGGCGCAGATCCGCGCGCAGCTGTCGCTCGTGCTCGAGGGAATCCTCTGCCAGTCGCTGCTGCCAAAGGCCACGGGCGCCGGCCGCGTGATGGCGATGGAGGTGCTCGTGCCGAACGCCGCCATCCGGAACCTGATCCGCGAGGACAAGGTTCACCAGATCTACTCAATGATGCAGACCGGACAGGAGAAGTTCGGCATGCAGACGTTCAACCAGTCGCTTGCCACGCTTTACTTCAAGAAGAACATCACGCTCGAGCTCGCCCTGCAGCGTTCGTCGAACGCCGACGAACTGCAGGATCTGATCAATCGTGGCGCCGGTGTCGTGCAGGGGGCGGGAATGAACCGGCCCGGAATGCCGCCGCGACCCATGGGTTCAATGCCCCCGCCAGGAAGACCGCCTATCGGACGCCCCGGCCGCTAGGCCACGCTGTTAGACACGCACACAGGAGTGACAGGGTATGCCAACCTACGTCTTCAAAGGCAGAAACCGACTCAACGAGATTGTCGCAGGCGAACGGGTCGCGCCCGACCGCGCCGCGCTCGAAGCCGCGCTCCGTCGCGAACAGGTCATCCTGACCAGCGCAAAGGAGAAGGGCAAGGGTCTGCTCGACATGCAGATCGGGAAGCGCGAGAAGGTCAAGACCAAGGAGCTCGCGATCTTCACGCGTCAGTTCTCGGTGATGCTCGACGCCGGTCTTCCGCTCGTGCAGTGTCTCGAGATTCTGGGGCAGCAACAGGATAACCCGTTCTTTGCCAAGGTGCTCTCGCGCGTGCGCGAGGACGTCGAGTCCGGCTCGACGCTCGCCGACGCGATGGGCCGGCATCCGAAGGTCTTCGAGCAGCTCTACGTCAACATGGTGGAGGCGGGCGAGACCGGCGGTATCCTGGACATCATCCTGCAGCGCTTGTCCACGTTCCTCGAAAAGATGGTCAAGTTGAAGAGCGACGTGAAATCGGCGCTCATCTACCCGATCGCCGTCATTTCGATTTCGATCATCGTGATCTCGGTGATCATGATTTTCGTCATCCCGTCCTTCAAGAGCATCTTTGAGTCGCTCGTCGGACCTGGCGAAGGCCTGCCGTGGCTCACGCAGTTCGTCGTGAACGTCAGCGTGTTCATGGGCAACTTCTGGTGGCTGATTGCGATCGTGCTCGGCCTGATCGCGTTCGGCCTCAAGTACTACTACAAGACGCCGAAGGGCCGGAAGATGCTCGACGGCTTGATGCTTCGGATCCCGATCGTCGGCGAGATCCTTCGCAAGATCGCGATCTCGCGCTTCTCGCGCACGCTCGGCACGCTGCTCTCGTCGGGCGTCCCGATTCTCGAGTCGCTCGACATCACGGCGCGCACGTCCGGCAACGTGATCGTCGAGGAAGCGATTCTCAACGTTCGGGTCGCAATCGAACAGGGCGAGACCTTCCTCGAGCCGCTCAAGGCGGCAAAGATCTTCCCACCGATGGTCTGCCAGATGATCGGCATCGGCGAACAGACCGGTGCGCTCGATGCGATGCTCAGCAAGATCGCGGACTTTTACGAACAGGAAGTCGATGCGGCCATTGCGAACCTGCTCGCGATGCTCGAACCGGCAATGATTCTGTTCCTCGGCGTCACGATCGGCACGATCGTCATCGCCATGTATCTCCCGTTGTTCTCGCTCATCGCGAAACTGTCGAAGCACTGACCGCCAGGACTCGTGCGAACGGCTCGGACGATCGTCCGGGCCGTTCGCGTCTCCTCGCGAACGGATGGACACTCTTCAACGAAACGTTGTCTGGCTCGTTGTCTCCCGAGCAGCCATCCTCGCCGCCGTCGTACTCCTCACGCTGCTTCTCGGCCGATCCTCGCAGTACGTCTGGCCCGTAACAATCCTCGCCTTCATCGTCTTTGCCCTGTCGCTCATCTATGCGGTCGCGATGCGGCTGCGTCTGTCGATGGGCATCCTCGTGCCGCTGCAGTTCTTCAACGATCTGCTGCTCGTCACGTGGCTCGTCTATCGCACGGGAGACATCGAGTCGCCGTTCAACGCGCTGTTTCTCGTCATCGTCTTTGCGGCGAGCCTGCTGTCGACGCGGCGCGGAATCTTCGTCATCACGCTGCTGGCGCTCATGTCGGCAGGATTCATGGGACTGGCGACGGCAAACGGATGGATCCACCGGGCTGACGGGTCCGGATTCGAATCGGGCGTCATTCCCGAGCTCCACCTCAACCTGGCGTATACTCTGATCGCGATCACCGGCGTCGCGGTGCTGTCGTCGCATCTCGCAGACCGGCAGAGGCGCAGCGACACCGCGCTGGCGGTCACCACGCGGAGCCTCGCGAACCTCCGTGCATTCAACGAGCGCGTCATCGAGTCGATGCGGTCCGGGTTGATTACGGCGGATCTCGACGGGCGCGTCACCAGTTGCAACCGCGCAGCGGAGGAGATCACCGGACAGCAGGCGTCCGAGCTTCTCGGCCGCCCGCTCAGCGAGCTGTTCGGCGGTGTTGCAGGAGCGTACCTGGAGGACGCGAGCGCGGACCGCGCTCCCTCTGTGCTTCGATCCGAAATCAGATTCGGCCGACGAGACGGCTCCGTGGCCCATCTGGGGTTCAACATTGCGCCGCTCACGTCCGAAGACGGCGACGTGCGCGGCGCGGTGCTGATATTTCAGGACCTGACCGAGATGGTCCAGCTCGAAGAGGAGGTGCGGCGGCGCGAAAAGCTCGCCGCACTTGGAACGATGGCGGCGGGTCTTGCCCACGAGATCCGGAATCCGCTCACGTCCATCCGCGGGTCGGTGCAGGTCCTCTCGAGCGAGATCGTCGAAAACAACGATAGCCGACGGCTGCTCGAGATCATCCTGCGCGAGTCGGACCGCCTGAATCGGACCGTCACGGACTTTCTCGCGTACGCGCGACCTGCCCCGCACACGCCGAGCGAATTCGATCTGAAGTGGGAGATCTCCGACGCGATTGCGCTCATGAAGAACAGCGCCGAGGTCGGGCCGCATCACGAGATCGTCACGGAGTTGCCCGACGGCGACGTACCGTTCTTTGGCGACGCGAATCAGCTACGCCAGGTGTTCTGGAATCTGTGCCGCAACGGATTGCAGGCAATGCCGGATGGCGGCGTGTTGACGATCACGCTCACGCCTGCTGCAGGCGGCGGCGTCCAGTTGTCCATCTCCGACACGGGCGTCGGCATGACGAGCCAGCAGATGGAGAGCCTGTTTCTGCCGTTCGCGTCCACAAAGGTGGGCGGAACCGGTCTTGGCATGGCGACGGTCTACCAGTTCGTTAAGGATCACGACGGGAGGATCGACGTCGAAAGCGACGTCGGCGTGGGGACGCGTGTCGCGTTGCAGCTGCCGGGCCGCTCTGTCGGGCCCCTTCACGGGGCGATCGCCGGCGTAGCCCGGAACCTCCCCCGCCAGGTAGCCAGCGTCGAAGCCGACGCGACGCCCAAGAC
>JBGAKX010000070.1:0-23762 GCA_044224215.1 Blastocatellia bacterium
GGCATCTGGGGCGGCGGCGACAGCGCAGGGGTGTACGGATTTGGCGGCGGCGTCGACGCGAAGGTCAGCAAGCACGTTGCAATACGCCTGATCCAGGCCGACTACCTCGCGACATCATTCCGATCGAACAACGCGCGCATCTCTGTCGGCATCGTCTTCCGGTTTGGCGAGAAGAAGTAGAGCGCGGCGGCCCTGACGCGCCGGGCGGGCGGATGACAGCTCAGCTACCTGAAGCCGGTCCCGCGGAGCCGGTGTCACCCCAGGTGGCGCCGGTGCGTGAGGAACGGTTCTTTCTCGAGGGTCCGCAGACACGCAGCGGCGAGTTCCGCACGCTGCTGCGGATCATGCGCGAGTTTCTGCGCGGGTTTCGCGTGCTCCACTTCGTCGGACCGTGCGTCACTGTGTTCGGCTCGGCGAGGTTTCCGGCGGGCCACGAGTACTACGAGCTTGCGCGGCGTGTCGGGAGCGCGCTCGTCGAGATCGGGTTCACGGTGATGACCGGCGGCGGGCCGGGCATCATGGAGGCGGCGAACCGCGGCGCACGCGAGGCGGGAGGCCGGTCGATCGGCTGCAACATCCGGCTGCCGATGGAGCAGGAGCCGAATCCGTACCTGGACCGGGTGGTGACGTTCGACTACTTTTTTGTTCGCAAGGTGATGCTGGTCAAGTATTCGTACGCGTTCATCGTGATGCCCGGAGGGGTCGGCACGATGGACGAGCTGTTCGAGTCGTTCACGCTGATCCAGACGCACAAGATCAAGCAGTTTCCCGTCGTGCTGATGGGGACCGCATACTGGAAGGACCTGCTGGAGCTGCTCGAGAACATGGTGACAGCCAAGACGATCGACGAGGCGGACCTGCACTATCTGCTCGTGACCGATTCCGTCGACGAGGCAATGGCCCACATTCGCAGGTACAGTGTCGAGACATTCGGGCTGCGGCGACGCAAGCCGAGACGATCGTGGATTCTGGGGGAGAACTGAGAGTTATGCGACGAGCGATACGCGACAAGGCGACGGGTGTGGAGCTGGCGGCAGCCGAGGAGCCGCAGGTGTTCGAGTTCGAGGGCAACCTGTACTTCGATCCGGACACGGTGAATTCCGAGGCGCTGGTGGTGACGACCGAGACGTACACGTGTCCGTACAAGGGGACGTGCTTCTGGGTGGACGTGAAGGACGGGGCGCGCGGAGTCGCGTGGGTGTACGACAACCCGAAGTCGGGGTACGAGAACATCAAGGGCCGGTACGGGTTCTACAAGGGCAACCGGCCAAAGACGGAAGAGGTGTGACGCAGAGCCGATCCCGTCAGGGATCGGTGTAACCGTTCGGTTTGCGCTTCGAGAGGATCCCCCGATCGCTTACGCGATCGGCTCTGCGGCGGGCCGACCGGTTCAGGGTCACTGCTCACCCCTCCGCGTCGCGCTCGCGCGGCACGTGCGTCCGCCGCGGCCGCCGCGTCAGCGCGCGGATCCACGCGACGTTCGACAGATCGTCGAACAGCGAGTACACCACCGGCGTCACGAGCAGCGTCAGCAGCAGCGACAGCGTCTGTCCGGCGATGACGACCGTGGCCACCGAGCGCCGCTCCTCGGCGCCAGGTCCCGTCCCGAGAGCGAGGGGCAGCATTCCCCCGACCAGCGCCAGCGTCGTCATCAGGATCGGGCGCAGCCGGTCGCGGCTCCCCTGGATGATCGCGTCGTATCTGTCGATTCCCTTCGCGCGAAGGTTGTTCGTGTGATCGATCTGCAGGATCGCGTTCTTCTTGACCACGCCAAACAAAACCAGAATGCCGAGTGCCGAGTACAGGTTCATCGTGTCGCCGAGCATCCACTGGCCGAACATCGCAAATGGGATCGAAAGCGGCAGCGAGAGCAGGATCGTTACCGGATGGACGAGGCTGTTGAACTGTGACGCCAGGATCATGTACATAAACGCGATCGACAGCATGAAGGCCAGAAGAAACTCGGTGAAGGTGCGCTCGAGCTCCCTTCCCTTGCCCGTTACGGCATAGGAATAGGCGTCGGGCATCTGCAGATCCGTCGCAGCCTTTTTGAGCGCCTCGAGCCGGTCTGCGAGTGCGTAGCCAGGCGCGACCGAGGCGCGCAGCGAAACCTGGCGCTGGCGATCGAGCCGGTCGATACGTGACGGCGCGGTTGAAGGTTCGAACGAGACGAGGCTGTCGAGGCGCACGAGACCGCCTTTCGACGACGGAACCGTCAACCGCCCGATCGTCTGCTGGTCGTTTCGATTCCCCGCGGCGAGCCTCAACTGGACATCGTAGTCCTCGTTTACCGATTCGTCACGGAACCGTGTTACCTGATCGTCTCCGCCGACCATGAGCCTGAGCGCGGTGGCAATGTCGGAGGTCCGGACGCCGAGGTCGCCGGCAAGTTCGCGGTCGATCCGCACCCGCAATTCCGGTTTGTCGAGCTTGAGCGTTGTGTCGGCGTCGACGATGCCGGGAATCTCGGGCTCGCCGCCCGGCGGGCCGTTGACCTTGAGCCGGAGCGCGTCGGCGTACTGCGCGAGCTGCTCAAGCTCGGGCCCGCGCAGGACAAAGTCGATGTCGAACCGCGCACCGCCAAAGTTGAACTGCGAAGTACTTCGCGCCGAAATGCGCAGGTGCGTGTACTTGCGCATGCGCTTGCGAACCTCGGTGATCACATCCCGCTGCGAGTAGTTCCCGCGAAATACGTCCAGTGGACGGCCCGCGAGGATCGAGTTCCAAAGCTTCGTGAACGACAAGGTACGTTCCTCGAACGGCGCAATGCGAACGTACGCGTTTCCCTGATTCACTCCGCCGAGAAATCCGCCGCCAGCCGAGGCGAGCACGGTCGAGACGCCGGGTGTACTTCGCAGTTCGGACTCAACAGCCAACATGGCCTCGTTCATCGACGTGAGACTCGTGCCCTCGGGTGCGCTAATGTTGACTTCGAACTCGCCTTCGTCGACGTTCGAGGGCGTGTACTCCTGCTTCACCGCGCCATAGAGCGGAATACTCGAGAGCATGACGCCGATCGCAATGGCCACGATGACGGTTCGATGGGCCATGGACCATCGCAGCATCCACACATAGAACCGGTCGATCCACGAATAGAAGCCGCTTCGCGACCCGTGTCCTTCGAGCATGCGCTCCGTGGCGGCGTTCGAGAACATCCGGGACGACATCATCGGCGTCAGCGTGAAGGAGACGAGCAGCGAGACCATGACGGCGACGGCCGCCGTGATGCCGAACTGGTAAAGAAACCTGCCCGAGATCGAGGACATGAACGAGACGGGCACGAAGATGACCACGAGCGACAGCGTTGTTGCAAGGACCGCCATGCCAATGTCCTTTGTCGCCTCGCGCGCGGCCTCCATCGGCTTCATGCGCTTCTCTTCGACGAACCGGAAGATGTTCTCGAGCACCACGATGGCATCATCGATAACGATGCCTACCATCAGCACGAGGGCAAGCATCGTGACACTGTTGAGCGTGAAGTCGAGAGCACGCATGACACCGAACGTCGAGATAACCGACGTCGGAATGGCCACCGCGGCAATAACCGTCGACCGCCACGACCTCATGAAAAGCAGCACAACGAGGCTTGCCAGGATCGAGCCGAGAATCAGGTGCGTGTTGATCTCGTGCAGCGCGTTCTTGATGTAGCGTGACTGGTCCTGAATGACCTCGAGCCGAACGTCTGGCGGAACCTGCGTTCGTGCGCGGTCGAGCGCCTCCTTGACCCCGTCGATGACGGCAACCGTGTTCGTCCCGGTTTGGCGGCGCACCTCGAGCGTCACCGTCGGGATGCCGTCCAGACGCGCGAGCGAGCGTTGTTCCTTAGTGCCATCCTCGGCGTAGCCGATGTCTCGCACGCGCACCGGAACGCCATCGATCGTCGCGACGACGAGGTCCGAGAAGGCCTTTGGATCAATCACGCGTCCCATCGTGCGAATTGGAAACTCGCGAGTCCCGGCGTCGACGTTGCCGCCGGGAACGTCGGCGTTCTGGGCCCTGAGTGCGTCGCGAACCTGCGTTACCGACAGGTTGTATGACTCGAGCTTGGCGGGATCGATCCAGACGTTGATTGCGCGCTCGAGCCCGCCGACGATGTTGATCTCACCGACCCCGGGAGCCCGCTCGAGGAGAACCTTCACCCGTTTGTCGGCGATTTCGGTCAGCTCGCGTATGGACCGGTCGGCCGAGAGCGCGATCGTCATGACAGGCTGCGAGTCATTGTCGAACTTCGACACCACGGGTGGCAGTGTGTCTTCGGGCAAGTCGCGGACGACGGAGGCCACGCGGTCCCGAATGTCCTGCGCGGCCGTGTCGACGTTGCGGTCCAGGTTGAAGGTCGCGATGATGAACGAGTTTCCCTGCCCCGATATCGAGCGCAGCTCCGAGATGCCGTCCACGGTGTTGACCGCTTCTTCGACAGGCTGCGAGACGAGCGATTCGGTCTCTTCCGGGGACGCGCCCGGCAACGACGTGCGAACGGCGATGGTAGGAAGGTCGACTGATGGAAACCGGTCAACTCCCAGCTTGAAGTATGACGACCCGCCGACGACGACCATCCCGAGGATGAGCATTGCGGCGAAGACCGGCCGTCGGATACAGATTTCGGCGAGCTTCTGCACCGTGCGCTCCTAGCGGACGACGACGGGTTGGCCGGCGGTGAGGTTACCCGGATCCACGATGACCTCCTCCCCCGCCTTCAGTCCGCTCGTGACCTCGATACGGTCGGCTTCCGACCGGCCGGTCGTGACGTTTCGCTCGGCGACCTTTCCCTCCTGGACGACGAGCACTTTCTGGATTCCCGCAAACGTGACGATCGCCGACGTCGGCACGGTGACCGCCGACGCGGTGCGCTGCGTGGCGATCTCCGCTCGGGCGTAGCCGCCCGGACGCAGACGGCCCGCAGTGTTGTCCACCTCGATCTCGAACATCAGCACGCGGTTCTGCTGGTTGACGACCGGGCTGACACGCATCACGCGTCCAGGCGACGGTTCCGTCTGGCCCTCGGCCGTCACGACGACGGACTGGCCGGTGCGAATGTCTTCGGCCTCGCGTTCTGGGATCTCGGCGCGCAGCCGCAACGGATGCAGCCGCACGAGCGTCGCGACCTTTGAGCCGGCCGCGAGGTACTCTCCCGGCGTCGCCACGCGCTCCGAGACCGCGCCATCGAACGGCGCACGAAGCGTCGTGTCGGAGAGCTGTTGTCGTGCGATCTCAAGCTCGGACCGGCGTTGCAGGAGCACGCCCTGCCGGTTGCGAACCTCTTCGAGCGCGTCCTGGAAGCGCGCGTCCGCAACCCGATACGCCGATTCGTACGCGTCGAGGTCCGCCTTCGAGATGACGCCGCTCGCGGCGAGTTTCTCGCCCCGTGCGCGATTCTTGGACGCCTCGTCGAGCACTGCGCGCGCCTGCCGGACCGTGCCTGTCGTCTCGGGATCAACCGTGTCGCTCGTTCCCGCGGGATCGAGCCCAAGCCGCACGCGCGCCTGCTGCAACGCGGCTTCAGCCTGGCGGACGCGCAACTCAAAGTCGGTCGTGTCGAGTCGCCCGATCTCGTCACCCTTCTTCACGACGGAACCTAGGTCGATCCGGATCGACGCGAGCCGGCCCGCCACCTTGAACGCGAGGGCCGACTCCTCGTCGGCGGCGAGCGTTCCGTTTCCGACGACGTTCTCGGTCAGCTGGCGCTCTTCGGCTGCAACGAGCTGCACCGGGCGCGGTTCTCCGGCGCCCGGTCCCGACCCGGTCGCCGAGGTCGCGCTGCTGGTCTTGCAGCCGGTAAGCGGCGCCAGAAACAGGAGCGAGACAAGGCAGAGGTTGAGGATTCCCCGGTTCCGGGCCAATTGTGCTTTTCCAAATTCCCCCAATTGTTTCACATCCCTGGTCTGTTCGATACGGGCCGCGGAGCCAAAAGATTCAACGAGATATAGGGATCGTAAAAACTGGGCGCGCACAACGTGGAACCTCAGCGCCATCATTCGTCGCTGGATTCTGCGTCGAGCGCCGTGTCGACAATCGTCGCCGCGTCGGCAAGCCCCTGCTCGGCAGCCCACGCCAGGAGCGCCGATTCGAGCTCGGGGGCGCCTACCGATGGCGTGTCCTGTCGGATCTGGCGGATGACCGCGCGCGCGAGCAGAATCGTCTCCTCGACGGGACGCTGCGGGATCTCGGGCACCGGGGCCGGGCGCTTGACGGGTGCGGCTGGCGCGGACCGTGCCGCGACCTCGAGGATTGCGCCGAGACAGTACCGGAACGACTTGACCGGCGCGGGGGCACGTTCGACCGACAGGCGGATGCCTTCGCGGATGACGTCGACGTGCAGGTGACGGACCTCGGCGAATGCCGCCCTGTCCCTGGCGTTCACCCGGTTGCCCGTCATCTGCTGGTAGATGATGATTCTGTCATCATCTTCGTCATCATGATCATGTGGCTTTTCGGGCACCCACAGGTCCTGGTGCCCGGTTTGTGGGTGCCCGGTTTGAAGCTGACTGGGTGCCCGGTTTTGTGCACGATCGTCGGCGATCAGCCTGCGAATGGCGATTTCAGCCGCATCCTGCTTGGAGAGACCGTTTCGCTGGCAGAACTTCTCGAGCTCCTGGGCGAGATCACCCGGGAACCTGAGGTTGAGCCTGGTCTTGAACTTTCGCGAGGGCCAGAAGGGGCTCTCGCGCGGTTCCGCATCGGACGTCGTGTAGCGCGGCTGCGCCGGCGCGTTAGACGCACTTTGGGTGCCCGGTTTGCGGGTGCCCGGGTGCCCGGTTTGTTTTGAATCGGACACCCGCAAACTGGGTGACTGGGTGCCCGCACGTGGGTGCCCGGGTGCCCGGAGTTTGGGTGACTGGGTGTCCGATTCCTGGGTGCCCGGAATGACGGATTCTTGGTGCCCGATTTGTGGGTGCCCGGAATTTGGGTGCTCATTTTGCGGGTGCCCGATATTCGGGTGTCCAACTTGTGGGTGCCCGGATTGTGGGTGCTCGATAGTCGGGTGCCCGATTTGCGGGTGCCCGGAGTCTGGGTGCCCGGTTTGAGAATCCGAAGCGGTCGAGTCGGTCAGGCGTGGAACTGACCGGGCGGGCGGCGGGGCATTCCCGGTCGGCGCCACTGTGGCCGGAGCGGGCGGCGGGGCATTCCCGGTCGGCTGTCCAACTGTGGCCGGAGCGGGCGGCGGGGCATCCACGGACGGCTGTGCAACTGCGGCCGGAGCCGGCGTCGACGCATCCACAGTCGGCTCTGAAACGGGAACTGAGGGCTTCGCGAGATGACCGCTTGGCTCTGCGGCTGGAACAGGCGTCGTCGGCTGAGCGACCTCGGCCGGCGGGGGGCCGGGAACCGTCGGCGAAACCGGTTCGACGGTTTCAACCGGCGCCGGTGTGGGGGAAGGCGGTGCGACGTGCGGCGCCTGCTGCGCCGCCTGTTGCGCGAGATCGCGCTCGCGCTGGATGCGCTTCAGGTCGGCGTAACTCCCCCACGCTGGCTTTTGCGGTTCAGCCATCCACGATCACCTATGCCATCGCCAACTCGGCCGCCGCGGCTTGAATCGCCTCGGGGGGCACGCTCTCGACGCCCCGCAGCCGCGCCATGTCCCAAGCGATGCTGCAGATCTTCAACGCTTCGCGCGGCACGCCGCCCGACGCTTCATAGATCGCCTGGACCGCATCGGCGCCAAACGGATTGTGCGTCCCAAACCGACTGCACCGAAACTCGATCATGCCCGCCGTCTCGTCGAGCGTCAGCGGCGCCAGCAGCGACGGCGCGAAGATGCGCGACCGGATCGCCTTCTTGCTCGCATCCTTCAGCTTGTCGCGGAGCTCGAGCTGCGCGGCGAGAATGATCTGGACCAGCTTGGCGTTGTCGGTCTCGAAGTTCAGAAGCACTCGCACGACCTCGAGCATCTTGCCCGTCAGCCGCTGCGCTTCGTCGATCAGCACGACCGCGTTCTTTCCCTCTGCATACAGATTGATCAGGAACGCGCGGAGCTCACCCTCCTGGTCGAGCATCGACCGCCGCGGCGCGAGCCCCATGTCCAGGCACAGCGATTTCACGAGCGCAAAGTCGGTCGCGAAGTTCGGAGAGGGAATCATCACCGTCACGACGTCGTCCCGCTCGGCGTACTCGTTGTAAACCGTTCTGAGGATCGTGCTCTTGCCGACACCGACGTCACCGAGGATGCACGACAGCCCCTGTCGGTAGTCGATCGTATAGCGGCACTTGTGGAGCGTAGCGTCCAAATTCGGCGTCAAATAGAGATACGCCGGATCGGGCGACAGTGAAAACGGTGTCACGAATGTCATTCGACACCATGTACCACCAATTCCGTGCCGCATCAATCAATTTGTGGGGGAGGGGGTCGGAATTAAACCCTGAGCCCGGGTCTTGGCCTGTCAGATCGTGCCACACGACCCCGTGGCCGTTCACGATTTTGGCGGCGGGTCCTCATCGTCCTCGCCCCCGACGACGCGGCAGGTCGGCTCGTCGTCGGTCTCTTCGGTAAAGATCAGGCTGTAGCCGTTGCAGTCCTTGACCGAAAACTCGCGGCAACCGTAGTCGTAGACTTCCGGCCCCCACTCGACCTCGACGCGTTCGCGGATGCGTTCGAAGATCTCGAGCGCGTTATCGACTCGGAGACGCATCGACACGGAACGGTCGGCATGCCAGCCTTCCGGAGCTGCCGTGAACGAGAGCTCCACCGTATCCTTTATAAGGATGCAGAACGTCGGCGCGTCCTCGGGCCACAGTGCCGCGACGTCGAATCCGAGCAGGTCGCGGTAGAAGGCAACCGTCGCCGGCACGTCGGATGTCGGAAGCGTCGGTATTGCCAGGTGGTATCTCGCCATCGGAACGCCCTGCCAGTTGAAGGGTTCGGCCGGCGCTATTATTCACGAATCGCGAGCGATTGGAACGCTCACCCACGCTTCTGGACGTCGCCGAATGTTGGGGTGATGCCGAGCTCATTCGACACCCGGTAGAGATGGCCCATACGCTGCTCCTTGGCACGGATGTACGCGATGTTCTCGGTCACCGGTTCGATGACGAGCGGTTCGCGCGCCACGACCTGGATTCCCCACTGCACAAGACCGCGAATCTTGTCGGGGTTGTTGCTGAGAAGCCGGATGGTCCCTATGCCGAGGTCGGCGAGCATGTCCGCCCCGATCCGATAGTCCCGCAGATCGTCAGCAAAGCCGAGCGCTCTATTCGCATCGACGGTGTCGAGTCCGTCCTCCTGCAGCGCGTACGCACGCAACTTGTTGAGAAGGCCGATGCCCCGGCCCTCCTGGCGCAGGTAGATGACGACACCCGAACCGTTGCCGGCAATCTGGCGCAGCGCCGCATCGAGCTGCGGGCCGCAATCGCAGCGGAGCGATCCGAACACGTCACCGGTGAAGCACTCCGAGTGGATTCTGACGAGTGGAGCCTCTTCACGCGCCGGCGAGCCGAACACGAGCGCAAGATGCTCGCTCGAGTCGTGAACGCTCCGATATCCGAACATCACCGCCTTGCCATAGCGCGTCGGAAGTTGTGCCACAGCGGCACGCTCGACCGACCGATATCGCGCGAGAGTCTCGAAAGCGTCCGAATCGCCGAGTTCCATGCATGTCAACATTTGAATACCCCTGGTAGTGAAAGGACGGGGCGCGGCCGTGACCGCGCCCCGAAACGCCACGTCGTGGCTATCAACGGCTAGCTACCCGGCATGATCACGGTGTCGATCGCATGAATGACGCCGTTGGATGCCTTCACATCAGCCATGATGACCGTTGCGCCATCGACCATCACCGAGTTGCCGGAGAACTTGACGTCGATCGCATCGCCCTCGAGTGACTTGACCTCGAAATCGCCCATCTTCGTTGCCTTCATCTCGAGCAGGTTCTTGGACGTCACGTCGCCCGCCACCACGTGGTAGGTCAGGATCTTGACGAGCTTGTCCTTGTTCTCGGGCTTGAGAAGCATCTCGACCGTGCCCGCCGGCAGCTTTGCAAAAGCCTCGTCGGTCGGCGCAAAGACCGTGAACGGCCCAGCTCCCTTCAATGTGTCAACAAGACCCGCCGCCTGCAGAGCCGCCGCAAGCGTCTTGAAATTGCCCGCCTTGACCGCGGTGTCAACAATGTCCTTCTGTCCGCCAGCCACCGCTGCGCTCGGAGAAAGTGTGATCGCTGCAACTATCGCGAGTGCCGCTACTGCGCCAAATACTCTTGCCTTCATCGTGTACTCCTTGGGCGAATTCCAGTTCGCCCGTGTTTGTTGTTCCATTTCAAGAACCCGGTCAGCGGTGCCGGCCGTCCCGACGACTCGTCTCGCTGCAGGGCATGCTGCTCAACGGAGATGACGATACATACTGTGCACAGGACTTGTCAAGTACAAATATTGTACATCAACTGGACAAAATATTGACAAGGGGGGTGCCGACCGCTACAATCCGATCGTGCCGAGTGAAATGCATACCGGGAAACCGCTCTATCCTATTCGCGCCGTTTCCCGAATCACGGGCCTCAGCGTTGAGACGCTGAGGGCGTGGGAGCGCAGGTACGAGGCGGTCACGCCGCAACGGGGGAATCGGGGGCGGCTCTATTCAGAGGATGACGTATGCCGTCTGGGTCAGTTGCGCGATGCGGTGTCTCGCGGGCACGCCATCGGCCAGATAGCTGGATTGTCGGACGAGCAGCTGAGCGTGCTCACAGCATCGCGAGCCGGGGAAGGCCGCTCAGCCGAGCCGCAACCGGAGGGCGACACGGTCAGGATCTCCCTGGATGCAGCTCGCCGGGCGATCGAGCGATTTGACGTCGCGACGCTCGATCGAGAGCTTGGAAGGCTTGCGGCACTCCTTACCGCCCGGGAGCTGATACTCACGGTGGTGCAGCCGCTCATGGAATGGACCGGGGAACGGTGGCTTTCGGGCGCGCTATCGATCGCCCAGGAGCACGTCGCATCGGCGGGCCTGCGGAACCTGCTTGGGACGCTCGCGCGCCTTCACACGGCGCCGCGCCCGGCCGCGACCCTTGTCTTTGGCACGCCAGCCGGCGAGCGGCATGAGTTCGGAGTCCTTTCTGCGGCGATGCTGGCCGCAGGCGGAGGACTCGATACCGTGTATCTCGGTCCCGACCTTCCGACGGACGAGATCGCCGGGGCCGTTCGCGCCACCAAGGCACGCGCCGCGGTCATCGGTGTCACAGGCGCGTCGGAACCGGGTGCGGCAGTCGCGGCGCTCGAGAAGCTGTGCTCGGAGATGCCGGCGGGAACGGAGGTCTGGGCAGGCGGGTGCAAGTCGGCGAACCTGGCACGCGAGCTCAAATCGCTCCCCTTGAAATATCTCGAGAACTTCGACGAACTGGCGGAAAACCTCGTTCGGCTTGGCGCACGGTTCTGAGTTCCGCACTCCCGCACGGCCCCTCTTGTTGCCCCAATCCCTGATGGGGCCGGCTCTGCGTCGCTCCGGTGTCGCTCCGCATTCCGTCCTGTGGTATCACATGCCCTACACTGCGACTGAACGGAGGACTCCTGGAATGAGTGGCGCACCACTGGAAGTTCGAGTGCAGGCGAGCGGCCAGACCGACGTCGGCCGGGTCCGACAGCACAACGAAGACGCCTTCGTCATCGCCGACCTGACGTCGGGCGATGTCGGTGGGAATTCCGTCACGGTGTCCGTCACCGTCGGCGAACGCGGCGTGCTGCTGGGCGTGTCCGACGGAATGGGCGGTGCGCAGGCCGGCGATGTCGCAAGCACGCTCGTCGTGGATTCGCTCCGCGCGCACCTCGGCGACGGCAGCAACTGGGCCGCCATCCAGGACTCGATGAAGATCGCAGTGGAGAAGGCCAACCACGACGTGTGGAACGCGGCCCAGACCGAAGGGCGCCGTGGCATGGGTGCGACGCTCACCGCCGTGCTCGTCCACCGGTCCTACGCGTACTTTGCGTCGGTCGGCGACTCGCGCGCGTACCTGATCCGAAACGGATTCATCCGGCAGGTCACCAAGGACCAGAGCTATGTCGAACTGCTGGTCGCATCCGGCGCCATCACGCGCGAACAGGCCGAAACGTCGGCGCACCGCAACGTGATTCTCCAGGCGATGGGTCAGAAGCCGACGATCTCGGTCGCGCTCGGGCGGCTCGAGCTGCGGCGCGGCGACATCTTCCTCATCTGCTCGGACGGGTTATCGGGGAAGGTGAAGGAGCTCGACATGCTCGGCGCCGCGCTCGGCGCCCCGAGCTTTGCCGCAGGGTGCTCGCGGCTCGTGAGCCTCGCGAACGCGCGCGGCGGCGAAGACAACATCACCGTCGTGCTCGCGCGCGTCGACGGCGAAGGCCTTCCGCTCGCGCTCGAGGAAGAGACGCTCTCAAAGACGTTCGAACCGATTCACGAATACGACCCGCTGAAGGCGAAGTAGCCACATTGCCGGCAACGGAGCTGGGCGCGGTAGCGCTCAGGCCCCAAGGTTCGCGACCGCGAATGTGAATGAACGGTTCAGTTCACTCGTTTGCAGGCGATCGTTGGGGCCTGAGCCCTACCGGGCTCAGCTCAGTTATCACGTTGGACGCTGCTCACCGAAGCCGTGCACCGAACAATCCGGCAACGGAGCTGGGCGCGGTAGCGCTCAGGCCCCAACGATCGTAACCGGGCCGGTGGTTGAACGGTTCATCTCGCCCACGCGCCCTCACGCCTTGGGGCCTGAGCCCTACCGGGCTCAGCTCAGTTATCACGTTGGACGTTGCTCACCGAAGCCGTGCACCGAACAATCCGGCAATCCGGCGATCGTCGGGTTCACTCGTTTGCAGGCGATCGTTATCGCCGCCGTTTCGCGAAGCCGGAAGCGCCGGCGATCGTCGGGGTTTGGTTATCCCGTTTACTGCGACAGCGGAGGGAGCGCGTTCCCGCAGCTCGAACACCGCCGCATCCGGCCCTTCTTGCGAAGCGTCCGCTCGATGTACCCGTTCAGCACACCGCGCTGCCTGTCGCACTCGTCGAGCTCCGGGAAGAGCCGCGCATATCGATACGCGAGCCACGCATAGACGGTCAGCGTCTTGACCAGCACCTCGGCGTGATAGAACGCCTCCGGGTCCGACTCGCCCGTTGAATGCTCATACCGCGACGGCAGCCGGTCGACACGGCTCGGGCGCCCCTCGGCGAACGAGTGCAGCCACATCTGGAAGTTCCGCATCATGTAGCCGTTCCGGACGTCGACCGGCGCGCACGCAAAGACGAACCGGTCCTCGAGCGGCAGCCCCGCCGAATCGCCGAGCGCCGCGAGATCGAGCATGTCGTCAGGCACCGACGCCACGAGGTGCTCCGCGTCGAACGAGATCCGCCGGCGGAACACGTCGAGCAGTCGCGCGAGACTCTTTGACGACAGCACCTCGCTCATCGTCAGGATGTGCTGCTGGCTCGGCCGCACCTGTGCCGAGATCGGAAGCGGAACGATCGGCTCCTCGAACGCTGCGCGGATGTGCTCGAGGTCGGCATACGACAGCGCGCCCACAAATCCGGCGTCGTGCTTCCCGAAGCGTCCGGCCCGCCCGCCGATCTGCCGCACCTCGCTCGACGACAGCCGCGTGTCCTCGCGGCCGTTCCATTTCCACGTCGTGTAGAAGACAACGGTTCGAATCGGAAGGTTCAGACCGAGCGCGATCGCGTCGGTTGCAACCAGCACGCTCGTCTCGCCGCTGCGGAACCGGCGCGCCTCCTCGCGGCGGACCTGCGGCGACAGGTTGCCATAGATGACCGACACGCGATGACGGTGCTCGAGATACTGCTTGAGGCCAAGCACGTCGCGGCGCGAAAAACACACGATCGCGGTGCCCGGCGCGACGTCGTCGAGATCGGTTACCTCGTCGTGGACCTCGAGCGGCGTGAACCGCGCGAGCTCGACGATCTCGAGCGGCTCGCCGAGATATTCGGCGAGCTCGGTGACGAGCGGCACCGCGTCGGGCGACCCCGTCATGATGACCTTCGACGCCGGCGCGCCGATGACGGCCGCCGACCATGCCCAGCCGCGGTCCGGATCCGACAGCAACTGCACCTCGTCGACGACGACCGCGTCGACGATCCGGTCGAGGTTGAGCATCTCGATCGTGCTCGACGTGAACGACGACCCCTCGCGCAGGTCGCGCTCCTCGCCGGTCAGAAAGCTTGTCACGCATCCACGCTTCTCGAGCTCCTCCTGGCCTTCGAGCGCCAGCAGCCGCAGCGGCGCGAGATACGCGCCCGACTGCCCCTCGGCGAGCGCGTTGAGCGCGTGGTAGGTCTTTCCGCTGTTCGTCGGTCCGACAAAGAGCAGCAGTTTGCGCGTGAGCGAACGCGCCGTCGTGAAGAAGTCGGAATAGTGCGCGAACCGCGCGCGCACGAGCAGGTCCTGAACCGCCTCGGTCTCGCGAGCCTGCTTTGTCAGCCGCTCGACGAGCGCCTTGATGCGAGACGCGACCGCCTGCGGCTCGAACCGCTTTGCCGCGAACTCGGTTCGGAGCGTGTTCGCGAGCATCCTCGTGTCGAGCCCGGGGACCGATTCGATCTTGGCGATTCGCGACGTGAGATTTCCCATCACGCGTTCGAGCTCGGCGTGCTCGTCGTCGATCTGCTCGGCCACGTAGGTCTCGGCGATCGCGGTGAAGACGTCGAAGGGCTGGCGGAACAGCGCTTCGCGAAGATCGCGCGGAAGCGAGACCTTTCGATCGATCCGCGCCGTGAAGACCTCGCCGAGCGCCGTCACCTGAGGCTGGATCGTGTAGACGAGCACCGGGTTGCGACGATCGCCGGCGACCGTCCACTGGCCTTCGCGCGATGCGCGTCCCGCGCGCAGCAGGTCTCGCCTGCGCGACCAGATGAGGTCGGCGGCGATGTCGCGCAGGCTCTTCTGGAGCGTTGCGAGCGCGCGTTCGCCCGAGCTCTCGAGACGCTGGACGGCGTGGTCGACGAGGGATGCGCGGACGCGCTCGACGTCCGTCGGTTCGGTGAATTCGACGAGCGCCACGGTCTCCTCGATCGTTCGTCCGGCTTCGGCGATCGTCGCAAACAGCCTGACGCGAAGCTCGGACACCGCGGCGGCGGCCGCGGCGCGGGCCGTCTCCTGCACGGCTGCGCGGAATGGGGCGAGGTCGTCGTTGAACAGCAGTTGTTCGAGCTCGGGCGTGAGATCGATCGTGGTGACCGGGTCCCACGTTTCGGTGATCTCGCGGCCGAATGCCGAGAAGCGAATGTCGGCGGCGATGGCGATGCGGGTGCTGCGAGCGGTGAGTCTTGGAAGCCCCTCGATTGCGCGCGCGAGCCGGCGCGCGAGCAGGCGCCGTTCGATGGCGCCGCGTGAGATCTCTTCGACGGGGAGCGACTCGAGGTGCGTGCGCGCAAGCGCGCGATCCTCGGCCGTCATCCACGTGACGTCGTCGAGGGCCTCGGTGATGCGGGCGATCCGCTCGAGCCGTCTTGCTTCCTCCCGCCGCGCGCGTTCCGCGCGGAGGCCTGGCGATCTCGGCGGCGGCGGCCTCGGCTTCGGGCAGCAGGTCTTTGTGCGCCCAGAGTGCGCTCGTTCGGCGCATGACCGCTTCGCGGACGCAGACATGGCCGAGGGCTTCGGCCTCCATCGGTCGCCGCAGCCCGAGGTCGCGCAGGGAGAGGATCTTGCCCTTGAACCGGTTCTTGAACGCGGCGACCTGGTCGAGCTCGGGGTAGAGGTCGGCGGTCCAGTCTCGTGGGGTGCGCGGCATGCGATGGACGATAGCAAAGAACTGCGCCGGTATCGGAGCCATGCCGGTATCTGAGCTGAGCGCGGTAGCGCTTCAGGCCCCAACGTTCGTAGGCGGGCAATTAAGTTGAACCGTCCAGCTCACCCGCGCGGTAGCGCAACTGGGCAAGGCGCTACCGCGCCCAGCTCAGTTGTCAGGGCGTCGCGGCAACATTTGCCGCAAGGAAGCGTATAAAGGTGGTTCCGATACACATCCACACCAGTTTCATGGAGCCCTGAATGACCTCGAACCGTCGCGTTTTCGCCCTGGCACAGACGGCCACGGCGATCCTATCCCTTTCATTCACAGCACTTGCGCAGATGCCGCCGCCGAAAGCGGCCGGTTCCGCGACGCCGGCTGCGGCCCCTGTGGCCGCCGTTCCGCTGTCAAAGGCGGAGCGGGCGACCTTGGACCACGTGAACGCCAAGACGATCCAGAACACCGTCACGGTGCTTTCGGCCAAGGACATGGAAGGGACGTGGGACGGCGACTCCGGGTGGCGACCGCGCCGCGCAGTGGATCGCCGACCAGTTCGCGGCGCTCGGACTCAAACCGGCGGGTGAGAACGGCACGTACCTTCAGTCGGTCGCGTTCAAGAGCTCGCAGATCAATTCCGAGTCAAGCGTCACCGCGGGGACCGTTGCGCTCAAGTTCGGCGAAGAGTTCGGCCCTGCGCCACCGTTCACGATGGACAAGACGAGCGCCTCGGGCGACCTCGTGTTCGTCGGCTACGGCGTGGCGTCCACGGATCTCGCACGCGACGACTTTGCCGGACTCGACGTGAAGGGAAAGATCGTCGTCGTTCTGTCGGGACGGCCAAAGAACAGCGACGAAGCGAAGTGGACCAAGTCGGTCAACCAGCAGACACTGATCGGCGGTCTGGTGCAGCGGGGCGTCGCGGGCATTGTCGTTGCCGGGTACGACACGCCCGAGCGTTCGTTCTCGAAGATCTCCGGCTACCTGACGCGTCGCAGCGTCTCGCTCGCGAGCGTCGCGCAGATGCCGTTCCAGCTTCCGCCCATCGTCCTGACGAGCTCGGCGGGCGCTGAAAAGCTCTTCGCCGCGTCGGGTGCGACGTTCGCCGATGCAAAGGCAAAGGCCGAAACGGGTGAGTTCGCGTCGCGGGCGCTCGGCACCACCGGCAACATGACGATCATCGTCGACCGCAAGGAAGGCAAGGGAAGCAACGTCGCGGCGGTGCTCGAGGGCTCCGATCCCACGCTCAAGGCGCAGGCGATCCTCTATACGGCGCACTACGACGCGTTCGGACTGACGAACTCGGGCGGTTACTACCCGGGCGCCGCGGACAATGCGCTCGGCGTCGGCGAGATCATCGCAATCGCCGAGGCGATGTCGAAGGACAAGAACCGACCACGCCGCTCGATCGTGTTTCTGGCCGTCACGGGCGAGGAGTACGGACTGCTCGGCGCAAAGTACTGGGCGGATCATCCGACGTGGCCGCTCGAGAACGTCGCGGCGAACATCAACTACGACGGTATCGGGACCGAGATCTACGGCCCGGTGAAGCAGGTCGTGGGATTTGGGGCGGAGTACTCGGATATCGGGACGGTGTTCGAGCAGGCGGTCGTGGCGACGGGAATGCGGTCCGTGCCGGACCCGATGCCGGAGGAGAAGGCGTTCTACCGGTCGGACCACTACGCGTTCGTGAAGAAGGGCGTGCCGGCGCTGATGCTGCTCGGAGGGCCGGACGGGCCGACCGAGGTGTGGATCAAGCGCGCGAACGAGTGGCTCGAGAAGGACTACCACCAGACGACGGACGTCATCGGCGCGGACTGGGACTGGGGCGGTGCGCGGACGGTGGCGACGATCGGGCTCGTGGTGGGGATGCGGCTGGCGGCGGCCGATGCGATGCCTCAGTGGCTCGCGTCGTCGCCGTTCCAGCGCCCTGCAAAGGCCGCAGCCGCGGCAGGGAACTAGCAAGCAAAGGGAGATTTCACGCAAAGCCGCAAAGGTCCGCAAAGACGCAAGAGTCTGAATTGTCGAATTGCCGTCTTTGCGGGCTTTGCGTCTTTGCGTGAATCTTCTCTTGTTTGATCCCACGCAACTTCACCGCCCTTTGAGCCGATCATCCAGCGTGTCCACTCCAACGGAGGCGCCTGATGATCCTCGCGGCTGCGCTGCTCCTGGCCCCGGCATTGTCGGCTATACTCACGCCCGCGGTGCGTCCGCGCGAACCGATGACCGAACCGACATCTTCGCTCGCCAAACAGCTCGACTCCGCCACGCGCGGCCTGCTCTTCCTGAGCGAGACCGACGCGCCGCTCGTTCCGTTCGTCAACCCACCGCGGCCTGGCTCGCTCGCCGTCGCCGCGCGCCGGATCACCGGCCGCACCACGCGCGACCGGTTCCACGAGGTTGCGTTCGAGGACTTCTTCCGACCGCTCACCGAGTCCCACGAATGGGACGGCGCGGAGGAACGCACCGCGATCCGTCGCTTCAAGCGACTCGAAAAGCTTCTGTCGGAAGAACTTACGGACATTCACGTCTTCAAGATCGGATCGGTCGAGATCGACGTCATCGTCATCGGCCGCTCCCCCTCGGGCGAGATCGCAGGGTTCCACACCCGCGCGCTCGAAACGTGACGCACGTCACAGACGCGGGATGCCGAACGACCTAAACTGTTGCCGTCTCGCAAAGTGTGGTCGTACCCTGCGGCCGGAGCGACTCGTTTGCTCCGGCCGCGATTTCTTTTTCCACGCTGTCTCCCGGGAGCGTCCATGAAGACCATCATCGAACCGTATCGAGTCAAGACCGTCGAACCGATCCGCATGACGACGCGCGACGAGCGCGAACGGTTTCTCGCCGCCGCCGGCTACAACCTGTTCCAGGTGCCAGCAGAGGACGTCATCATCGACCTGCTCACCGACAGCGGCACGTCGGCAATGAGCTCCGATCAGTGGGCGGCGATCATGCGCGGCGACGAGTCCTACGCCGGCAGCCCGAGCTACGCACGGTTCGAGAAGAGCGTCCGCGGGATCTTCGGATTCAAGCACGTCATCCCGACGCACCAGGGGCGCGCGGCGGAACGCATCCTCTTCACGACGCTCTGCCGCAAGGGCCACGTCGTGCCGAACAACATTCACTTTGACACGACGCGCGCCAACATCGAGTTTCTGGGCGCCGAGGCCGTCGATCTGCCGAGCCCCGAAGTCGCCGACCTGCAGGCGTCCCACCCGTTCAAGGGAAACATGGACGTCGACGCGCTCAAGGCGCTCATCGACCGCGTCGGCGCCGACCGCATTCCGCTTGCGATGCTGACGGTCACGAACAACTCGGGCGGCGGGCAGCCGGTCTCGATGCAGAACGTCCGCGAGGTCCGGCATGTCTGCCACGAGCACGGGATACCGCTCTACATCGACGCGTGCCGGTTTGCCGAGAACGCATACTTCATCAAGCAGCGCGAGCCCGGATACGAGAACATTCCGGTCAAGGAGATCGCACAAGAGCTGTTCGCGCACGCCGACGGCTGCACGATGTCGGCCAAGAAGGATGGGCTCGCGAACATCGGCGGGTTTCTGTGCACGAACGACGACAACCTCGCGCGGCAGGAGAAGGACCTGCTGATCCTGACCGAAGGGTTCCCGACGTACGGCGGGCTTGCGGGCCGCGACCTTGAAGCGATCGCCGTCGGGCTCGAAGAGGTGCTCCACGAGGACTACCTTGAATACCGGTTCGCTTCGACGCGCTACCTCGGCGAGCACCTCGCGGAGGGAGGCGTGCCGATCGTGCAGCCGCCGGGCGGGCACGCGATCTATGTCGACGCGGCGTCGTTTCTGCCGCACATTCCTCCGCTCGAGTACCCGGGCCAGGCGCTCGCCGTCGAGTTGTACCGCGAAGCGGGGATTCGCTCGGTCGAGATCGGGTCGGTCATGTTCGGCAAGGTCGACCACGAAACGGGCGCCGAGACGCCCGCGCGCAGCGAGCTGGTACGGCTGGCGATCCCCCGGCGGGCGTACACGCAGAGCCATATCGACTACGTGATCGAGGCGGCGCTGGCGGTCGCGGCGAGGCGCGAGTCGATCCGGGGATTCCGGATTGTCGAGCAACCGCCTTTTCTGCGGCATTTTACGGCGCGATTTGCGCCCACAGCGGGCTACGATAACGGAGCTGGGCGCGGTAGCGCTCAGGCCCTAACGTGAATAGCGCGCACCGATGATCCTGCTGTCGTGTGTGGGCTTTGATTGGGGCCTGAGCGCTACCGCGCCAGCTCCGTTATCCCCGTTATCGGCTATTATTCATGCCATGGGCAAGCACGCCGGAAAACTGAATCTCCAGAAGTACGAAAAGAACGTCTTGATCCGACCGCTCCGGCTGTCCGACTACGACAGCATCGTCGAACTGCAGCAGAAGTGCTTTCCCGGCATGGAACCGTGGACGCACGACCAGTTTGAAAGCCAGATCTCGATCTTTCCCGAAGGCCAGATCGGCGTCGAATACCTCGGTCGGCTCGTGGCGTCGTCGTCGAGCGTGATTCTCGACTTTGCGCTCTACAAGGACTGGCAGAGCTGGGAAGAGATCTCCGACAACGGCTACATCCGGAACCACAACGCGCAGGGCAACACCCTCTACGGGATCGAGATGATGGTCGATCCGTCGGCGCGCGGGCTCAAACTGGCGCGGCGCCTCTACGACGCGCGAAAGAACCTCGCGCGCGAGAAGAACCTCATGCGGATCGTCATCGGCGGCCGGATCCCCGGATACGGCAAGTACGCCACCGAGATGAGCGCGCGCGAGTACATCGATCGCGTCATGAGCAAGGACCTGATGGACCAGGTGCTCTCCAAGCAGATCGCCAACGGCTTCGTGCTCAAGCGGCTGATCCCGAACTACCTCGCCGAAGACAAGGAGTCGATGGGGTACGCGACGTTCCTCGAGTGGACCAATATCGACTATGTCCCGCCGTCACGCGGCAAGTTCATCTGGGTTGCGCCGGTCCGGGTCTGCGTCGTGCAGTACCAGATGCGCCAGATCACGAGCTTTGAGGATTTCTCGCACCAGTGCGCGTACTTTGTCGACGTCGCGTCGGACTACAAGTGCGACTTCATCCTGTTCCCCGAGATGCTGACAACGCAGCTGTTGTCGTTCATTCGCGCCGAGCACCCGTCGATCGCGATGCGCGAGCTGGCCGATTTCACGACCCTGTATCTCGAGCTCTTCACGCAGCTTGCGGTGAAGTACAACGTCAACATCATCGGCGGGTCGCACTTCACGATGGAGGACGAGTCGCTCTACAACATCGCGTACCTGTTCAGGCGCGACGGCACGCTCGAGAAGCAGTACAAGCTGCACATCACGCCGAGCGAGCGCGAGTGGTGGGGCGTGAAGCCCGGCGACAGCGTTGAGGTGTTCGACACCGACCGCGGGAAGATCGCGATCCAGATCTGCTACGACATCGAGTTTCCCGAGCTCACGCGGATCGCGGTGGAGAAGGGCGCGCAGATCATCTTCGTTCCGTTCTGCACGGACGAGCGGTACGCGTACCTGCGCGTGCGCTACTGCGCGCAGGCGCGATGCGTCGAGAACCAGATCTACGTTGCGATCGCCGGCAGCGTGGGCAATCTGCCATTCGTGGACAACCTCGACATTCACTACGCGCAATCGGGGATCTTCACGCCGTCGGACATACCGTTCACGCGGGATGCCATTGCTGCGGAGTGCTCGCCGAACATCGAGACGGTGATCTTTCAGGACCTCGACCTGGAGCTGCTCCGAACGCACAAACAGTCGGGCAGCGTGCTGAACTGGAACGACCGCCGCACGGATCTGTACGAGGTGAGGTACCTGCGGGAACGCGAGGCCCCGGCGGAACCCAAACCTTCCGAGGAACCGATCATCGGGTGAAGAAACGCCGCAGATTCGCGCAAATTCGCGTAAATCTGCGGCTACTCTTACACAGGCTCCGCCTCGATCACGCTCAGCGGGCACGCCGTCGGGATGACACGCGTCAGCCGAAACCCCGCGCCGCTGAACAACTGCGCGAACTCGCGTTCGCTGCGCTCGCGTCCGCCCGGGATCGTCAGCATCTCGATGTCGATCAGCTTTCCGAACGACGGCTCGTTTCCGGGGAGGATCACCGACTCGAACAGCAGCAGCTTGCCGTTCGCCGGGATGACCTTCCGGATGTTGTTGAGGATGATCCGCGACCGCTCGTCGTCCCAGTCGTGGATGATGAACTTCATCGTGTAGAGATCCGCGCCGTCAGGCACCGATTCGAAGAAGTCGCCGCCAAACAGCGTGCAGCGATCCGCAACCCCATACGACGCGAGCGTGTCGCCGGCGCCGGCCAGCACCCGGTGCGCGTCGAACAGGATTCCGCGGAGCGCGGGTGACGACTGCAGCATGGTGGAGATGAGACTGCCGTGTCCGCCGGCGATGTCGCACACGGTGTGAAACGGCGTGAAGTCGTACGCGGCGACCACGGGCTGGTTCAGCCCGTTCGACAGGCTCGTCATCGCCTGGTCGAAATTCGCACCCTGTTCAGGATGCTCCCCGAGGTACTCCCAGACGCCGGTGCCAAAGACGTGTTGGAACGAAGGGGCGCCCGTTCTGAGTGAATATTCGAAGGCTGCGTAGGACTGCCAGATCCAGTCGTCCGCACGCATGCGTGTCCACGCGCGCATCGAGCCTTCGACGTCCGACCTCAGCAGGTTCGCTATCGGCGTCAGCTGAAACACACGCTCCTCGCCCTCCGCGAAAACGCCGCTGGAGGCAAGCGCACGCAAGACGCGGTACAGCGAGTCCGCATGCGTTCCCGTGGACGCCGCCAGTTCCGCAACCGGCTTCGGACCATCCGCGAGCAAGTCCGCGATGCCGAGCGTGGCAACGGTGTGTAGCAGTTTGGTCAGGATGAAGCCGTTCGTCATCTGCGTGAGAATCTGTGACGGATCGTCGGCGGGAATCGGCTTGGGATCTTGGGACATGGGGGTCTCCTTGGGGGCTCCGGTCGAGCCTGACGCGGATTGTACGCACGCGCGCGGCTGCCGGATGCGGGAAAATTTCAGGATTCGACGGGGTGCGATCTGCGACCGAGCCGGTACAGCACCGCGCCGGCGGCGACGAATCCGAGCGTAAACAGCACGGCGTCGAGTTTCACGAGCGACGCAAGCCAGGCGCAGATGACGAGCGCCACGCCCGGAATGAAGTAGCCGCCCGGCATGCGGAACGCCATCGGCGCCGATCCGAATCGCGCCTTGAGCCGCGGGATCGCGGCGATACACATGCAATATCCGAGAATTCGAATGAACGAGCTCATGCCGGCGAGCCACGTGAAGGTTCCAGTTGCGGCAAGCACGAACGCGATGGCGCCGTACACGATCACCGAGTTGTACGGCGTCCGGTAGCGCTCATGCACGTTGCCGAACCACCGCGGCAGATTGTGATCGCGCGCGAGGGCATACGTCATGCGCGGAGCGGACAGCAGCGACGCCGCCGTGTTGCCGAGGATCGACACGATCGCGCCCACCGACATGAGCACGACACCAAAAGCGCCGAGCGAGATCGCCGCGACGTCGGCGAGCGGCCGGGTCGACGAAGCGAGGTCCGGGAGGACGCCGACCGAAACGATCTGGATCAGAAGGTAGAGCACGGTCGTGATCGCTGCCACCGCGATCAGCGCGCGCGGGATGTTGCGCTGGGGATCGCGCGTTTCGCCGGCCGGGATCACCGCGCCCTCGAATCCGATGAAGGCATAGAACACGAGCAGCACGGCCTCGCCAAACGATCCGACGCCGGGAAACACCGTCGGAGCGAACGGTTCCGCCCGCACGTATGCCAACCCGACGACGATGAACACGACGAGCGGAATCAGCTTGAAGAACGTCAGCACCGCCACCGTCGACATGCCCTGCTTGACGCCGACGACGTTCAGCACGGTGAAGATCGCGATGACGACGAACACGACGCCGATGCGCCACCACCCGTGATCGGCGCCCGGAATGAAGCTCGCAAGGTAGGTCGCCAGCAGGTTGACGTTTGCGCCGATGCTCGTCACACGACCGACGTAGATCAGCCAACCCGTCTGGAATCCGACGAACCTGCCG